>DIYM01000004.1 GCA_002429045.1 Phycisphaerales bacterium UBA6054
AGCACCAGCACCAGCACCGGCACCGGCACCCGAGCCGTCCGCAGACGCAAGCCCAGAACCCGAGCCCCCCCTCGATAGCGGGCCCGATCCAGCGCAAGCGGCCGAGCCCGAGCCGGCAACGGCGGCCGTTGGGAGCGTCCCTGAACCGGACGCGTCTGCCGAGACACGTCGGACCGGCATCGCGTTCCCGGGCTTCATCGGGGCGTGGATCGACGCCGCCCGCGAGCGCATGCCCGATCGCGTGATCCGCGCGTGGGCGTGGCTCTCGCCGCGTGGCGCTTCGGCGGCCCGGTGCTCGGCGCGGGCATCCGCGCCGGTCGGTGCGAAAGCCTTGATACTGATGTCCAGGCCGCTCGCGAAGCACCCCACGAAGGTGCGCGACTCGATCGGATGGATCGCGCTGTGGACCGTGTTCTTGTCGGTGTGCGTGTGGGGATGGCTGCTGCTGAGGCCCACGGAGCAGCGTGTCTCGGACGGCAACGCGACCGGGATCGCCGCGGTGGAAGAGACGCCCCCGATCGCCGAGGAGTAGCCGTGCCGCTCAGCGCAGCGACTCGCGCCAGTCGCGGTCGAGCCGCTCGAACGTGACGCCGAGCACATCACGCGTCGCGTCTTCGAGCGAGTCGCCCCGCCCCATGGCGCGGAACCAGTCGTTGCGTGCCTCGCGGCCGAACCGCTCGCCAATGAACCGGACCATCGAGCGTCCCTGCACATACACCTGACGCCCGTAGCGCATGGCTTCACCACGGAAGTCGGATAACCGCGCGAAGTCCTCGAGCCGCCCCTCCCGGGCGAGTCGGGCGGCGGCGTCTTCCGCCGATCCGAACCGCTCATCCCGGAACGGGTCGGCGGCGACCTCCGCGATCCCCTCGAGCGACCACCACGGGGCGTCGATGATCGCGTCCCCCCACTCGAAGCTGACCGCGTGACCGAGTTCGTGGGCGACCGTCGCGTCGAGCCGCGGGCCGACAAAGCCGGCTCGGCTGAGCAGCTTGATCGACTCGCCCGGCTCGTTCCAACCCCCCAGCGGGCTGGTATAGCCCAGCCCGATCGACGCCTGCAGCGCCCGCATGTCCGGGTAGATCTTGATCGTGGGGTCCGCCGAAAGCGTCTCGCCGAGTTCGGTCTCGATCGCTCCGCGGAACGACCCGACATGATCGGCGAGATACTCGGCCATCTCGGACGCGTCCCGATCGCCGGGCGTGGTCAGCAGGCGCACGTTCTCGCCCGCGTGCTCCTCCCAGACCGGGCCGCCGAACAGCCACACGCCCCCGGGCAACCCAAGCGGGCGGAACGCCGCGTCGAACGAGACCGTCCGCTCCACGGACTCGCCGGGCAGCACCCAGCGGATGGTCAGCGGCACCGCCCAGGAATCCGCCGCCACAACCGCGACACGGGCGAGATCGGCCTGGAACACCACCCGCTCGACGGGGTGCACCCTCAGGTCTCTGGCCCACTTGCGTTGTTCCTCGGCGAACACCGGGTCCGTGCTGTCCACCCATCGCATGTACGCCCCGGAATCGGCACGCCCCGCGGCGTCCTGCATCCCCAGCAGCGCCTCCCCGATCCCGCGGGCCGCGTCCGCCGACGCGTGCACGCCGAGCACGGGCCAACCGATCAGCGCCGGCGCGCAGGCGCACAGCACCGAAAACGCGCTCATCAGAACTCGGCCTGGCGGGGGGCGCGGGGGAAGGGGATCACGTCGCGGATGTTCTGCATGCCCGTGACGTACTGCACCAACCGCTCGAAACCGAGCCCGAACCCGGCGTGCGGGACCGTGCCGTACTTGCGCAGGTCGCGGTACCACCAGTAGTCGTCTCTGATCAGGCCCATCTCGCCGATGCGCCGATCGAGGACGTCGAGGCGTTCCTCGCGTTGCGAGCCCCCGAGCAACTCGCCCACGCCCGGGACCAGCAGGTCCATCGCGGCGACCGTCTCGCCCGGGGCGCCGTCCGTGCCCGGATCGTTCTCGCGCATGTAGAAAGCCTTGATCTGCTTGGGGTAGTTGATCAGAGCGACGGGCTGCTTGAAATGCCGCTCGGTCAGGTACCGCTCGTGCTCGGACTGGAGGTCGCTGCCCCAGTCCGCATCGAACTCGAACTTCTCGCCCGAGTCCTTGAGGATCTTGACCGCGTCGGTGTAGGGCACCACGCGCATCGGGGCGTCCACGACGGATCGCAGGCGGTCGAGCAGGCCCTTCTCGATGCGCTGATCGAAGAACGCCATGTCGTCCGGGCGTTCGGCCAGCGCGGCGTTCACGCAGAACTTGACCATCTCGTCGGCGAGCTCGGCGTCGTCCATCAGATCGGCGAACGCGATCTCGGGCTCGATCATCCAGAACTCGGCCAGGTGACGCGACGTGTTCGAGTTCTCCGCTCGGAACGTCGGGCCGAACGTGTACACCCGGCTCAGCGAGCAGCAATAGGTCTCGACGTTCAACTGCCCGGACACCGTCAGGTGCGCCTCACGCCCGAAGAAGTCTTCGTTGTAGTCGACCCCGCCCTCTTGTGTCTTTGGCAGGTTCATCATGTCGAGGGTCGATACCTGGAACATCTGCCCGGCGCCCTCGGCGTCGCTCGCGGTGATGATCGGCGTGTGGACGTAAAAGAACCCGCGCTCGTCGAAGAACCGGTGCACAGCGCACGCCAGCGTGTGGCGGACACGGGCAACGGCACCGAACGTGTTCGTGCGCGTCCGGAGGTGCGCCACGTCACGCAGGTACTCGAACGAGTGACGCTTGTTGGACACGGGGTAGGTGTCCGGGTCGTCGACCCAGCCGAGCACCCTGATCTCGCTCGCCTGGATCTCGACGGACTGCCCCTTGCCCTTGGACTCGACCAGCCTGCCGGCCACCTCGACCGAGCACCCGGTGTTGAGCCTGGCGACCTCGCCCTCGTAGTTGGGCAGGTCCCCGCGCGCCACGACCTGGATGGGGTCGAAGCAGGTGCCGTCGTGGACGGCGACGAAGGAGAGGCCGCCGTCCGCCTTGGAATCGCGGCGCGTGCGCACCCAGCCCTTGACGGTGACCTCGGTGCCCGGGTCCGTGCGGAACGCCTCTTTGATCTTCAGCCACACCATCGGGGGCTCCATGCGGGACAACACGCCGAGAAGAACAGCCCGACCCCGGCGCGGCGCCGGGCGGGCTCGGAGTCTAGAAGCGGGGATTCCTGCGGGACGGGGAGCACGCGATCAGCGGTCGTAATCGTCGAGATAGCCCCACTTGCTGACATCCGGGTCGAAGTTCATCTGGAGCCAGAACGTGTCTCCGTTGCTGCGGACCGGGAAGAAGATGTCATTGGCGGTCCAGTCGAGGAGGTACTCCTCGGCGCCCTCGTCCGCCCCCGAGCCGGCGCCGAAGAGGCGGGCCACGCCGTCGATGTAGAGGACGTGCCCCTGCCCGCGGTGGCGCTCGGAGATCTGGTCATCGTTCGCCCACTCGCCGTCGTTGAACTCCTCGGTGCCGTTGTAGAAGAAGCTCGATTCCTCGACGAAGATCGGGAGGCTCTGGAACGAATCCGAGTACCCGAGGAACTCGCTCTCCCGCGCGAACCGGGGCCGGGCCTGGTTCGCGCCGGCGCCCTTGCGGTCGATGTAGCGGAAGTTGTAGGTCTTGTAGGTGCGTGCCCCCTGGACGCCCCGGACGAGGGTGTAGTCGAAGTCCACGCCGACGTCCTTGTAGCCGCCGAACAGGTCGGACGCCTCGGAGTCGCCCGAAGGAGCGCGCCGGTTGTTGGTCGGGCAGGCCAGCACCTCGTCCGCGTTGTCGACGTACCCGAAGATCGCGCCGGGCTCCCACTCGTCGGGGGCGACCTCGACCTTGACCCACCGGCTGAGCGGCCAGATGCGGTCCTTGTGGTCGTGGGCGTACATCGCGGTCGCCTGCCCGATCGAGCGCAGCTGGACCGAGCACACCACGGTCTTGGCCGTGTCCCGCGCGCGCCCGATCGCGGGCAGCAGGATCCCGATCAGCAGCGCGATGATCGCGATGACGACAAGCAGTTCGATCAGCGTGAACCCGCGGCGTGGACGGCGGCGTGGCGATGTCATGTCGGTGCCTCCCTCAGGGCTGCGAACCGGGCCGGGATCGGGCCCGAAACCTGTAACTGTTACATGTTAACGGATCTCTGCGTCGGTTGTGAATCGCTTTTCGTGGATTCCATCCAGGAAACAGCCGGCCGGGTTCGCGGGTCGGGCGGGACGAGGCCCCCAGGATTCCCGCAACGGGGCGTGGTTATAGGTCGTTTGCCCGATAGACTTTGCGACCGATCGCCCGCGAGGGCGGAGGAAGGCACGCATCTCGCGGAGGACGACACGCATGACATCCGGTCTCTTTTTTCTTGGCATCATCATCGCTGTGGGCATGCTGGCGTTCGCGGTGCGGGTCGAGCCGCGGGCCGCCAAGGGCGGGCTGGCGATCGGCGCGCTGCTGGTGCTGATCGCCGGGGTGCTGCTGGGTTCGGTGCAGTACGTCGGGTCCGACCAGGTCGGGATCATCAAGAAGAACGCGCTCGGATCCAAGCTCTCGGGCGGGAAGGTCATCGCGACCGACGGCGAGATGGGCCCGCAAGCCGACGTGCTGCCCCCTGGCTGGCACCTCTGGTACTGGCCGGTGATCTACGACGTCGAGACGCGGGCGCTGATCGATATCCCGTCGGGCCAGATCGGGCTCGTCGAAGCACGCGACGGGCAGCCCCTGGATCCGGGGCAGCTGTTCGCGCCCGAGGTGCCCGCGGCTGAGTTCAAGCGCATGCTGGAAGACCCGCGCTACTTCCTCACCGATGCGGGCGGTCGCAAGGGCCCGCAGTCCAATGTGCTCACGCCCGGCAAGTACCGCCTCAACACCGATCTGTTCAACGTCACGATGGTGGACGAGACCGAGGTCCCCTCGGCCGCCGTCGCGGTGCTCAAGAGCAACTTCGGCGAGCCCCCCACGATCGAGGTCCCCGCGGGCGAGGGCGATCAGGCGATCGTGCTGGCCAAGCCCGGCGAGAAGGGCGTGCGGGCCGAGCCCCTGCCGCCCGGCAAGTACCCGGTCAACACCAAGGCGTACACGGTGGTGCGGATCTCGACCAAGGAGACCATCATCCGCTTCACCGCCGAGGCGGGGCGCACCGGGCAGGGCTTCGAGCAGCGCGAGATCAACGTGCGCACCAGCGACGGCTTCACGTTCCCGGTCGACGTGCGGATCGAGTACAAGATCGAGCCGCAGAACGCGCCGATCGTGGTCGCCAAGCTCGGCACCGACGGGGAGCCGCTGCTCAACAAGCTCAACTCCGCGGTGCGTGCGATCTTCCGCAACAACGCCGAGAACGTCAAAGCGCTCGACTACGTGAACCAGCGCTCGCAGCAGGAAGCGCAGTCGCTAGCGATGATCGCGTCGGAGATGGCCCGCGTGGGCGTGACCGTCTCGGGCGTGCGCATCGGCGATGTCGGCAACGAGGAGACGCTGGGCAACCTGCTGACGACGCAGCGCGACCGCGAGATCGCCAAGCAGGAGCAGATCACCTTCCAGGAGCAGCAGAAGGCGGCCGAGCAGAAGAAGGAACTCTCCAAGACGCAGCAGGAAGCCGAGGAGGAGAAGCGCCTGGCGACCGCGGCGTACGAGGTGCAGATCGCCCAGGAGAACCAGCGCAAGCGGATCATCGAGGCCGAGGCGGAAGCCCAGGCGATCCAGATCGAGGCCGAGGCCCAGGCCGCGGCGTACCAGAAGATCGCCGAGCAGATCGGCAAAGCCAACGCCGCCCTGATCGAGGTGCTCCGCGTGATCGGCGAGCGGAACATCCAGATCACGCCGAAGGTGATGGTCACCGGAACCGAAGGCAGCTCATCGGCCGATGACACGACGATCGCCCTGATCGGCACGATGCTCGACCAGATGGTCAGCGACGCGGAGGAGTGAGCGGCTGGCAATACCCGGGCGGTGATCCCGTTGTGCCGTGGTACGCTCACGCGACCACCCCAGCACAAGGAGCATCGCCATGCCAGAAGCCATCCGGCCCCCTCGATCGTTGACCGTCTGCCTCGCCGTGCCTGCGCTGATCGGCGCGGGGCTGTGGATGGGTGGTGCTTTCGCGGCCCAGCCGGCTCCGTCCACCGTGAACACGGCGGGCGGGCCCGCGACGCCCTATCCCGACGGGATGCGGGTGGACCTTGAGTTGCCGTCGAACGAGCAGCGCAGCCGGCTGATGCTCGAGGGTCAGACGGGCGTGGTCCGGCTGCACTCGGTTGTGGTGACGTCGGGGCAGGTGCGGATCACCGAAACCGGGACCGGGCGGTCGCTCGGGTTCTTCAGCGGGGGCGACTGGAGCGATGAGCACAGCCGTTTCACTGGGAGCGATCAGGTGTTCCTGGGCGGGCTGCCGGTTCGCGGGCCGATCGAAGTCACCGAACTCAGCGGGCGGCGAGGGTCGTCTACCACGGTGCACGTGTACTTCTGGAACCAGCCGGACGCACCGTGACAGGTGGGACTCAAGTCAGCGCGCCCGATCGATCCACCCGTGCTTCACGCCCGCGTCGAGGTTCTCCCAGTACACCGAGCGGTACTTGATCTCGGACTCGTACACCGAGGGCATCAGCCCGTAGACCTCGGCGGCCGTCAGATCGTCGGCGCGGGTGTACACCTCCTCGGATTCGCCCGTGGTGCCGCTGATGAATCCGACGGTCCCGTCGATCATCGTGTAGTGGGCCCCGCCGTTGTGGCGTGACGTGAACTGGTCGGCGTTGCCCCACAGCCCGTCCGAGTGGGTCGAGTTGTAAAAAAACGTGCTCTCCTCGACGAAGACCGGCAGGGCGCGGAAGCGGGTCAGGTAGAGCTTGCCCTGCTCGCGCCGGAAGGTGCGTCGCCCGGGACGCTGGGGGCTGTCGGGCTTGGTCCGGTCGTAGTAGTACAGCGTGCGGCTGAGATCGTCGCGGGCGCCCTGCACGCCGTCGATCATCGTGTAGTCGTAGTCCAAGTCGGTGTCGGTGCCGAGCCCGTCCAGGTTGCCGATGCGTTCGCCGGACGCCGAGCGCCGCTTGTTGGTCGGGCACGCCAGGGTCTCGTCGGCGAACTCGAGGTACTCGTAGACCGGTCCCGGCCGATAGTCGCGCGTGTCGGGCTGCCAGACGCGCGCCCAGGTGTAGCGCTGCTCCCAGCCCTCACGCTCGTTGGGCCAGATGCGCCCGCGGTGGTCTCCGGCGTAGATCGAGGTGGCCAGGGCGATCTGGCGGTTGTTGGACAGGCAGATCACGGTCTGGGCCGTCGCCCGGGCCTTCCCGATCGCCGGCAGGAGGATCGAGATGAGCAGCGCGATGATCGCGATCACGACCAGCAGTTCGATCAGCGTGAATCCCGCCCGGAGGCGCTGTGCCATGCCAAGAGACTAGCGAGGAACGCGCCGGAACACCAGAATAGTTCTAGAACCTTGCGCGACAATCCCGCCCAGCCGCCCCGAAACCCACGAAACTCGTGGGCATGCCCACTACCATCGCTCGTGCCCCCGAGCACCCCCCCGATCCTGCCCAGCATCCTCGGCGTGACCCATCACCAGTTCGTGGCGGCGTGCGCCGAGCGCGGGATCGGCTCGGGCAGAGCGATGGCCGCGTACCGGGCGTTCTATCTCGAGGGCGACGCGTCCGGGGTGCCCGAGGGCTTCGAGGGCTGGATCCCGCCGATCGTCCGAAGGCTCGAGGAAGAGGTCAGCGAGGGCACGACGATCAAGTTCTGCCAGCGCCTCGACCGCCAGACGGGGACGCCCCTGTCCAATCGGGCCGCCGACGGCGTCGCGCTGGGCGTGCTGAACAACGACGGCCGCGTGCGGCATCTGGACATCGAATCGGTCATCATCCCGATGATCGGGCGGACCGGTCGTAAGACGCACACGCTGTGCGTGTCCAGCCAGGTCGGGTGCGCGATGGGGTGCGGTTTCTGCGAGACGGCGCAGATGGGCCTGATCCGCTCGCTGACCCCGGCCGAGATCGCCGCCCAATGGTGGGCCGCCCGCTGGATCGAGGGCGTCGAGATCGACAACATCGTGTTCATGGGCATGGGCGAGCCCCTGGACAACACCGACGCGGTGCTCCAGGCGATCGGATGCCTGACCGACCACCACGGACCCCGCGTCGCGATGAGCTGCGTGACGATCTCGACCGTGGGCAGGGTGGACGGGCTGCGGCGGCTGTCCGAGCAGATCCAGACCCCGGGCTGGAAACGCCTGGGCATCGCGCTCTCCGTCAACGCCCCCAACGACAGCGTCCGCGACCGGCTCATGCCCGTCAACCGGCGCTGGGACATGGGCGAGTTGCAGAGCGTCATGCAACGCATCGTCGAAGTCCGCGGGGCCCGGAAGATCCTGTTCGAGTACGTGCTGATCCCGGGCGTGAACGACTCGATGGACCACGCGGGTCAGCTCGCGGACTGGATGGCGCCGTTCGGGAAGCGCGACGGCAAGGCCCCGGTCGGGCTGCTCAACGTGATCCCCTACAACCCGCGCCGGGACTCGCCCTGGCCCGCCCCGGACGAGAACGATGTCGCGGCGTTTGTGGCCAGGATGAACGAGCTGGGTGTCTACACCAAGCGCCGGCGGACGAAGGGCCGGACCGCGATGGCCGCGTGCGGGCAGCTCGGCACCGCCGAGATCCGCGGGCGACGGTTCATCGGAAGCCCGGGCACCGAGCCCGCCGGCGCAAAGAACGGCTCGGATGACTGACGTATCCGATCACCCCCCCTCGGCGCCCCCGAGATCGTTGTTCATGCGTCACCCGCGGTGGACGCTGGCGATCTACGCGTTGCTCGTCGTCGCTTCCAACATCGTCGACTGGCGGCTCGACGAGGGACGCCGGGCGTGGGGAGACCGGTACATCGCGGGCCGGGGCGGGCAGGGCGTCGAGATCGATACGGCGGGGCTGGCGGTGCGGGAAAGCCCGCTGGTGTACCCGGTGATCGTGACGGGCGATCTGCGCCGCCCCGAGCCTCCCGTGCTCCTGATGCACGGCTCCCCGGGCGCCGCGAACGGCTTCGAGGCCCTGGCCGCGGAACTCGCCGCGCGGGGTCGCACGGCGATCTGGCTCGATCTGCCCGGCTTCGCCTCGATGTCCGAGCCGATGAGCTGGGGGCGTGTGTTCGAGAGCTATTCGGCGGAGACCTACGCGGGCATCTTGTGGCGGGTGCTCGACGGGCTGGGCGTCGAACGGGTGCACCTGGCGGGCTGGTCGAACTCGGGCGCCGTGGGTCTCCGGATGATCGAGGACCGGCCCGATCGGGTCGCGTCGATGACATTCCTCGCCGCCGTGGGCGCGCAGGAGACCGAGGGCACGGGCGACCACACGTTCGAGCACATCAAGTACAAGATCGGCAAGGGGCTGCTTGTGTGGGGGGCGCACCTGTACCCGCACTTCGGGATCACGGGCCCCAAGAGCGAACGACGCGCGTTCCTTGAGTTCTTCGACGACACGGACCAACGCCCGATGGCGGGCATCATGCGTGGGATGGACACGCCCGCACTGATCCTGCACGGGCGGGACGACTTTCTCGTTCCCGCGTGGGGCGCCGAGCGTCACCACGAGCTGATGCCGTCGTCGAAACTGGTGATGCTCGACGCGAGCCACTTCATCCCGTTCATGCAGGCCGCGGAAGCCGCCGAATACATGGCGCCGTTCATGGCACGCCACGACGCCCCGGGCGTGCCCCCCGAGACGGGCGTGATCGACCTCGCGCCCGTGCCCGAACGCGGTTTGACGGCGACAGCGTTGCATGGCTTCGCGCGCTGGCTGCGTGGCGTGCGGTGGTGGCTCGTGCTGCCGCTGTTCATGGTGCTCACCCGCGTGCGTCCGACGCTGACAACGGTCCTCGCCGGGGTGCTGGTCGGGACGACCCAGATCGATTTCGCGCTCGCGGGCCTTGGCGTGCTGCTCGGGCGGGCGTGGTGGTGCATGCTGACCGGGGGGCTCGACCACCCCACGACGGTGCCGGGCTGGCTGCGATCCGTCGGGTGGTCGTTCCTGTCGTTCGTCATCGCGTGGATGCTTCTCGGGCGAGAGCTCGTCCTGCCGCTGACCGACCGGTTCGGGATCCTCGGCCTCGGGACCGGGTTCGCGCTTTCGTACCTGTTCCTGACGGTGTTCCGGCACGCGTGGTCGTGGACCGGGCGGATGCGCCTGCTCGGGTTCGCGACCGAGGCCCGGCGCCAGGAGTACTGGCCGGGTTGGATCCGGTACCTGCCCTGCTACGCCACGCTCCCCTTCTGGGTGATCAAGGCGCGGGGGCGTCCGGTCCCGACGGCCGTCAACCCGGGCTACGCCCGCGACGGGGGGATCGCGGAAGAGAAGAAGCACGAGGTCCTCGAGCGTCTGGCGCACCCCGACATGCTGCACGCCCGGTTCGTGCCCAAGGACGACGACCTCGCCCGGCGTGTCGCCGAGACGTGCTCGATGGTCCGCGACGATCCGGCGCTCGGCGGCTTCCCGCTGATCATCAAGCCCGACCAGGGCGAACGCGGGCGGGGCGTGCGCATCATGCGCTCCGACGACGACATCGCCGGATACCTGGAGATCCAGACCGAGCCGATGCTCCTCCAGCGGTTCCACCCGGGCCCGGTCGAGGTCGGCGTGCTGTGGGCCCGAGACCCGGCGACGATCCAAGAGCCGGGCCGCGACCCGCCGCACGGGCGGATCCTCTCGATCAACGCCAAGGGGCTGCCGACGCTGGTCGGGGACGGCGAGCGCACGCTGGCACAACTGATCCTGGCGCACCGGCGCCATCGTGTCCAGGCCGATGTGTTCTTCGAGCGTTGCAAATCCCGCCTGCACACCGTCCCCGCCGAAGGCGAGCGGGTCTCGCTGGGTTCGGCGGGCAACCACGCGCAGGGTGCCATGTTTTCGGACGCGTCCCGCCTCATCACACCCGAACTCGAAGCCCGGATCGACGAGATCGCCCGCTCGTTCCGCGGCGGCTTCGACATCGGACGCTTCGATGTGCGGTGCGAGTCCGAAGCCATGCTCATGCGCGGCGAGGGGCTGGGGATCATCGAGCTCAACGGTGTCACGAGCGAGCCGACCGCGATCTACGACCCGTCGTGGTCGATCTTCCGGGCGCAGCGGTCGCTCTGGGACTACTGGTCGCGCGTGACGGCCCTCGGGATCGCACGCCAGCGATCGAAGACCGGCGAGTGCATGTACTGGCCCGAGATCGGGCGGGTCCTCATCGTGTGGAAGCTCCGCGCGATCCGGCGCATCGTCAGGGCGCTGCTGCGGTTCGAACGCCCGGTCGGGCTGTGACCGTCAAGGCTGGACGCGTGTGCTCGCCCATGCGCTCCCCGCGTAGCCCGGCGCCCCCTCGATCTCTGAGGGCGTGAGCTCGCGTGTCCACTCGGCGCGGTCGTGGACGCGGCTGGCCGAGCCGCACCACAACTCGACGCGATCGAACCAGACACGCGTGCCGCCCCAGCGTGGGGGACGCGGGATCTCGACCGGCTCGCCGCGCGAGGCGGCCTCGACATCCACACCGAACCGGTCCACCACCGCGTTGAGCTTGCCGAGCAACTCCTGACGCGATCCGATCGGGCGGGACTGATCGCTCGCCCACGCGCCCACCCGGCTCTCCCAGCGTCGGCTCGCGAAGTACGCGTCCGACTCGGCATCCGGCGACGGTGATGTCGGGCCCTCCAGCCGGACCTGCCGGTCGGTGTGGTCCCAGTGCAGGACCAGCGACACCCGGGGGTTGGCCTCGACCGCCCGCCCCTTCCGGCTGTCGAGATTGGTGAAGAACACCGCGCAGCCGAGATGGTCGTGGAGATGCTTGCACAGCACGATCCGCGCCGAGGGACGCCCGTCGGGATCGATGGTCGCGAGCGTCATCGCGTTGGGGTTGGGCTGATCCTTGGCATCCCTCGCCTCGTCGAACCATGTCCGGAGGATGGGCAGGGGCGATTCGGGCAGCGGCTCGGGCAGGCGCCCGGAGCTGAGCGCCCCCATCGATGGGCCGTAGATATCCATGCACGACGATACGGCGTGACCGGGGCGGACGATTCGTCCCCGAAGGGGGAATCCGGGCCTGAAAAACCTGTCGCTTGCACGCTCTGGGCCCGCCGCGGCTCGACAACCGGGCGAACGCGCGCGACGATGTCCACGTGACGCAGTTCGAGGCCAAACCCGATGCCCGCCCGGAAGACCCCCGCAGGGGCAAGGCGGGCAAGTTCCGCACCGACCACGAGGCGATGGGCCAGCTGTTCGACCGCACCCCGCCGCACGCCAGCGAGGCGGAGCGTTCGCTGCTCGGCTCGATCCTGCTCGACCCGGGCGTGCTCAACGATGTGGTCGAGATCCTGCCCTCGCCCGAGTCGATGTACAAGCAGTCCCACGCGACCATCTATCAGGCGTTGGTGGACACGTTCGACGCTCACCAGACCGGCGACCTCGTGCAACTGACCGAGACCCTGCGTGCGCGGGGCGTGCTCGATCGCGTCGGCGGGACGGGGTATCTGATGGAACTGGCCGAAGCAGTGCCCTCCGCCGCGTCGGCACCATATTACGCCAAACTGATCGCCGATGCGGCGCGCCTGCGCAAGCTCATCGACGCCGCGGGCGAGATCCTGCACGACGCGTACACCGGATCGGACGGCACGCCCGACTCGGCCAAGCGCGTGATCGACGTCGCCGAGAAGAAGATCTTCGATATCGCTTCCGAGGACGTGAACGCCGAGCCGGAGAACCTCAAGGAGCTCCTCCACCAGGAGATGAATCGGATCCTCGAGGCCGACGGGAAACCGATCTCGGGCACCCCCACCGGCTTTCCCGATCTCGACGAACTGACCAGCGGTCTGCAGCCCGAGGAGTTGGTCATCCTCGCCGCGCGCCCGTCGATGGGAAAGACCGCGTTCTCGCTCAACCTGGCCGAGCAGATCGCGTTCGGCGGGCGGACGCCCTGGGAATCGACCAAGGGCGCCAAGCCCATCCCGGTCGGCATCTTCAGCCTGGAGATGTCACGCGGCTCGCTGGTGCAGCGCCTGCTGTCCTCGCGTTCGGGGGTGGACTCGGCCAAGCTGCGGTCGGGCCAGGTCTCCGAGTCGGAGTTCCGCAAGCTCAGCGACGCGGCCGCCGAACTGGCCGAGGCGCCCATGATCATCGACGACACGCCCGGCATGACGGTGCTCACCCTGCGGGCCAAGGCGAGGCGTATGAAGCAGCGTCACGACATCGGCTGCATCGTGATCGACTACCTCCAGCTCCTTTCCTCGCCGGGCTCGGCGCGCGATTCACGCCAGGTCGAGGTCTCCGAGATCAGCCGGTCGATCAAGGCATTGGCGCGCGAACTCAAGGTCCCGGTGATCTGCCTGGCCCAGCTCAACCGCGGCGCCGAGCAGCGCGAGGGGAACCGGCCCCGCATGTCCGACCTCCGCGAGTCCGGCTCGATCGAGCAGGACGCCGACGTGGTGGCGCTGCTGCACCGCGAGTCGTACTACCACCGCGGGGACCCGGCGTGGGACCCGAACAGCCCCGACTTCGACGAGGAGAACCGCGACAAGCTCAACCTGGCCGAGTTGATCCTCGCCAAGCAGCGCAACGGGCCCACCGGCACCGTCAAGCTCGTGTGGGATTCCTCGGTGGTCCGGTTCAAGAACCACGACGGGCGGCACGTGGGCGGCAGCCGCGGGTTCTCGCCCGATTTCGCGCCCGCCGCGGATGGCTACGGCGGGACCGACACCGGCGGGTACGAGACACCCGACTTCGCGCCCGATCCCGGCCCGGGCCCGGGCGCCTCCCCACCGCCCCCCCCCACCGAATAC
>DIYM01000011.1 GCA_002429045.1 Phycisphaerales bacterium UBA6054
CCCGGCGTGCGGGTGCTCGGGCCGGGCGAGGCGGGCGACGGGTCGGGGGTCGCGTTGATGTCCAGCGAGCCGTCCCGGGCGTTCCGCGTGGTCGGGCTGGTGCGGTCCGAGTCGGATGCCCGGTTCGCGGGGCAGATCGGCGAGGCGCGGTCGCGGGCCGAAGCGGAACTGAGACGCCAGGGGGCCTCGGTCGGCGCGGACGCGGTGATCGTTGACGAGACCGGTGTGGCCGAGATCGCCGGCGGGGCGGTCGGGGCGGGGCTGTCGGACCTGGACGGGGGGAACCTGCAGCGTCCGGGCGGGGCGGCGTACGCCACACGTCCGGTGCACCGTGTCACGCTGAGGGGGCGCGCGGTCGTGTTCACGGGCGGGCCCGGCGGCTGACACGCCCGGGTATACTCGGTCCATGCGCCCGGCCGAGCCCGATACCCAGCACCCGATGTTCCGCCCCGTGGGAGGGCCCATCTCGCGGCTTACGCGGTCCATGCCGGGGCTCTGACGCGCGCTGATCGCTCGATTCGATGATCGGAGCCCCGCGCTGTCGGGGCTTGTTGACGTATTCATGCCCCCGGGCCGGGGCGCCGACGCGGACGCCGTCACTCCCAGGATCTCCTCTCGATGACCGACACCCAAGCAACCGACCCCCCCAAGAGCCGCTACGACGCCCGTCTCGCCGACGAGATCGAGACGCGCTGGCAGGCGTGGTGGGAGGAGCACGGCACCTTCCGCCAGCCCAACCCGGGCGAGCCCGGCTTCGACCCGTCGCGACCGAAGTACTACTGCCTGGACATGTTCCCGTACCCTTCGGGGTCCGGTCTGCATGTCGGGCACCCGGAGGGTTACACGGCCACGGATATCATCTGCCGGTACAAGCGGATGAACGGGTTCAACGTGCTGCGCCCGATGGGATGGGACGCGTTCGGTCTGCCGGCCGAGCAGTACGCGATCCAGACCGGCGTCCACCCCGAGATCACGACGCGTGAGGCGATCGACAACTTCCGGCGCCAGTTGAAGCGCTTCGGCTTCAGTTACGATTGGTCCCGCGAGTTCGGGACGATCGATCCGGGCTATTACAAGTGGACGCAGTGGATCTTCCTGAAGCTGTACCACGCGTGGTTCGACCCCGAAGCCGAGGGCGGGGCGGGGCGCGCACGCCCGATCGAGGAGTTGGTGGAGGAGTTCGAGTCCGGCGAGCGTCGGGTGCGTCTGAATCCCAACGCTGCCGAGTACACCGGCGCGGGCGATCTGCCGGACGGCACCGACGCCGGGGCGTGGTCGTCGCTGGACCGCGAGACCCGCCTGGCGATCCTCGATTCGTACCGCCTGGCGTACCTGAGCCAGCAGACGGTGAACTGGTGCCCCAAGCTCGGGACGGCGCTGGCGAACGAGGAGGTCATCGACGGGCGTTCCGAGCGCGGCGGGTTCCCGGTGCTCCGCAAGCCGCTTCGCCAGTGGATGTTCCGCATCACCGCCTACGCCGAGCGGTTGCTCGAAGATCTGGGCCCGCTGGACTGGCCGAACTCGACCAAGACCCAGCAGGCCGAGTGGATCGGCAGGTCCGAAGGCGCCGAGATCGACTTCCCGCTGCTCGACGCGGACGGCAACATCTCGGGCGAGTCGCTGCGCGTGTTCACCACGCGCCCGGACACGATGTTCGGCGCGACGTACATGGTCGTGGCGCCCGAGCACCCGCTGGTCGAACTCGCGCAGGACATCGCGCCGGCGGACACCGATCTGTCGGTGTTGTCGGCGTATGTCGGCGAGGCCCGCAACAAGGCCGACGTCGAACGCCAGGAGTCCAAGGAAAAGACCGGCGTGTTCATCGGGCTGACGGTCAAGAACCCGGCGACCGGCGAGCCCATCCCGGTGTGGACCAGCGATTACGTGCTGATGGGGTACGGCACCGGCGCGATCATGGCGGTCCCCGGGCAGGACCAACGCGACTGGGAGTTCGCCGAGAAGTTCGGTCTGCCGATCGTGCGCACCGTGCGCCCGCCCGAGGGTTTCGACGGCGACGCCTACACGGGAGACGGCCCGGCGATCAACTCCGGCTTTCTCGATGGTCTGGATGTAGAGCGGGCCAAGCAGCGCATGTTCGAGTGGATGGGCGACCAGCAGATCGGCGCCAAGCGTGTGAACTACCGCCTGCGCGACTGGCTGTTCAGCCGCCAGCGGTATTGGGGCGAGCCGTTCCCGATTGTGTTCGACGAGCGAGGGCAGCACCACGCGGTGTCGGAGGACGCGTTGCCGGTGGAGTTGCCGCCGCTGGCGGACTACCAGCCGGTCGAGAGCGACGAGCCGACGCCGCTGCTGGGCAAGGCGACCGGCTGGGTGCAGACCACCGCGGGGCGGGCGGGCGTGGGGGGTCTGGATCCCGGGGCGCCGGTTCGCCGCGAGACGAACACGATGCCGGGCTGGGCGGGCAGTTGCTGGTACTACCTGCGATACTGCGACCCGCACAACGAGGACCGGTTCGCTTCGCGCGAAGCGGAGTCGTACTGGATGGACCGACGGGTCGGCATACCCGACCGGCTCGGCGGTGTGGACCTGTACGTGGGCGGCGCCGAGCATGCGGTGCTGCACCTGCTCTACGCCCGGTTCTGGCACAAGGTGCTGTACGACCTGGGCGAGGTCACCACGCCCGAGCCGTTCCAGAAGATGTTCCACCAGGGTCTGATCACGAGCTTCGCGTATCAGCGTGCCGACAGATCGTTGGTCCCCATCGATCAGGTCGAAAACCGTGGCTCGGACGAGAAGCCCGAGCATCACGAGATCGAGACCGGCGAGCGTGTTCACCAGATCACCGCCAAGATGTCCAAGAGCCTCAAGAACGTCGTGAACCCCGACGACGTCATCGCCGAGTACGGCGCGGACACGTTCCGGCTTTACGAGATGTACATGGGCCCGCTCGAGTCCAGCAAGCCCTGGAACACGCGCGACATCGTCGGGCTGCACAGGCTGCTCCAGAAGATCTGGCGCCTGTGCGTGAACGAGGACGGATCCCCGAGACTGGCGGGCTCGCCCCGGGGCGAATCCGAGAAACGCCTCCACCGCCTGATCGCCAAGACGGGGTCGGACATCGAGCGCCTGAGTTTCAACACGGCGATCGCGGCGATCTACGAGTTCGTCAACGAGGTCTCGGAGCTCACGGAGGACCAGGCGGACCGGTTCGTCCGCGTGCTGGCGCCCTTCGCGCCGCACGTGGGCGAGGAACTGTGGTCCAGGCTGGGGCCCGGGGGAACGCGCGGCTCGGTCTCGCACGCGTCGTGGCCGGATCACGACCCGTCGATGCTGGTCGATGACGAGGTGGAGATCCCGGTGCAGGTGATGGGGAAGGTGCGATCGCGGATCACGGTCGCCGCGGGTGCCGACGCGACGGTGCTCGAGTCCGCCGCGTTGGCGGACCAGAAGATCGCCGAACTGATCGAGGGCAAGACGGTCCGCAAGGTGGTGGTCGTGCCTGGGAAGATGGTCAACATCGTCGCGAACTGAGCGGCGGGCCCGGCGTGCGGGCGGGAGGACGCGATGGCGTTTTCGGTGTTCAAGGGCAGGTCTCCCCGTGAAGCGGTGACCGAGCGGCTCAAGGATTCCAGCCCGGGCGATAGCCTGTGCGCGATGCTCCGGGGCTGCTCGGATGCCGAGTGGGTCTGGGCGCTGACAGAGGGTCGGGCGGAGATCGAACGGTTGACCGGGCTGCTCCCGACGTTGCCCGACGCGATGCAGCAACGGCGCTTCACCGGGCGGAACGACAAGGAAGCGTTCGCCCAAGCCGCGGGCGCGGTCGGGGTGTTTCTCGCCGAGGCGCGGGCGCTCGGGCTGGACGTGTCCCGCCCGGGGCTCCGGGTCATCGACATCGGGTGCGGCTGGGGCAGGATCACGCAGACGCTGTTCCGCGATTTCGAGCCCGGGCAGATTCTCGGCTGCGACGTGATGCCCGAGGCGTTGGAGATCTGCCGGGCCAGCGGGCTTGGCGTGGAACTCAAGCAGATGCCCTACATGCCGCCCGTCGATCTGGCGGACGGCTCGGCGGATCTGATGGTCGCGTACTCGGTGTTCAGCCATCTGTCCGAGGAGGCGCACATGGCGTGGGTCGAGGACTTCGCGCGGGTGCTGCGTCCGGGTGGGGTGCTGGTGGTGACCACGCGTCCGCGGGCATTCATCTCGTACGCGGAGTCGGTCCGTCGTCAGCCCGACATCCCGCCTCACGCGCGCGCGACGGCCAACGCGTTCAAAGACTCCCAGTCGTGGCTCGACAGATACGACCGCGGGGAGTTCTGCTTCGACGCGGCGTTCAGCGACGGCGCGGGGCGCCCCGAGGACTACTACGGAGAAGCGGTCGTGCCGGGCGCGTATGCCGAAACGCACTGGGGTCGTTTCTTCGAGTCCGTGCGGTTCACCCCGGCCGACAAGCACCGCAAGTTCGACCAGTCGGTCATCGCCGCCCGCAAGGCGCTCTAGCGCCGGCACGCAGGCCTGTCCGAGCGTGCGACCCGCCGCACGCGGTCGGGGACGGACCGCCCGCCCGCGAAGACGCGCCCCGGGCCGCATCCCAGCGCCGAGGAGAGGGCGAGACGGACGCGCTCCATCGACGACAACTGTTCACACCATGGGGTTGAGGCAGCGAGCAGATCTCGACGACAGGCATCCCTCAATCGGCGGCTGCGCCCGCGCCCGTGTGCTCGAGCATGCGGCCGAGCGCGAGCAACGCGGGCCCGCGCACCTCCGGATGCACTCGGATGATGTTGCGTGCTTTCGCCTCGCCGCCCTCGTGCTCGGCGGGCTGGTCGTTGCTGGTGCCGACGCCGCAGAGCCCGTCGAGCACCCACAACAGGTGGGGCTGGTCGATGCGTGACATCGTGGTGCACAGGCACTGGCAATCGGAGAGGATGCGGACGTGGACGCCGCGTCCGGCGCACTCGTTGGCCATGCGTGCCACCAGATGCACTTCGGTGCCGACGGCCCACTTGCTCCCCGGCTCTGCATCGCGCAACCGGTTGATGATGAACTCGGTCGATCCGGACAGATCCGATTTGTCCACGACCTCCTTGCAGCACTCGGGGTGCACGAGGATCGTGGTCTTCTCGGACTCGGGCAGATCCTTCTCGGACGCGCGGATCTCGTCGCAGTGTTCGGGGCGGAACAGCTTGTGAACGCTGCAGTGTCCTGCCCACAAAATAGTTACGGCATTGTGTAACTCAAAGGCGGACGCGCCGCCTAAAGGCTCGCCCCGATGCGTGCGCCGCGGGTCGTACACGCACGTGTTCTGCTCGACGTCGATGCCGTAATCGGACGCGGTGTTGCGCCCGAGGTGCTGATCGGGGAGGAAGAGGATCTTGATGTCTTCCCCCGGTTTGCGGGGCTCGGTCCCGCCGTTCATCGCCCACGCGAACACCTGGTCGGCGTTGGACGACGTGCAGCACGCGCCGCCGTGCGAACCGACGAAGGCCTTGATCGCGGCGGACGAGTTCACATAGGTGATCGGGATGATCCGCCCTTCCCAGCCCGACTGCTTGAGGGAAGCGTGGATGATCTCCCACGCATCGACCGTGTCCTCGTACGTGGCCATGTCGGCCATCGAGCAGCCCGCGGAGAGGTCGGGCAGGATGACCCCGACCTGATCGGGGGTGAGCATGTCGGCGGTCTCGGCCATGAAATGCACGCCGCAGAACACGATGTGCTCGACCGCGGTGCCCTCCGCCGCCCGGTCCGCCACCACGGACGCGGCGAGCTGCGAGAGCTTGAGCGAGTCGCCCAGGAAGTCGGCGTGCCTCACGACCTCGTCGGTCTGGTAGTGGTGCCCGAGGATGACGAGCCGGTCGCCGAGCCGCGCACGACGATCGCTGATCCTCGCGACCAGTTCTTCGTCGCACATCGCGAGATACGCGTCCGGCAGCGATGGTTGCCAAAGCATGAGCGGGCCCTCCACAAACACCCAAATCCTGTGGGATCATAGGGTTCGGCGGGCGTGGCGGTTCGGATTGGCGCGGTTCCCGGGATCGCGGCTGCTACGCCGCGGCGGGGTGCCCGAGCGCCCCGAGCCCGAACTGGGGCGTATCGAACGCGAGCCCGAGACGCTGGGACTGATCATCGCCCCCCGAGGGATCGACCGGCTCGGCCCGGACGACGGTGGCGGTGATCATGTGGGCGGCTCGTGTGATGGCGCAGTGCGGCTGCTCGAAGGCGATCGCGATGCGCTCTCCGACCCGGGCCCGTCGCGGGCCGGTGATCGTGACCGCCGCGCCGCTGGGCGAGAGGTTCACAGTCCGCCCGGGGCTGAACACGGTGCGGGCGTCGCGCCTGACCTTGCAGGCGATCTCGGTCGGGACGCGGGCGAAGCCACGCCGGTCACGCGCGGGGTGGCCGTGGCTCTGGAGTGGGAGCGGTTTGGGTTCGCGTCGGTCTGCGTCTTGCATGGCCCGGGCTCCTGCTGGGGTCGGCTCTGGATATCGAGCCCGCCCGGGACAGGAGCATCGGGACGCGGGTGGTGCGTGATGAGCGCAACACGTGTGATCGGAACCGGTTGGGTGTCAGGTGCGCAAGGGCTGCGCGATCGCGTCGAGCAGCACGCCGGCTTTGGTGATCGTTTCGTCCCATTCCCCGGCGGGATCGGAGTCCGCGACGATGCCCGCGCCCACATGGAAACGGAGCTCGGCGTCGAGGAACCCGTGGGGGTCGTCGGGGTGCGGGGTGCCGATGATGTGGGCGGTCCGGATGAGGACCGAGGCGGTCATCCCGCCGTCCGGTCGCACGCGGATCAGCGAGCCGCAATAGGGCCCCCGGGCGTGGGGTTCGAGTTCGCGGATGATCTGGGCGGCGCGGATCTTGGGGGCCCCCGTGATCGAGCCGGGGGGGAAGCAGGCGCCGATCAGGTCGGCGGGGGTCCGGTCGGCGCGGAGGCGTGCCTCCACGGTCGCGGTCGCCTGCCAGACCGAGCCGGCGTGGGCGTCGATGTCGCGCGGGCGGGTCACGCGGACGCTGCCCGCCTCGGCGACACGCCCGAGGTCGTTGCGCATCAGATCGACGATCATGTTCAGTTCGGCGCGGTCCTTGGGCGATCCGCGGAGTTCGTCCGGATCGCTCGCGATGGGGCGTGTGCCCTTCATGGGCTTGGTGCGGACGGTCCGCGTGGACGGGTCGTAGTGGAGGAACAACTCGGGCGAGAGCGAGATGACCGCGTGGCGGGTGCCGGCGCGGTCGGGGTCGTCGTAGCAGAGGAACCCGCCGAACTCGGGGCGTGCCGACGCGAGCAGCGTTCGCGCCAACGCGAACGCGTCGCCGGTAAACGTGGCGGTGAGGCGGTGACTCAGGTTGACCTGGTACGCGTCGCCCGCCCGGATCAGCCCGAGCGTGCGCCGGGCCGCGTCGAGAAAGCGGTCGCGCGACCACGCCGACCCGATCGTGCCAACGCGATAGGCGTCGGTGGGCGGGTCCGGTTCAATCTCGGGTGGCACGTGCTTTCCCAGTGTTTGGCAGACGACACGGGCCGGCGGGTCTGATATCAATGCGGGCGTGCGTGCGATCGCGGGTTCGAACGCGGTCGCGGCGGTGTAGGGCACGAGGATCAATCGGGCTTGCGGGTTGCTCGCGGGGGCGAGCGCCGCGGCGAGGGTTGCGTGGTCGGCGGGGTCGAACGTCTGTGTGGTTTCTGCCGCTCGGACGCCTGGCTCGCCCGGGCAGACGGACAGGCGGGCGGGATCGGGTTGGCGGGGCGCATCGTCGATGGTCGATGCTACCGCGTGCAGTCGCCCGGGGTTCGGGCGGGAGGGATCGGCGATGGCCAAGAAACGCGCGGGCAAGAAGACAACGAGGAAGGCGTCCAAGCGGACGCCGAAGAAGACGCCCACCAAGCCGGCACGCAAGCCCGGCTCGAAAAAGGTCACGCGGAAGGCCCCCTCCGCGCGGGGCAAGATGCACACCGGCAAGTCGCGCCGTCGTCCGACCGTCAAAGCCACCAGCCGCAAGAAGGCAGCCCGGAAATCGGGCCCGCGGCCCAAGCGGGTCGTCCCTGGCAAGCGGATCTACGCGTTCGGGAAGAAGACCGAGGGCGACCGGTCCATGAGCGACGTGCTGGGGGGCAAGGGCGCGAACCTGGCGGAGATGACGAGCATCGGGCTGCCGGTGCCCCCGGGGTTCACGATCACGGTCGGCACGTGCGCCGAGTATCACGCCGCGGGGCGGAAGCTCCCGGCGGATCTGATGAAGCAGGTCGCCGATCAGATCGTGTCGCTGGAGAAGCAGCGGGGCAGGGCGTTCGGCGACGCGGGCGACCCGCTTCTCGTCTCGGTGCGATCGGGCGCGGCGGTCTCCATGCCGGGCATGATGGACACGATCCTCAACCTCGGGCTCAACGACAAGAGTGCCGAAGGGCTCGCCGAGCGGACCGGAAACGAACGCTTCGCGTACGACGCGTACCGGCGTCTGATCGCGATGTTCGGCGATGTGGTCATGGGCATCGACATGCACCACTTCGAGCGGGAACTCGACGGCGTCAAGGCCGGGTACGGGGTCTCGCTGGACACGGACGTTCCCGCCGAGGGTCTCAGGGAACTCTGCGAGCGATCGAAAGCGGTGTTCAGGGAACGGTCCGGCAGGGCGTTCCCGCAGAAGCCGATGGTGCAGCTGGAGATGGCGATCCGGGCCGTGTTCGACAGTTGGATGAGCGACAAGGCGGTCAGCTTCCGGCGTATCGAGGGCGTCACGGGGATCGACGGGACCGCGTGCAGCGTGCAGTCGATGGTGTTCGGCAACACGGGCGACGACAGCGGCACGGGCGTCGCGTTCACGCGCGATCCGTCCACGGGGGAGAACACGTTCTTCGGCGAGTTCCTGATCAACGCCCAGGGCGAGGACGTGGTCGCTGGCGTGCGCACCCCCCGCCCGATCTCGGAGCTCAAGGCTTGGAACAAGGGCGTGCACGCCCAACTGCTCGGGATCAAGCGGACGCTCGAACGCCACACGCGCGAGATGCAGGACATCGAGTTCACGGTCGAGCGGGGCGAGCTGTTCATGCTCCAGACGAGGACCGGCAAGCGCACGGGGGCGGCGGCGGTGAGGGTCGCGTGCGATATGGTCCGCGAGAAGCTCATCACCGAGAAGGAAGCGTTGTTGCGGATCCCCGCGGGGGATCTGACCCAACTGCTCCTCCCGCGCTTCGACGACGCGGCCCGTGCCGGGGCGGACGTCCTGGCCACGGGCCTGCCCGCGTCTCCGGGCGCGGCGTCGGGGTTCCCCGCGTTCACGGCGTCCGAAGCGGTCGACCGGGCCCACGCGGGCGAGAAGGTGATCCTGGTCCGGCGCGAGACCAGCCCCGAAGACGTGGACGGCATGCACGTGGCGGCTGGCGTGCTGACCAGCACCGGGGGGATGACGAGCCACGCGGCGGTGGTCGCGCGCGGGTGGGGCAAGTGCTGCGTTGCCGGCGCCGGCGACATCCATATCGACGAGCACAACGGTGTCTTCATGGTCGGCGGGCGCGCGTTCGGGAGGACGGACCTGATCTCGATCGACGGCTCGACGGGCGAGGTGATCGCCGGCCCTGTTGCCACCGTCGAGCCGGAGCTCTCGGGCGATTTCGCGCGGGTGATGAGGTGGGCGGACAAGCACCGGACCCTCGGCGTGCGGACGAACGCGGACACGCCGCGCGATGCGGAGCGTGCCCGTTCGTTCGGCGCGGAGGGGATCGGGCTGACGCGGACCGAGCACATGTTCTTCGACGCCGAGCGGATCGGCGCGATGCGAGAGATGATCCTCGCGGACAACCGGGTCGATCGGGAGTCGGCGCTCGGGCGCCTACTCCCGTACCAGCGTGCGGACTTCGTTGGGATCTTCACCGCGATGAAGGGCCTGCCGGTGACGATCCGCCTGCTCGATCCGCCGCTGCACGAGTTCCTGCCCCACGAGGACGACGCCGTCGAGGAGCTGGCCCGATCGATGGGCGTTGATGCCGGCGTCATCCGGCGGCGCGTCACGATGCTGGGCGAGTCGAACCCCATGCTCGGGCACCGCGGGTGCCGGCTGGCGGTCACCTACCCGGAGATCCTGGCGATGCAGGTCCGCGCGATCGTCGAGGCGGCGCTGGACTGCGCCGAACAGAGAATCAGGGCGGTCCCGGAGATCATGATCCCGCTCGTTGGGGTGGACGAGGAACTCGCGATCCTGCGCGCGCAGGCCGAGCGTGTGATCGAGCAGGTCCGCAAGGAGCGCGGTTCACGCCGCAGGCTCGACATCAAGATCGGCACGATGATCGAGGTCCCGCGCGCCGCGGTGACCAGCGAGCAGATCGCCCGGCACGCGGACTTCTTCAGCTACGGGACCAACGACCTGACCCAGATGACCTTCGGATACTCCCGCGACGACGTGAACCGGTTCCTGCCCGATTACATCGCCCACGAGATCATCCCGCGCGATCCGTTCCAGAGCATCGACCGCGCCGGCGTCGGCGAGATGGTTCGGCTTTCTGTCGAGGGTGGGCGTCTGGGCAACCCGGGCATCAAGCTCGGCATCTGCGGCGAGCACGGCGGCGACCCCGCGTCGGTCCGCTTCTGCCACGAGGCCGGGCTGGACTACGTCAGCTGCTCGCCGTTCCGCGTACCGATCGCGCGTCTCGCCGCGGCGCAGGCGGCGATCCTGGCCCGAACGGCCGAGCCCGGTTGACCCGGGTGCCCGATCGGGCGCCATCCCCGGCGGGCGCCGGTTGTGCGATCGTTCGTCGGCTTCAGCCCTCGCCCAGCGCCTCCTGGATCGCCTGCGCGACCTCGCTGGCGAGTTCGGTCGCGTTGCGGTCGCGTCCCGGAGAGTCGCTATACGCGATGCGGCCTTGCTTGTCGATCACCACCACCGTCGGATAGATCCGCACGCGGAACGCGCGTGCGGACTCATCGGCGTTCAGCACCAGGCGGTGCTCGTAGTCGTTCTCTGCCAGGTACGAGCGGGGCGCATCGGGGTCGCGTTCGCGGACGGCGACGCCGAACACGTCCACGTCCTGGTCTCCGAAGCGTTGAGCGATCTTGGAGATCTCGGGAGAGACCGCCCGGCACGGCACGCACCACGTGCCCCAGAAGTACAGCACGCTGACGCGCCCCATCTGCGAGTTGTTGTCGATCTCGGCGCCTCCGTCGTCGGTGAACGAGAAGGCGGGCGCCGCCTGGCGGGCCGGCGCGGCCCGGGTCTCGGGGGCGGTGGCCGGGTCCTTCGGCGTCACGCCCGACGGGCTGATCCGGGCGGGTCGCGCCGTGGAGGGTCTGGGACGCTCGGCGCTCTGGTCGTCCACCTTGTACGAGTCGGGCCGGCGGACATCGAGCATCGCGGGGGCTTGCTCGCCCGCGCTCAGCCCGCTGAACTCCATGATGAGCTGGAACTTGATCATGCCCGCGTCGGTGATCTGCTCGAACCGTCGGGGGAGACGGTCGCCCTGCGCGATGAACCATCGCTCCCCGGTGTGGCTGACACCCGAGTTCTTGCGGAACGTCATGAGGACCACGTCGCAGGTCACGCCGGCGACCTCTCTCGTGCCCTCGCTGATCAGCGACTCCGAGCGGGCGAGCGCCGCGGCGAACGGGTCGTCGTCGAGGATGTCCGAGACGAGCACCATGCGGGCGGCGCCGGGCAGGATGCGGGGTTCGGGCTTGGCCCGGCGGATGAACACGGTCTGCTGCTCGTCGTCGGTCCACGCGACGGTGGATTCCGACCTGACGAAGTCGAACGCGTAGGAGTCGGCGTCGGCGGTGTCCTTGGCTTCGCCCATCATGTGGATGACGCGCGCGTCGTTCGCCGTGCCGAACACGAACCGCCCGCTCATGGAGGGCATCGTGGACTTGATCAGATCGGACCCGTCTCCGAACATTCGGAACTGCGCCGCGAACCCGGGCGTGCCCCGCAGCGTCTGCCCCGCCGCGTCGAGCGTGGCGCGGGCGGACGCATCGATCGAGCCCGAGGCTGTTTCGCTGGACGCCGGCTCTGCGAGCAGTTGGGCGTGGGCGTACGACGCGAGCCCGAGGGCGGCGCACAAAGCGGGCACGATCGCCGGTGATCGGTTGGAACGGAACGCGGTCATGCGGTGGTCTCCTGCTGAAGTCGAACGGGCCCGGTCTATCAAACGCTCGGGGAGGCCGGGATGTTGCAATATTCTGCGCGGCAAGGCCTCCGACGCGGCAGACCCGAACAGATACCGTTCTGTCTGCTATTCGATCGGCCCGAGCGTCGGGGTCAGCAGCGTCCGCAGAGCGTCTCCGGGGTGCTCTTGGCGCATGAGGTGCTCGCCGACGAGGACCGAGCGGACGCCGTGCGTGCGGAGATGGGCGAGGTCCTCTGGGGTCTTGATGCCCGACTCGGACACGAGGACCTTGGTGTCCTCGACCAGATCGACGAGGCGTGTGGTGTGGTTCAGGTCGGTGGTCATCGTGCGGAGATCGCGGTTGTTGATGCCCAGCAGCCCGTACCCGGCGTGGGGGAAGCCGACGTGCGGGCGGACACGCAGCAGGTTGTCCATGTCGTGCACCTCGAGCAGGGCGGTCATCTGGAGCTGCTGGGAGAGGATCAGCAGGTCGACCAGCATCGACTCGGTGAGGCATTCGGCGATGAGCAGCACGGCGTCGGCGCCGTGGGCCCGGGCCTCCCAGAGTTGCCAGGGGTCGATGATGAAGTCCTTGCGGAGCACCGGGAGGGGCATGGCGGCCTTGACCCGCTCGATGAAGGACAGGTGCCCGCCGAAGAACTTTTCGTCCGTGAGGCACGAAATCGCCGATGCGCCAGCGTCAAAGTATTGTCGGGCGATGGTTTCCGGCTTGAATCCATCGCCCCCGTATTCGGGGCGGATCAGCCCCGCGCTCGGGCTGCGTCGCTTCACCTCGGCGATCACGCTGGTGTGGACGCCCTCGGGGCGGCGCGTGACGGCCCGGAAGAAGTTCCGCGGTGGCTCCGCCTGGGCGACCATCGCCTCGAGTTCGGTCATGGAGATCTCGGCTTTGCGGCGTTCGACCTCTTCAACCTTGTGCTCGACGATCTCCCGGAGCGCATCCGGCATCGAGGATTCTTCGGGCCGGTCCCCGGGGTTCTGGTCCTCGGGTCGGGCGGGGTTGTCTTCGGGCGGCGTGGGCATCGGGATCATTGTTGCCCTGCTGATCCTGGTTATCGCCGGTGTCTCGGGTCCGGTTGTCGCGGGCGACGGGTTCTCGTCGTCGGCGACGCTCGCCCAGGCGGTGGACGCCGAGCCGGTGACCGACATGCGGGTCGAGGAGGTCGTCGACCGGGCCCAGGAGTACCAGCTCTGGATCTTCCTGATCTCCTCGGTGCTCGTGATCGCGTTGCTCTTCGCCGGGGGGCTGCTGGTCCCGGGCGGGTTCGCCAAGGCCGGGTTGCGGGATCTGACGCCGATGCCGGCGGTGGTGTGGTTCTTCGCCGCGTTCGTGGTGTACCTCGCGGTGTACTCCTCGGCGACGATCGTGGCATCGACCGGCTGGCTCGAGCGGTCGTCCTTCGACGACGAGCAGCGCAGGATCCTGATCGGCAGCGTCGGGTTCCTGCTCGGCGTCGTCGCCGGGGTCGGGATGCTGTTCATCCTGCACCGCAGCGCGCCCGACGCCGGCATGAAGATCAGCGGGCTCGACGTGCCGGTCGGGTTCGGGTGCTTCTTGCTGGGCTACCCCTTGATCGCGCTGGCCGGGCTGGCCGCCGTCGCGATGTACACCCAGATCAACGACGGGCAGCAGCCCCCGCCCCTGGCCCACGGCACGCTCGAGACCATCGTCGGAGCGCCCCGCGACATCTGGTGGTGGCTGATCATCGCCGGCGCCGTCATCGGCGCCCCGTTCATCGAGGAACTGGTCTTCCGTGTGTTCCTGCAGAGCGCCCTGATCAAGATCACCAAGAGCCCGTGGATCGCGATCATCACCGCCGCCATCCTGTTCGGGCTGATCCACCGGCTGAACGAGACACCGGTGCCCTGGCACGCCCTGCTGCCGATCATGATGGTCGGCGTCGCGTGCGGCGTGGGCTACGAGCGCACCAAACGCGTCGGTGTGCCCATCGTGATGCACATGTGCTTCAACGCGCTCAACGTGATCCTGGCGCTGCTCACCGCCCCCGGAGCGGCCGAGTCGGCGCCCGCGTGATCGGGCGCTCCGCGGCGTCCCAGCCCTACCATCCCGGTTCCATGACTGATCCCGCGAGCCACATCTCTCCGAGCGGCAAGCCCCGCATCCTCACCGGCGACACGCCCACCGGGCAGCTCCACCTGGGGCACTGGGTCGGCTCGCTCGAGAACCGTGTCAGGCTCATCGATGAGTACGAGTGCTTCTTCCTGATCGCGAACATGCACGCGTTCACCACGCGGGCCGACAAGCCCGACGGCATCCGCCGGTCCACGCTGGACATCATCAAGGACTGGATCGCGTGCGGCATGGATCCCGACCGGTCCACGTTCGTGCTCCAGACCGAGATCCCGGCGATCGCCGAGCTGACCTGGTACCTCGCCATGCTGCTGCCCTTCAACCGGGTCATGCGCAACCCCACGCTCAAAACCGAGCTCGAGACCAAGGAGCTGGGCGACAACTACAGCTTCGGCTTCCCGATGTACACGGTCGGGCAGTGCGCCGACATCCTGATCTTCCGCCCCGAACTGGTGCCGGTGGGAGAGGACCAGCTGGCGCACATCGAGCCGTGCCGCGAGGTCGCGCGCCGGTTCAGCCAGACGTACTGCGGCGTGGATCCGCAGACCGAGGACGCCGACTACGTCAGCGCCGGCGGCCTGTTCCCGATCCCAGAGGGCAAGGTCGGGCGCGTGGCGCGCCTCATCGGCACCGACGGGGTCAACAAGATGTCCAAGAGCCTGAACAACGCGATCTTCCTGACCGACACCTTCAAGCAGATCAAGAAAAAGCTCGGCGGGCTCTACACCGGACGCCAGACGATGGACGAGCCGGGCGACATCAACAACAGCCTGTTCCAGTACGTCCGCGCGTTCATCGACGACGCCGGCCGCGTCGCGGAGCTCGAGAAGAAGTACGCCGAGGGCGACAACATCGGCGACGGGCACATCAAGGTCGAGGTCGCAGAGCACATCGATCGGCTGCTCGGGCCCATGCGGGCGAGGCGTGCCGATTTCGAGGGCGAGAAGGGCGACGAGAAGATCCTGCAGATCCTCCGCGAGCACACCCGCCGGGCGAACGAGGCGGCCGAAGAAACCCTGTACCTCGCCAAACAGGCCATGCGCCTCGATTTCGGCATCCGCGAACTCTCCTTCCCCGGATAACCTGCCCGAGGAGGCCCCATGCCCGAGCAAGACGTCAGCACGCCAATCGGTCCGCAGCCGCGCTTCTGGTTCTCACGTCTCGCGGTGCTCCTGATCCTGGCGGCGTGGGTGTACGCGGGCGTGACGAAGATCAGGTCGATCGACGAGTTCCTCCGGGTCATCGAGCTGCACGATGTCATTGCGCCCGAGTACCGCATGCTCGGGATCCTGCTGCCGATGATCGAGCTTCTGCTGGCGTTGCTGCTGGTCTTCGTGCTCGGCTCGGAGCTGCGCAAATCGTTCGGCCGCACCGTGCTGATCATGTCCGCGTCCCTCGTGGCGTTCTTCGTGGTCTACCTCTCGTTCGTCCCTGATGAGGTCCTCCAGGAATCCGGTTGCGGCTGCTGGGGCAAGGACGGCGCGCCGATCCCGGTCGCGTCCGGCATGGACAACTCCGTCCGCATCGGCTCGCTGGTCACCACGGGGACGCTGCTGATCCTGCACGCGCTCGCGTTGCTCGGCCCGGCCGTCACGACGAAGCGGCTGGCCAAACGCGCGGGCTGACGGGCATTCCCAGCCGATCCGCTCGATCCGCTGGGCCTGCCCAAGGCGAGCCGGTATGCTCGCCGGATGGACCTTTCAAAGTATCGTGTCGAGCCGGGTTCGCGGGTCGGTCTGAGCGAGTGGAGCACCGACGACGCAGACGGGCTTGAGCGGGACGGGGTTGAGGCGCGCTTTGCCGAGAATGTGGAAGCGATCAGCGCGCTCCAGCACCGGCTGTACGCCGAGCACAAGCGGTCGGTGCTCGTGGTGCTCCAGGCGATGGACGCGGCGGGCAAGGACTCGACCATCCGGCACGTCTTCGGGGCCGTCAACCCCCAGGGCGTGCAGGTCAAGGCGTTCAAGAAGCCCACGCCGGACGAGCTCGACCGGGATTTCCTCTGGCGGGTGCACCGGCACGCCCCCAAGCGCGGGCACATCCAGGTGTTCAACCGCTCGCACTACGAGGACGTGCTGATTGTGCGGGTCAACGGGCTCGTGCCCGAGGAGCGCTGGCGGGCGCGCTACGAGATCATCAACCAGTTCGAGGCCCTGCTGGCCCAGGCGGGCACGCGGATCGTCAAGGTCTACCTGCACGTTTCCAAAGAACGCCAGAAAGAGAAACTGCTCCGCCGCCTGACCGACCCGAGCCGGAACTGGAAGTTCGAGGCGGCGGACTTCGAGACACGCTCGAAATGGGACGCGTACATGCGGGCGTACGAGGACGCGATCGGACGCTGCTCCACCCAGGCCGCGCCGTGGTTCATCGTCCCCGCGGACCGCAAGTGGCACCGCCTGGCGATCGTCTCCGAGATCGTGCGCACCACCCTGGAATCGATCGGCCCGGAGTTCCCCGAGCCCTCGATCGACCCCCAGGCGGCGCTCGAACTGCTCGATCGGTTCACATGACCCCGGTCCGTTCGGCCCGGTCCGCCTGATCGGGTTCGCGGGGGATGCGGAGCGCTCAGCGGGCGGGCCCGATCTTGCGGATCACGGACACGCCCGCGTACAGCCCGGCGATGTCCTCCCTCGGCACGGTCCTGGACGGGTACTCGTTGTTGATCGGCTGGATGCGGATCAGCGTTTCGCCAGCGTCACCTTCCTCGAAGTAGATCCGCTTGAACGTGGTGTCGTGGTCGGGCTCGAATCGCACGAAGCAGTCCATGCCGCTGCGCACGTCCGTCGCCGGGGAGAACACGACGATGTCGCCCTCCCGGTAGTCCGGCGACATCGAGTCGCCGATCACCCGCGCGGCGAACGCGTCGGCGTCCCGCACATCGGGCGCGCGCACGTATTCGTCGGCTACGCGGGCGGGATAACCCAGATCCGTGAAGTCCGCCGGGTATCCCGCGGCGACGTTGTTGATCAACGGGATCTCGCTGGGCAACGCCGACGCGATCGACTCGACCGGGTCGGGCGCCGGATCGAGCCGATCGATCAGCGAGCGGAGCGCGCCCGACTTGAACATCTCGTCGAGCGACCCCCCGCCCGAGGCCTGCTCCGCCAGGAGGCGTGCCAGCGATCGCGCCGACCGGTCGCGCGCCCGCAGGGTCTCGATGTCACGCCTGACCTCGGGTGGCATCTTGTCGAGGTGCGCCAGCCGGACCAGCCCGCCCTGATCGAACGACAACGCGCGCTCCAGGCGGCGCGTCAAGGCCTCGGAAGGCGTCGCGCGGTGACCGTTCTCGAGCGACGAGAGGTAGGACTTCGCGCAGCCGACCCGGGCGGCGAGATCGTCGAGCGTCAGACGCAGAGACCGCCTCCGGCTGCGCACCGCGTCGCCGAACGCGGGCCCGCACGGATCGCCCGAGCCGGGCACGTCAGCGGATGTCACGGTTTGTGCGCTACTTCTTGGTGATCCCATACAAAGCCCTTGCAAAGTGTTCTCTTGCGGGGTAAAAAAGGCAAGAGTTCACATTATTGTGAACTCTTGGGTAGGGTTTGTCAAGCGTATCGGATCGGGATGGGAGCGACCATGGGCAGAGCGACTGGGGGGAAGGGAACTCGGACGGCGTCGTGGCTGGGCGATCGTTGCTCGTCGATCGATCTCCGCCGGGGACTGGACGACCGGACGGCGGAGACGGTGATCAACCGGGCCGAGTGGCTCGGGGACCCCGACCGTCGGATGGTCATCGCGGTGTTCGGGGACGGGCTGTCGGCGGCGGCGGTGGCCGCGTTGCAGCAGCAGAACGCCAGGCAGGTCCGGCGCGTGGTGGCCCGGGCGGCGGCCCGGTTGCTCGAGCCGATCGCGGTGTTCGTTGCCACCCGCTCGGGCGAATGGCCGAACTCCCGCGCCGAGGTCGGGCGTGCGATCTATCACCACGGGAGATCGCTGCGTGAGACCGCCGGGGTGCTGGGGTTGTCGCTGTACACGGTGCGTAAGCACCGCGACGCGATCGAGGGGATCTTCGAGAGCGAGCGCGCCCGGGCCCGGAGACCGGGCCCGCGCGGCACGGACCGGGACATCGACCGGGGCTGGCGTTGACCAGGCGTTGGACCCATCGCCCGGCCCGGTCGGTCGCGGCGCCGCGCGCGATGTCCGGATCGGCGCGCCGCGCCTGCGCGGCGTTC
>DIYM01000163.1:0-454 GCA_002429045.1 Phycisphaerales bacterium UBA6054
GCCGACGCAAACGCACAGCAGAAGGGCGGCCCGGATTGGAATGAGGCGCGTCATGATCCGATGATACCACCGGCTATCCGCACCCCGGGCGGGCCGAGTTCCGGACCCGCCATCAGACCGATCCGCCTCGACACACCCAGCCACGAATCAGGACGCACCGATGACCGACGACGGGCGCCGCCACGCCGACAACCTCAACGAGCAGTCACCCGTTCCTGTGGGACGGGCGTTTCTGGGCGGGGTGCTCATGGGGCTCGCCAACCTCGTCCCGGGGATCTCGGGAGGGACGATGCTCGTGGCATGCGGGATCTACCGGCGCTTCATCGACGCGATCTCCAGCGCGACCCGTTTCCGGCTGACACGCAACACGCTGCTGATGCTGGGCATGGTCATCGCGGGCGGCGTCATGTCCGTCGCGGGGCTTGCCAACGCGATCTCCTGGGCGCTCGCCGAG
>DIYM01000163.1:513-10960 GCA_002429045.1 Phycisphaerales bacterium UBA6054
TCTCCTGGGCGCTCGCCGAGCACCGGTGGGTGATGTACTCGCTGTTCATCGGGCTCACGCTGGGCGGCCTGCCGATCCTGTGGAAGCTCGCTTCGCCCATCCGGCGGGACGTCTGGGGCGGCGTGGTGCTCGGCGCGGTGCTGATGGGCGGGCTGGTCTACCTCCAGGAGTCGGGCGTGGGCGGGGCTGGGCTGTCCGGGCCGTTCGGGCTGGCCGCGGGGGGGGCGTCCGCCGCCGGTGCGATGATCCTGCCCGGCGTGTCGGGGGCCTTCCTGCTGCTGCTGCTCGGCCAGTACGAGCCGATCATCGACGCGATCAAGGACACCGTTGGCGCGATCAAGAACACCGATGCCCAAGAACTCGCCCGCCAGATGAAGGTGGTGATCCCGGTCGGCATCGGTGTCGTGGTCGGCGTGGTCGGTGTCTCCAACCTGCTCCGCTGGCTGATGCACCGGTTCGAACGCCCGACCCTCGGGGTGCTCATGGGCCTGCTGATCGCGGCCCCCGCCGGTCTGTACCCGTTCCGCGCGGGGGTCGAGCCGCAGATCGGCGATGTGCTGGGCGGGGCCGTGGTTGCCGAGGAGAACCTCGCCGAGATGCGATCGGTCGAGAACAGCAAGGACTGGAGTCAGGAAGCCTACACGCCTTCACCGACGCAGATCGCCGGCTCGCTGGGTCTCATCATCGCGGGTTTCGGCGCCACGCTCGGGATCGCGATGCTCGGGCGTGACAAACCCGACAGAACCCGCCAGGGCGATCAGGGAGACTGACGCGCCCAGCCGCCCGAGAGCCGCTCGCCGCCGCGTTTCGTGACCCAGAGCAGCAGCGCGATGCCCGCGGCGACCATCAGCCCCGAGTAGAACTGCCCGCGGGTGATGCCGCCGAACTGCGCGATCCCCGCGTCGGGCAACCGCAGCAGGTCCATCGGCACACGCCCGAGCCCGTACACGATCAGGAACCACGCCCCGATGACGCCCGGGACGCGTCTGTTCATCGCGACGATCCACACGACCACGCCCACCAGCAGCCCGTCGAGCGCCGCCTGCATGAGCTGCGTCGGGTAGCGTGCCGAGAGCAGGGGTTGGATCGCGGCCTGCGCCGCCGCGTCGCCCTTCTGGACGGCGGTCATCAGGCGTTCGTAGCCGGCAACCCACGTCTCATCGCCGATCGCGGCATCCCGCGACAGCCGGACGATCGATTCCCAGTCCGAGTCGGAATGGGGCAACCGCTCGTCCGGTTCGCCCAGGATTTCTTGCGGATAGCGCACCGCCCACCACGGCGCGGGCTCGCCCGGCTTCGCGACGATCTTGCCGAGCAGTTCGCCGTTGATGAAGTTGGCGATCCGCCCGAAGAACAGGCCGGCGGGCGCGATCAGGGCGCACATGTCCATCGCGTGCAGGGGCGGGCAGCGCCCCTCGATCGCACCTTCCTCGTTCTTGTATCCCCGGCTGACTTTCCACGCGGCGAGGATCACGCCCACGATCCCGCCGTGCGAGGACATCCCGCCGTTGTTCACCGCGAGCACGCCCCAGAAGGGGAAGCCGTCGACGAAACCGAGCAGCTTGGGGTCATAGAGCAGCACGTAGCCCAGCCGCCCCCCCACCACGACTCCCACGACCAGCGCGAGGATCACATCGAAGACCCGCTCGCCCGGGATGACCGTGGCGTGGCGTTTGGCGAGGAAACGCAGCAGGACATACGCGGCCGCGAAGCCCGCGAGGTAACTCAGCCCGTACCAGCGGATCGCGAACCCGCCGACCTCGAAGAGGATCGGCGAGAGATCGTGCAGCCAGCCGCCCAGATCCACCGGGGCGGCACTCACGGGATCACCGCCTGCAACGCGCCCGGCTCGGGCGTGGGCACCTCGATGCCGAAGAAGCGTTCGGTGTTGCGATCGATCTGGTCGTGGAACTCGGCGAACGGCACGCCGCGGATCTTCGCGAGGTGCTGGGCCGTGTAGCGGCAGTATGCCGGCTCGCAGGGGCGCCGCCCGCGGACGGGCTCGGGCGAGAGGAACGGTGCGTCGGTCTCGACCATGAGCCGGTCCCCCGGCACGAGCTTGGCCGCCTCGGCGACCTCCCCGGCGTTCTTGTACGTCACGACCGCCGTGAACGAGATCATCGCCCCGAAATCGAGAACCATCCGCGCGTGGTCCGGGGTCTCGGTAAAACAGTGGAAGACGTACCGGTCCGGCGGGATCGTGCTCGAACGCAGGACGGGGAGCAGATCATCGACCGCTTTGCGTCCGTGGATGATCACCGGCTTGTCGATCCCGTCGGCGATGCACGACTCGATGAACGCGAGCTGGTGGGCCAGCACCCGATCCTGCACGTCGCGCGCCGGGCGCCCGTGGTGGTTGTCGAGCCCGAGTTCTCCGAACGCGACACACCTGTCGTGAGACGCGACGCGCCTGATCGCCGCCCAGTCGTGCGGCCCCTGATCCGAGTACAGCGGATGCACGCCCGCGGCGCACCAGATCGCGGGGTGGCTCTCGGCGAGCATCAGGCCCGCCTGCGCGTCCTGGGATTGTGTGCTGATCGTGATCGCACCGGTCACGCCCGCGGCGGCCGCGGAAGCCATCACACCGTCCACCCGACCGGCGAAGTCGGGAAAGGTCAGATGGCAGTGCGTGTCGATCACGACGTGATCGTAGGTGATGCACTCGGGGGAGTACGATCCCCCGATGCACGAGACGATCGACACCCCGCCCCGCCTGCCCGGGCGCCCGCCCGAGGGGCACAAGGGCACCTTCGGCTCTGTCGGTATCGTCGGGGGTTCGTCGGGCGAAGACCCGCGCATGATCGGCGCGCCGGCGCTGGCCGCGCTCGGAGCCGTCCGCGCCGGGTGCGGGCTGGTCAGGATCGCGGCGCCGGCGCCGATCCTCGACCACACGCTGACGATCGCGCCGTTCGCGACCGGGCTGGCGCTGCCCGTCGATGCCGGTGGTTCGCTGGACGCTTCGGGATCGGCCGAGCGATTCGATGATCTCGCGACCTCTTGCGACGCGATGGCGGTCGGGATGGGCATGGGGCGCTCGCCGGCGGTGGACGCGATCGTCTTGCGTGCGGCGCTCCGGGAAGACCGCCCGTGCGTGCTGGACGCCGACGGGCTCAACAGCCTGTGCGGGATGCCGTCCTTCTGGGAGGACCTGCATGCCGGGCTGGTGCTGACGCCGCACCCGGGCGAGGCTCGGCGTCTGCTCGGCGCGCTCTCCATGACCGACACGGGTGATCCGGCGGGCCCGGCGCACGAGCGGGACGCGGTGTGCGCATCCATCGCGCGCCGCCTGGGGTGCGTGGTGGTTCTGAAAGGCCCGGGGACGGTCGTGTCGGACGGGCTGCGATCGTGGAGGTGCGACGCCGGGGGCCCTGCCCTCGGCACGGGAGGCACGGGGGACGTGCTCTCGGGCGTGATCGCCGGGCTGATCGCCCAGCACGCCCAGGGGGTCGGGCTGTTCGACTGCGCCAGGGCCGGCGTGGAGGCGCACGCCCGCGCCGGCGACGGATGGCAGGCCGAGCACCGAGCCACCGGGGGCATGACGCCTGGGGACCTCGCGGAGCGGATCCCAGACGCCGTCGAGCGGATGCGGACGGGCTCAACGGCGTTTTAGTCGGTGAAGCTCCGGGGCGACGCGGACGCGACCAGGCGGATCGTCGGGGCCTCGATCCCGTCGGCGCCGATGGCGGCGTCCTGGAGGTCGTCGGGCTGGATGATCAGATCGACCGTCGCGCGACGCAGGCGTGGACCGACGTCGTACTGGAGATCGAAGGTCACGTCGTTGAGCCCGACGAGCAGCGGCGCCTCTTCTTCGCCGATGACGTCGCCGTCCTCGAGCTCGGTGACCATGTACCAGAGCTCGTACTCGCCCGCGGCGTCCCCGCGGCGTTCGAGCCGGATCACCCGCTCCGTGCCGGTCGCGACGTCACGGAACGCCACGAACTCGAGCCAGGTGCTCTGGATGGTCGGGTCGGCGATGGGGTTGGCGGGATACGGGCCGAACTGCTCGCCCGTGCGGATCATCGCCGTGACGCGTTGCATCACGATGCGCGCGACGACGTTGGTGGACGCGCTCTCGGAGGTGTGCTTGTAGCTCTTGAAGCTCGCGTCGAGCGCGGCCATCGTCGCGGTCAGCAGCGTCGCGGTGATCGTCAGCGCGATGAGGACCTCGACCAGCGAGAATCCGCGCCGCGAACGCGAGGGCATCGGTGTCATCGATCGGCGTATCAAATCGCGCCCTCCTGGTAGGTGCCGCTCACCGGCGGCATGGACAGCGGGACCATCAGCCCGTCGGGCAGACGCATGCCCGGGTTGTGACGCAGGATGATCTTGCCGAACCCGTTGAACGGGACCGCGACCGCGCCGGGGGGCGGGGTCCCGTCGTGGGGCACGTCCGCCAGGCCGTCGCCGTCGGTGTCCCAACCGACGATCCGCTGACCGTCCACGATGGGCAGCTCGTTGGGGTCGATGGACTCGAAGTCGCCGTCGCCCGATCCAAAGTAGCCCAGCGAGGCGTTGAAGCCGGCGGGGTTCCCGACCGGGTTCCCGAACACGTCCTGGAGCGGGCCCTCGCCGTGCTCGGGGTTGAACGTGAGCAGCAGCGCCCCGTCGATCTGCGTGTTGCCCCGCGCGTCGAGCACGCCGGCGATCACGGCGCCCTGCAGGCGGACGTCCTGCTCGGGCGGGCTGTTGAACGTCCCGATGTCCACGGAGTAGTTGGGCAGCATCATCGAGCTCGACAGGATGTCGTCGATGTCGTTGTCGTCGGGGTTGAGGAAGCTGTTGTCCGGCTCGGTCGGGTGCACGGTCGAGAACCGCGTCGCCCCGGTGAACTGGATTTTGTTGCGCACCTGCGTGTAGTTGTTCGGCGTGTCGGCCACGACCGAGCCGACGAACAGCGAGTCGTGGAAGCGGACGTTGTTTGAGTACTCCTTGGTATCCGTGACACGCGCCCCGTCGATCACGACGGGCTCGGGGAGCTGGTCGTAGCCGGCGCCGTAGGACGCGACCTCATCGAGGGGGACGTCGCCGGTGTCGAGCGGGGTGTTCCCGGGGATCGTCATCAGGATCAGCGACTCCGGCGGCTTGGCCGAGTCGGGCAGCGAAGTCGGTGCGTTGGCATAGTCCTCGCCCGCGTCGTCGCCGTAGACGTACCGGGAGTACTTGGGCACGACGTTGCCGCCGTCGTCGAAGACGTTGGCGCCGAGCTCGGTCCACATCGGGTGGGTGTTGTCCGGGTGCGACCGGATGTAGGTCACGCCGATGAACTGGCAGTTCTCGAACAGGGCGTTGAGCCCCATGGGGACCTGAACGTTGCGGAACGTGAAGTTGCGGAACACCGGACGCCAGTAGATGTCCGAGAACGCGGGGGAGTTGAAGGGCGACTTCTCCCAGTACGCCCAGTCGTGGTTGTCCGGGCGTCCGTCGAGGTTGTTGTCTTCCCAGACTGGGACGAACGCGGGCTGGGTGGCGTCGGCGGGGTTGTCGTCGAGGGTCCACCGGCTCAGGGCGTCGGGGGTGGTGCCGAGTTGATCGGCGACCTGTGTCCAGAAGTCCGTGCCGTCGGCCGCCGCCATCAGCGCGTTCTCCGTGTCCGCGAAGCTCGTCGAGGTGATGTCCGGCAGGATGTCGTCGCCCGCGTTGAAGGTGAGGGGCGCGTCGTCATCGTCGGGGTCGATCGGGCCGCGGAGGCGTTCCTCGATGGGCCCCTGCCCGTTCTCCCACTCGGACGCGCCGACGCGGAAGCGCAGGCCGCCCGACACCTTGGCGTACTGGTCGAGCCGGTCGAGATAGCCGTCGCGCCATCCGAGTTCACGGTCGCCGTAGACGCCGAGGAAATCGTCGAAGTCCGCGGGGTCCTCGTCGGCGGGCTGGAAGTCCTGATCGCTGTTCTCGTCGATCCAGCCGTAGATCCCGTTGCGGTTGCGGTCGGGCACGCGCCCGTCGATGAGCAGCGCCAGGTCGTCGTCGACGGGATCGCCCCCGGTGGTGACGAACTCGGGCGTCGCGCCGGCGTCGCCCGCGGGCGTGCCGTCGATCATCGCGGCCGAAACGGTCACTCGTCCGTCGTTGTTCGTGTCGTAGTGCCTGATGAACAGATCGAACTCGTCGATATAGCCGTCGCCCGTCGCGTCGTTGAACGCGCCGTCAGGATCCCCGTCCCCGTCGTAGTCCGCGGTGTTGTCGAGCCCGTTGGCGCCCTCGGTGGGGTGCCCGACGCGGAGCCGGTTGTCGCCGTCCACGTCGTTGGTCGCGAGGGCCGCCCAGAACTCCCCGATCTTGAGGTCGAGCACGGGGTCAAGCCCGAGGAAGTCCGACCGCATCACGATCGGGTCGCCGTTCTCGAAGTCGACCTCATCGAATCGGGCGCCGAGGTCGCCCTCGATGGAGACGTTCTTGCCGATCAGGATCTTGGAGTGGGCGATGAGCGCCTGGTCCACGGTCTTGCCGAGCCGGTAGTCCCGAACGATCGTCCGGGTGATCGGCTGGCTGTTGCGCTGGTAGTTGAAGACGATGCCTTCGACGATGACACGGACGAACTCACCCCCGGCGAGCGGCGCGTAACGGATCTGGTACGCCGGGGGGGGGTTCTCCTCGCCGTCGGGCCACGCTTCGAGCATGACCGGCGGCGTGAACACCCAGCCCTCGTCCTCGTAGACCCCGTCGGGAAGCCCGGCGGGAGCGCTGCCGATCTCCGGCTCGTCGATGTACCCGGTCACACCGAGCCGGTTGGCGTCCTCGGCGTGCATGTTGAACACCGCTTCGGCGATGCCGGCGGGCAGCCCGGCCTCGGACACGCCCGAGGGCGAGGGCAGGACCTCGTGCACGCCGATCACACCGGCGTCACCGCTCCACAACGCCGCGGCCATCGTCGCGTCGATGTCCGACTCGGCGACCACGAACCGCCCGGAGGACTCGGCTAGCCTGTGCTCGGCGATCGCCAGGCCCGTCTCGGCGGCGCTCATCGCCCGCATGACGTGCAGGTGCATGTTCGCGGTCCGGATGTTGCCGGTCGACGTGATCGCCATCGCGGCGACCAGCGAGCCGAACAGGATCAGGAACATCATCGACAGGACCGACGCCACCCCGCGGCGTGAGCCCATCCGGGCGCGGGCACGCCGCCACAGGCGCCCAAGGCGGGTCGGTTCGGTCGGCTCGGATTCGGCGGAACGCTTGGTCATGACGATCGGTACCTCGGACTAGACCCACTCGGGCGAAGGCGACACAGACATCCGGGTCAGGGAACGATCCAGGTCACCTCGGTCACCAGCGACGCCTCGATGTCGTTGACGCCCTGGTAATACACCTCGACGGTGACCCGCAACGGGAAATCGTCGACGGCACGCCCGGGGAAGGAGCCGTCCGGGTCCTGCACGGCGTCGTCGGCGACTGTCTCGGCGAAGTCGTACGGATCGACCTTGCTGACGAGCACGACCTGAGACCAGCCGAACATCGCGCCGTCCTGCTCCTCGCCCTCGATCGTGAGATCGGGGATGACCTCCCGGTAGGCGTTGACCGGGCCGGGGAGGTCGAGGTCGTCGATCCCCTCGGTCCCGACGAACGAGAAGGACATGCCGTCGAAGTCGTCGATGTCGTCGAAGTCATCGACGGTGGTCTCGCCGGCGTCGGGGCCCCAGCCGAAGAGCGCTTCGTCCCCGTCGTCGTCCTCGGCGATGAACAGCCCGTTGACCGGGTCGTGCTTGGGCAGGTTCCTGGTCAGTTCGCGGACCTCGTTGGCGAGGAAGGTGGCGCTCGCAGCGTGGCTCGACCACTGGTTCGAGACCAGGAACGCGGTCTGGGCGTCCACCATCGCGACGACCCCGATCCCGATGATGAGCGTGGCCAGCGAGGTCTCGATGAGCGTGAACCCGCCCGCGGACGGGCCGCCCGCTCTCGAGCGGAGACCCCTTGGTGACTGTTTGGTCTGACGCACGGCGCACTCCTCCCGCCCGCGCCAGATCCCATCCCGGGCGCGGGCCCGGTGACAACTCTCGATTACGAAACGATCTGGCTCATCTTGAAGATGGGCAGAATGATCGCCATCGCGATAAAGCCGACGACTGAACCCATCAGGATGATCATGATGGGCTCGATCATTCCGGTAACCGTCTTGATCTGGTCCTTCAGCTGGCGCGCGTAGTAGTCCGATACCTCGTCGAGCACCTCGCCGAGCTTGCCGGATTCCTCGCCCGCGCCGATCATCTGAACGACCGCCTTGGGCAGCAGGCTGGTCTCCTGCAGCGGGGCCGCGATCTTCTTACCCTGCTTCACCGAGCCGTGGACCTTCTTCCAGAGACCCTCGAAGAGCTTGTTCCCGGTCACGTCGCCGGTGATCGTCAGCGTGTCGAGCATCGGGACGCCCGCGTTGACCAGCTGGCCCATAGTCTGGAGCGATCGCGAGATGTACAGCGAGCGGAACATCGACTTGAGGACCGGGATGCTCAGCTTGAGCTTGTCGATCCAGAACGCGCCGAGCTCGGTCTTGGCGCCCGCGTAGACCGCCCCCGCGAGCACCGCGAGCGCACCGAGCAGGAACGGCCAGTTCGCGATCAGCCCCTGGCTCAGGCCCATCAGGAAGTTGGTCGCCCAGGGGAGCACGTCCTCCTTGCCCTCGAAGACCGTGTAGAACTTCGGCAGCACGAAGGTCAGCAGGAAGACGGTGACGCACACGGCCAGCCCGCCGATGATCGCCGGGTAGATCGACGCGCCGATGACCATCTTGCGGGTCTCGATCTCCTGGTTGATGTACCCCGCGATCCGCTCGAGCATGTCGGAGAACGATCCGGACATCTCCGACGCCCTGACCATGTTGATGTACAGCGGCCCGAACAGCTTGGGGTAGCCCTGGAGCGCTTCCGAGAACTGCTTGCCGGACTCGACCTTCTGCTTGATGTCGACGATGACTTTCTTGAAACCGGCATGGTCGGTCTGATCGGCTATGCCGTCGAGCGCCGATCGCAGGTTGATGCCCGCGCGGATCATGACCGCGAGCTGGGTGGTGAAGTCGAGGACGTGCTTCTGGGTTGGCTTGCCGCTGTTGAGCTTGCGGAACGTCTCCAGGAAGCTCTCGCCGCCCGCCCCGCCCTTGACCGAGTCGACGGAGACGACGTGGACGCCCTGGTTGCGGAGCACCGCGGCGGCCGCGCCGGCGTTGTCCGCCTGCATGGTCCCCGTCTTGATCTGCCCGTCCTGCGCACGGACCTGGAACTTGTAGCTGGGCATACCTGCCTCCGTTCCGGCGTCGGCCTGATTCCAGCAGGCCGCACCCCGGCTTCACACTCCGACGTACCCGTTCACGAACCCCGCCATCACGCGACCAGCTGTCGTTCCAGCTTGTCGGGATGCACCGCCTGGGCGATGGCGTCCTCCTTGGTGATCGTCCCGTTGAAGTAGAGCTCGGCGATCGACGCGTCGAGGCTGGTCATGCCGATCTGACGCGACGTCTCGATCACGTTCGGGATCTCGTAGATCTTGTTCTCACGCACCAGGTTCCGGACCGCGGGCGTGCACAGCAGCACCTCGACCGCCGGGATCATGCCCGGCTTGTCCGCACGCGTGAACAGCGTCTGCGACACGACCGCCTGCAGCGTGGTCGAGAGCATCGATCGGATCTGGTTCTGCTGCCCGCTGGGGTACATGTCGATAATACGAGATACCGTCTGCGACGCGTTGACCGTGTGCAGCGTGGAGAGAACCAGGTGACCGGTTTCCGCGGCGGAGATCGCCAGCGAGCTGGTCTCCAAGTCACGCATTTCGCCGACCAGGATGATGTCGGGGTCCTGACGCAGCGCGTGCTTGAGACCCGACGAGAAGCTGATCATGTCGCGCCCGAGCTCGCGCTGCTCGATCAGGCACTTGTCGCTCTCGAACAGGTACTCGACCGGGTCTTCCAGCGTGATGATGTGCTTGCGGTAGCGCTGGTTCATCGCCTGGATCATGGCCGCCAGCGTGGTCGACTTACCCGAACCGGTGTCGCCCGTCACGAGCACCAGCCCCCGGGGCAGGTACGTCAGGCGTGCGATGACCTCCGGCAGGCTCAACGCGGCCAGCGGGGGGACCTTCGTCTTGATGGCACGCATCGCGAGCCCGACCACGCCCTTCTGCATGTGGGCGTTGACGCGGTACCGGGCCAGGCCCTCGACCGAGTACGAGAAGTCGGCGTCCTTGGTCTGCGCGAAGATCTCGCGGACCTCGCGGACGGACATCTCCTCGAACATCTTGGCGACGGTCTCGGGCGAGACCGGCTCTTCGCTCAGCGGTGTCATGACCTGGTGGACGCGGGCCGTCGGGGGCTCGCCGCCCACGATGTGCACGTCGGAGGCGTCGGCTTCATGCGCTTGGCGAAGGATGGTGTCCAGATCCACGTCGGTCTCCTCGGGTTCGGGCGCGTTCGTCGGGTGCCCGAGCCGCGGGCAGCCAGATTCGCTATCGGCCCGCGCGGGGCGGCGAT
>DIYM01000028.1:0-2794 GCA_002429045.1 Phycisphaerales bacterium UBA6054
GGGAAGTGTACGGGCGGGCGGGGGCATAGGATCCTCCTCGACCCGCCCGCGTCGGCGGCCGGGCCCGGTGCACGGGTGGCCCGTGAACCTGGTCAGGGCTTGACCGCAGCAGCCATAAGCGGCCGTCATCCGGTGCCGCCGGTGTCCTGGCCGCCGACACGAGGCGGGTCGAACGCGTGCCCCGCCCGGCAACCGATCCGCTTAGTCATACCGGCCCGACGCGGTCATTCGAGCATGTACGTGGACTCTTGGCATGCCAGATAGCGGTCGCTTTCTGGAGCGAACCGCTGCCCGGTGCAGACAAAGCCGCATTTCTCGAGAACACGCCTGGAACCCATGTTCGTTGATGCCGTGACGGCAAGCAGCGGGCGTACCCGCACAACGCTGAGAAACCGTGCCAGGGCAGCCGTGGCGATGCCGCCTCCCCAGGCCGCGCGATCGATCCAATACCCTATCGAATCACAACCCTCCGCTTTGAAACACGAGATGCTGCCGACGAGCACTCCCTCGAACTCGATCGCTCGTGTGATCGTCTCGGAGTTGTCCAAGCTTCGATCCCAGAAGCCCGCGAACTCATCCGATGATCGCGGTTTCACCATCGCCATCTTGTTTGATAGATCGTCGAGCTGCATCCGATAGAGCTCTGACAAATCCGTTCTCGAGACCTCACGGAGCAGAACCGCAGGATCGCCATTCCGGGGGTCGGCGGGCATACGAACGACGCTAGCCACGCAACTCGGATCCGGCTCAACGAAGTCACGATAACACCCGTACTATCCCCCATGTCCTACACCGCCCTGGCACGCCGATACCGGTCCGCTGATTTCGACGAGGTCGTCGGGCAGGAGCCCATCGCCCGCACGCTGAAAGCCGCCATCGACGCCGAACGCGTCGCCCACGCCTACCTCTTCTGCGGCACGCGGGGGGTCGGCAAGACCTCCATGGCCCGCATCTTCGCCAAAGCCCTCGCCGGCGGGTCCGACGAAGCCGACGCCGCCATCATGCGCGGCGAGGACACCGACGTCATCGAGATCGACGGCGCCTCGAACAACCGGGTCGAGGAAGCCCGCGAGCTGATCGCCAACGCCGCGTACCGCCCGATGCGCGGACGCGACAAGGTCTACATCATCGACGAGGTCCACATGCTCTCGACGGCCGCTTTCAACGCGCTGCTCAAGACCATGGAAGAACCGCCCGAACACGTCAAGTTCATCCTGTGCACCACCGAGGCGCACAAGGTCCCCGCGACCATCCAGTCGCGCTGCCAGCGGTTCGACTTCAAGAACATCTCGACGACCGACATCGCCGGGCACCTGACCGAGGTCATCAAGCACGAGAAGATCAAGGCCGACCCGGAGCTGGTCTTCGCGATCGCCCGCCAGGGCAACGGCTCGATGCGCGACGCGCTCAGCCTGCTCGACCGCGTGATGGCGACGGGCGAGAAGACGCTGACCCTCGCGCTGCTCGAGGACCTGCTCGGGCTGCCGGACCGCGAGTTGGTCGGGCGCTTGATCGATACGCTGGCCGATGGCGATCCGGCCGAAGCGCTCAAGGCGTCCGGTGCCCTGCTCGGCAAGGGCATCTCGGGCGAGCAGATGCTCCACTCCATGCTCGAACGCCTACGCGATCTCATGGTCCTGTCCGCGTGCGGCGAGTCGACCGATCTCGTGGAACTGTCCGAGGACGCACGATCGGCCGAGTTCGAACGCAGCAAGCGGTTCGATCCAAGCGGGCTGACCCACATGATCGCGGTGTGCGAATCGGTGCAGAGAGCGCTCAAATCGTCGCCGGCGCCGCGGGCCTTGCTCGACGCGTGCGTCGTTCGGCTGGCGATGACCGAGAAGATCGCCGACGTCGCCGCGTTCGTCGCGAGCGGCGGCGGCTCCGCAGCTGGGGCGGGGAAGTCCTTCGCAAAAAAAGCCTGACGGCGGGTGCGACCCGGACGCGCCCAGCAGCGCCCGACCGCCCGCCGCCCACCCACGACGCCACACCCAAGCACGACCCCGCGCCGCCGCCGCGCCCCGAGCACCGGCGCCAGAGCGAGCCGCCGACGCCCAAACCCACGGGAGCATCCGGGCAGGAACCCCCAACGACCGGCCTGCGGGGCCCGACGCCCGATGAGATCCTCGCCGATCCGCTGGTAAGGACCGTGCTCGATGTGTTCGAGGGCGAGGTCAAACGCATCCACCCCCGCCAGCGCCCGTCGGGCGAGTAGGAGGACCAGACCGTGTTCGATCAGCTCAAGGCGATGCAGTCTGTCGCTTCGCTCCTCAAGAACAAGGAGCAACTCGCCGGAGCGGGCGAGCGGATCAAAGCCAAGACCGACGCGCTCCGCGTGACCGGGCAAGCCGGGGGCGGCGCATGCCGGGCGACCGTCACCGGGCGCATGAAAGTCGTCGATCTCACGCTCGACCCAGCACTCCTCGCCGGCATGTCGGTCGACGAGAAGACCCGCGAGCTGGCGACGAATCTGATCAAGGACGCCGTCAACGACGCGATGGGCAGGGCGCAGGATCAGGTCAAGCAGATGATCGCCAGCGAAGCCGAGCAACTCGGCCTGCCCGGCATGACCGACCAGCTCTCCGGGCTTCTGGGGTGATGACTCCAGCGCCGTCCGGGGTCCGGATCGAGCCCGTCGCGGGGCCGGTCACGATCGATGTCCGGAGCGAGCCGCTGCCCGTCGACGCCGAGCACACGGAGCGCGTCGATCGCGCGTGGCGGGCGATGTGCGCCGACAACCCGCGCTACTTCGACGGGCGCATCCTGTCGTTCGAGTCGTACGACCCCGCGGCGG
>DIYM01000028.1:2861-3107 GCA_002429045.1 Phycisphaerales bacterium UBA6054
CCGCGGCGGGCCGCGCGGCGGCGCGGGACGTGGCGTACCGGTACCACGCCGCCCGCGGAACGGTGGACTCCGGCGTGGTGTTCTTCGGTATCACCGGGCTGATCCGGGTCGGGGGTCTGTATCTGCTCGGCAAGCGGGGCGGATCCGTGCACGACTACCCCGGGCGGTGGGAGTTCGCGCCCTGCGGCGGGATCGACCCACCACCCGAGGGGCGGGCCGCCTCGCTCACGCCCGAAGACATCGCCC
>DIYM01000047.1:0-7308 GCA_002429045.1 Phycisphaerales bacterium UBA6054
GTCGGCCCGGGCGGTCCGGGCAGCCGCACCGCCCGCGAGCCGAACGACCAGTACGCGATGTCGGACCGCTCGGCGCGGCGCGCGAGCATGTCGCCGGCCGAGCCGAGCGCTTCGGACGCTTGCTCGTGGCGTCGTTGCCCCCCGGGTCCGTCGGGCACGCCCATCGACGCGGACCGGTCCACGAGCACGAACACGGTGTCGCGTTCGGTGCGGGTCTGCTCGAGAACGAGCGACGGTCCCGAGGCGAGCAGGGCGAGCGAGACGATGATCAGCCCGCGCAGCGCCCCGAGCGTGCCCCGACGGATCGCGCCGCCCGGGAGATGGCGGTACGTCCACACGCCGAGCCCCGCGGCGGCCAGCGCGAGCGTGACCCACGCCCACGCCGGCAGTGGTCGCTCGAACACGAGGGCGGCGTCCGGCGTGCCGAACCCGAGACCGTCCAGCCCGAACAGCGTGTTGAGCAGCCTGTTCATGGCGAGGACCCCGCGGGATGGGACGCGGTGCGCGCGAGGAAGGCTTCGATCAACGCGAGCGCGGCGCAGACCGCGAGCAGCAGAAACGCGATCCGGTCGCCCCATCCGGTGGCCGCGTGCTCGGCCGTTTGTTCACCACTGGGTGCGTCGCTGCTGATGGGTGTCCCGGGGAACCGTGACGCGATCGCCTGGTCCTGCTCCTCGGGGGTGGTGGCGGTCGACCGGGCGGCGTCGGCATCGGGCCAGAGCGTCAGCGTTCGGACGACCTGCCCGTCTGCACCGAGCCCGAGCCAGACACCGGCGCGCGCGCTGTCGCTCACGCCGGGGCGTTCGTCGGGGAGGGCGCCGTGCGACATCGACGGGTCGCGGTCCCACCGGTCGACGCGGGCGGTGGGCTGGAAAACGTCGCTGCTGGATCCGGCCGCGACCCCCGAGTCGACGCCCACGCCGCTGCCCTGGCGGACGAGTTCCTGGACGATGGGAACGAACACGGGGCGGGCGGGCAGGTCGGTCCACGCGACATCGAGCGGGGTGGAGAGCACGACGAGCGTGCCGCGGGCGGAGGTCTGGGCGATGAACGGGTCGCCGGTGCGCCCGGGTTCGTCCTGCACGCGGATGGGGCTGACGGCACCTGGCCCGGCGATCAGCGGGAGACGCTTGCGGATCCCGACCGCGCCGATCAGGTCGGCGAACTCGCCGCGCAGCGATGCGAGCAGCCCGCCGGGATCCTCGCGGCTCAGGCGTTCGTCGGATTCGATCAGCCCGGCGTTGCGGTTGACCGAGATCTGCCCGTCAGAGAGCGACCGCAGCGGTTCGGTCCATGCCGACACGTTCGCGCCCGTGCCGGTGTCGCGGTCGGGCGTGATGACCACGAGCCCTCCCCGGGCGAGCAGCTCGGCGGCTCGGGCCCAGCCGCCTTCGGTCACCCTGGCGGGCTCAAGGATGAACAGCGCGTCGACGGAACCCGCGGGGATCGAACCGAGCGACGCGGGGTCCACACGGAAGGACGCCACGCCCGCGCGGTCGTCGGGGCTCAGGGCGGCCAGGGCCCAGGTGCCGGCGCTGATGCCCCGCTCGACACCGACCGGGGGGCGTTCGACGACCGCCGCCCTGAGTTCACGCTTGCGGGAGATCACAACACTCGCCCGATCGTCGAGCGGGTTGGGGTCACGCCCGGGCAGCGTCGCCCGGAGCGCGACGCGTCCGCCAGCGCCCGGGGCGAGCGCGGATTCGTCGATGGCGGCGCTCCAAGCGGTGGATGTCTGGCCCGCGTCGAAGCGGGCGACGGTCCGGCCCGCGATGGTGCCCGACGGGTGCGCGACCAGTTCGACCGGCGCTTCCAGCGGCCCCAGCGGCGTGCCGGGCGGCGCCGAGCGGACCATCGTGCCCGAGACGCGTGTCTGCGGCGCGAGCGTCGCCGAGCCCACCACGCTCGGTGTCGAAGCGGTCAGCGGCCCGATGCCGAAGTTCACACCGCTCGGCTCGGGACCTTCGGGCACGTGCCGGGTCACGAGATCGACCCGCGGCATCGGGGACCTGTCCGCATCGCGGGCGAACGCCTCGGACATGCCCAACGATGCCCAGCCCGAGATCAGGTGCAGCACCGTCCGCTCGGTCGGGTCTTCCCTGCCATTGGAGGGGGGCGGGTCGAGCAGGGCGCTGAGCGCATCGGTGGTCGCGCGGCTGTCGGTGGGGCCGATCCGATCGAGCGCACGCCGGGCCGCGCCCGGGTCCGCGGTGGGCGGCCACAGCACGGCGCGCCCAGGCGCACCCAGGGTGACGACGGCGAGGGTGTCCCCGGGGGATCGCTCGGCCCGATCGATGATCGCCAGCGCTGACTCGATCGAGCGCGAGAGTCGGGTGCGCCCGCCCGACTCGGCCGCGGAACCGATGCTGTTGTCGATCGCGATGATGTGGGTGGTGGGCAGGGCGGATGTGTCGCGCCCCGAGGTGGGGCGGGCGATCGCGAACGCGAGCAGCGCGACGATGGCGCAGCGTGCGAGGAGGAGCAGCAGTTGTTCGAGGCGCAGGCGTCGGCGGCGTTTGCGCAGCGCGTCCTGCAGGAAACGCATCGCGGCCCACTCGATCGGGCGGCGCCGACGGCGGATGAAATGGATGACGATCGGGATCGCGATCGCGAGCAGTCCCGCGGTCAGGATGGCGGGGTGCAGGAAGCTCACCGCCCGCTCCTCCGGATCATCGCGTTGCGTTTGGCGAGCATGGCCGCGATCGGGGGGCCCAGCCAGTCGTGCGTGGGCACGATCTGATGGTCGAAGCCGAATGAGCGGGCGGACTTGCGCACCATCCCGATGTGCGTGTTGATCGCGTCGAGATAGTCCTGCCTGATGGCGCGCGGGTCGAGGCGGAGCGAGCCGTCACGCTCGAGCCCGACGAACCGGGCCGGGTCATCGAACGGGAAGTCGGTCTCGGCCCGGTCGAGCACCTGGAGCGCCATCAGGTCGTGCCCGCGATGCTTGACCCGCGCGAACGCCGCCTTGATCCGGTCGGGGTCATCAAAGAAATCCGACACGACCACAAACAGGCACCGGTTGGTGACCTGCCCGAGCGTCTGCTCCACGACGCGGGCGAAGTCCGTCTCGCGGTCCACCGGCTGCGTCGAGAGCGTGTCAACGATCTGACGCCACGTGGTCTTTCGTCCCGAGCGGGGCAGCAATCCCCGGATCTCGTCGGAGTAGACGACCATCCCGACGCGGTCGCCCTGCTCGACGGTGACATACGCCAGGGCGGCGGCCGTCGCGGTGGCGTGGTCGAACTTGGTCCAGTTCGGACGCCCGTCGATCGATACGGTCCGGTCCGACCCGGTCGCGTCCGCGTAGAGGCGCGTCCCGAAGCTCATCGATCCCGAGCGGTCGACCAGGATCACCAGATCCAGGTTGGTTTCCTGCTGGTACTGCTTGACCTGGAGCTTGTCGGTCTTGGCGTAGACCTTCCAGTCGAGGCGCCGGATGTCGTCGCCCGGCGCGTAGGGGCGGTGCTGGGCGAACTCGACCGACACCCCCGCGTAGGGCGAGCGGTGCATGCCCGACATCACGCCCTCGACGATCATCTTGGCCCGCAGCTCGAACGATCCCAGGCGGGCGAGCGTCTGGGGATGCAGGTACAGATGCGGGTCGGTCCGGGGCGTGTCGTCGCGTCCGGGGCGAGCGGCGGCCACGCCCGGATCGGAATGCGGCGGGTTGGCGGGGGCGTCGGGCATCCGGGGGATGGTACCGGCGTTTTGATCACCGGTTGATTTGGAAGGAATGGTTATCTCACTCGCCGAACGAGTGTTTCGTGCTTCGTTTCAGTTGTGAGCTTTGGTCGATCTTGCCCCGGTTCCAGCGTGTCGGGATCGAACGGGGGATACACGTATGAGCTCCCTGAGACAACGATGCGGAGTTCATCGATAAGACCGTCTTCCAAAGAAAAGAGGAGCTTGCCATCGACGTCGTAAAACTTGAAGAACATCGGCCCGTCGGGCGTTCCCGGGATCTTGGTGTACTCTTCTCCGAAGCCGTATTTTTCTTTGCCAAGAATCGAGATCTCGGCGATTCTCCCAGCGTCGGTGCGTCGCACATCGATGAGCTCACAACGCATCTCTCTCACGACGTATGTCTCCCCTTGATCGAGGGTATGTGAGATAGCCCATGAATCGCCGACTGCAACCGGGTCTTCAGGAAGCAGATGGTATCTGTTTCGTAGTGCATGCATTACTTGTTTGTCACTCACCATGAGGCCGACATACGCCTTGGCGTCAGGATGATCGGTGTTCTGAACCAATCCTGCGAGGTGCTCGCCGTTCAGAACTTTCAGCGGGGTTCCGGATCCATCAAGCAGCGCTTCAACGTCATATGTGAATGCGTTCAGCATCGCTTTCACGGAAGCCTGATTCGCGAGTTGATCGTGCTCCGGATTCTCAGAGTCAAACACGAATCGGTCGTCGTTCCGATGTAGTTCCATGCGGACAGCGTTGACGCTCTCTTTGATTATGGCCCCCTGCCGATCGATACTGCTCGTGAAATCTAACATCCGAGTAATCGAGCGATAGGACCGCTGATTCTCTGGCTGGTACTGGAGCGACCTGGTCTCCTCTTCGGCATGGATGTGTTGGTACCGGATCGCTTCAGGCTGTTCACGAAAGCGGACCTCGATGAGCGGAGCATCCGAACTTCCCGCATCGGGGGATCCCGCAGACGCGGAGCAGAGGCAGACCAAGGCGAGATAGGCATATGCAAGCATGGGAACCTTTCGGGAACTGGCGAGCGCAGAAGCCGCCTCATCCTAGTGCGATCCGCTATCCTGCTCCCGATATGGCCAGCATCAACGATCGCGTCTCCGTCGCCAATCTCAAACGCATCGGCGTCCTCACCGGGGGCGGTGATTGCCCCGGGCTCAACGCCGTCATCCGGGCGGTGGTGAAAGACGCCATCAACCACGGCATCGAGGTGATCGGGATCGAGGACGGGTTCCTCGGGCTCATCGAGGACCGCATGCGGCCGCTCAAGGTCGAAGACGTCTCCAATATCCTGACGATCGGCGGCACCATCCTCGGGTCCAACAACAAGACCAACCCGCAGAAGTACCCGGTCGGACGCAACGACGACGGGTCGATCAAGTACAAGGACCTCACCGAGGTCTGCCTGACGCACCTGAACGTCCGCAAGATCGAGGCGTTGGTGGTGATCGGTGGCGACGGGACCATGTCGGCCGCGAAGCCGATCGCCGACGGCGGCGTGAACTGCGTCGGGGTGCCCAAGACGATCGACAACGACCTCTACGGCACCGACATCACCTTCGGGTTCCAGACCGCGGTCTCCATCGCGACCGAGGCGCTCGATCGCGTGCACACGACGGCCGCCAGCCACCACCGCGTCATGGTCGTCGAGCTCATGGGGCGCAACGCGGGCTGGCTGACCCTCAACGCGGGCGTCGCGGCCGGCGCGGACATCATCCTCATCCCCGAGATCGAGTTCGATCTCGATGTGATCTGCAACTCGTGTCTGGAGCGTTCGCAGCGCGGCAAGCGCTTCACCATCATCGCGGCGTCCGAGGGCGCCAAGCCCAAGGGCGGCGCCCAGATCGTCGAACGCGTCGATGAGATGAGCCCCGACCCCATCCGCCTGGGCGGCATCGCCAAGTGGCTCTCCGATGAGATCGAGAAGCGCACGGAGATCGAATCGCGGTACGTCGTGCTCGGGCACGTCCAGCGCGGCGGCACCCCGGTCGCGGGGGACCGCGTCCTCGCGACCCAGTTCGGTCACCACGCGATGGAACTGCTCAAGATGGGCATGAAGAACCGCCTGGTGGTCATGCGTGGGCGGGAGTTGGGCGACGTCGAGATCACGGCGGCCGCCGACAAGCAGCGTCTCGTTCCCCACGACCACGAGCTGATCGCGGCGGCACGCAGCGTGTACACGTGCTTCGGCGATCGCTGATCCGCTCAGCCCGCGCGGTAGCCGACCGTCATGTCGTGCTGGCGGGCGATGGTGAACCCGAGGCCCGCGAGAAACTCGTCGATCTGGGCCTGGATCGCGTCGCCGTGGGCTTCGACGAAGACCATCTTGGCCCGCTCGAAGTGCCGCCTGAACCGGTCCACGAAGATCCGCGACTCGGCGCCCTCGATGTCGATCTTGATGATGTCGAAGCCCTCGATGCCGGCGTGATCGAGCAGGCCCTCGATCGTGACGGCTTCGATGACGCCCTCGGTTTCCCCGTCGGCGGTCTCCACCTGCCGGGCCCAGCTCTCGCTCTCGGGGTTCGCGATGCGCAGGGGGCCGGGTTCGTCCCAGAGCCCTGCTTCCACGACGATCACCCGATCCGCGTCGGACGATAGATTGGAGCGCAGGGCGTCGAGATTGTCCGGGTCGGGCTCTACCGCGACCAGACGTGCGCCGGGGAAGTGATCGAGGAAGTAGCCCGCGGTGATGCCGATGTTCGCGCCCGCGTCGAGGATCGTGGCCGCCTCGACCGGGACGGGCGGGCGGATCTCCTCGTCGCGGTAGACCTGCAGCACCACGCGGGCGTCGCTGGTCATCAGGCGCAGGCGGATGTCCCGCCCGGTCGCGCGGAGGGTGACGCGTGCGGTGTGCTTGCCGCGCACGCGATCGACCCAGAGACGGGCCCAGCCCGCGAGCCCGAGCAGGGGAACCCACATCCGCGATCGCGGCAGCTTGCGGAGACTCGGATCGATCGGTGTCGGGTCGCCCATGTCAGCGATTATTGCCCGCCGACGGCGGGGGGTTCGGCTCGGGCGTCGGCATGTTCAGCTACGAGAACCGCGACGCCAACGGCGACGATGCGGTCGATGTGATCGAGGCGCAGGAAGTGATCCGTGGCCCGGGCACGGGCGGCGAGCAGGGCACGCCGTGTCACGGCACGATCTATAGCCGGAACCAGAACGGGGCAACGGGGCGTCCGGGCAATGAAACAAAGGTCCCGGACCTCCCAACACGTCCCGGGAGGTTTTTGTTTATGAAGTCGGTCGGCGTGGGTTACTTGCTCTGGTTGTTGATGTTCACCGGCGTCGCCGGGATCCATCGTTTCTATGCGGGCAAGTGGGTCACGGGCATCGTCTGGCTGCTCACGGGCGGGCTGTTCCTGATCGGGCAGCTCATCGATCTGTTGCTGATCCCGGGCATGATCGAGCGTGCGAACGTCGACCGGCGCCTGCGGGCCGCGGGCCTCTGATCCGCATCACGGGCACCCCGCGTTGAACGCGGCGATGTAGGCGGAGACGTCGAAGAAGTTGAACACGCCGTCGGGGTTGCCGGGGGGCGCGAAATCGGCGGCCGGATCCATCGCCGTGAACGCGCCGATGAACGCCGAGATGTCGAAG
>DIYM01000047.1:7385-8390 GCA_002429045.1 Phycisphaerales bacterium UBA6054
GAGATGTCGAAGAAGTTGAGCACCCCGTCGGGGTTGCCGGGCGGGGCGAAGTCGGCCGGGCAGGCCGCCTGGGTGTCGATCGTGAACGTGGCGTCCAGCGTGCCGGTCTCGGGATCGGTGTTGAGAATCGAGTTCCCGCTGTGACCGAGCCTCATCTCGATTCGATAGAGGTTGGAGTCGTTGTCGAGCGGCACCGTGATCGAGAACAGAGACGAGCCGGGCTCGACCGGGTCGGTGACAAGCTCTGAGAAGAAGGGGCCCGTGAAGTTGCCATCGGCGTTGGCGGCGTACACGCTCACGTTGAGCGTGAACCCGATGGGCGACGGGCCGCTGTTGGAGAGCGCGCCCTCGAAGAGTGCGCTGCCCTCGCCCGCGAGCCTGAAGTCGTACTGGAACTCGGACGACATCGTGTGCATGAACGACTGGGCGTTCGAGCCGTCGGATCCGTTGCCGTTGTACTCTGCCGACGCGATGAACGATCCGGATTCCGTGTTGTGGAACAACGCATCACCCGACGCGTCGCCGGAAAACACCCCGTCGGAGGGGTTCGAGATCGAGACGGGCACGGAGAGCGGCCCGAGCCGGTCGAGCGTGCCGAGCTGCTCGTCGAACGCCTCGTCCAGATCGGTGAGATCGACGACGGACAGCCGGATCTGCGCCGCTGTTTCGAGGCTCGATCGCACCGGGGTGACCTGGGCCAGGCAGGGCGCGGGCACGCCCAGCGCGGCAACAACGAACAGCGGACGGTTGGGCATCATGCGGTCTCTCCCCCTGGGTTCCTGGTTCGCACGAGTGTGCGTCGGTTCCAGCGTATCGCACCGAGACACGCGGTCCAAGCGGTGTTCTGGGTTGCGGCGCGGTTGATTCGGTCCGCGGGCCGCCCGCGGGCGGATCAGAACGGCGGCAAATCGTCGTCGTCGAAGTCGATGTCGTTGCCCGAGCCGTCGCGGAAGTCGGTTTCGGGTCCGGTCTTCTTGCCCGGGGCGAAGCCGCGGTATTCGGTGG
>DIYM01000051.1 GCA_002429045.1 Phycisphaerales bacterium UBA6054
GGCGGGCGACTTCACGCCTCGCCCTTCAGCCGGGGTCCGATTGTGCCGATCGGGTTCCCCGTGCCGGATACACCGCGCGATCCCGATCCTTCCCGCATCCTGGAGGAGTTGGAGGAACTCCAGCGCGGTCTCTCGGCCGCACGGGCAGGGCAGGAGCGGGCCGAGCGTCTGGAAACCCTGGGCAACCTCTCCGGCATGATCGCGCACGAGGTTCGCGGCATCGCGTCCAAGATCGTCGGCAACGCCCAGCTGATCGCCCGAGATGCCGGTGATCCCGACCGATCCCGCCAGCTCGCGGACCGCATCGTGCGATTGGGGTTGCACGCCGGTCGCGTTGCCGAAGCGATCCTTGACGCCGCCGAGCGTCCGCTTCACGGCGACGCGGGCGTGCTCGAGACCCACCGCCTCGCGCTCGATGCCCTCCCCGCCGAAGCCCGCGCACGCGTGGACGACGCCGGGGTGGACCCCCGCCACCGGGTCGGCGTCGATCCGGATGCTCTCGAGCGTGTGCTGGTCAACCTGTACCTCAACGCCTGGCGGGCCGTGGGGGGCTCGGGCGGTGTGGGGCGCATCCGTGTGTCCAGCGTGCGGGTCGGCCAGTCATCGGTCGAGCTGACGGTCTCCGACGACGGTCCCGGCGTGCCTGGTGATCTCGGGGGGGCTGTGTTCGAGCCCTGGCGTCGGGGGGTGTCCGACGCCCGCTCGGGGGGCGGGCACGGGCTCGGGCTTGCGCTGTGCCGGCACCTGGTGGAGTCGGTGGGGGGGGCGATCCGGCTCGCCGAGCCCGCGCCGGACCGGGGTGCCGAAGTGGTGCTGACGCTGCCCGTTGTCGGGGGGGTGGCCGCGTCCACCGCGGCGTGATGTTCCGCGCGGAACATCGGTCTCCCGCCCGATCTCTGATCCTCATCCCGACGTTCCGCGCACGCAGCACGCACGGATCGGTCCGCCGATCGGCCGGGCTCAATCCGCGGAGATGGGCACCACCTCGCCCGGGTCGAAGCGGACCCCCACCGTGTCTCCGGGCTCCGGGTGGACCCGGCTGGACGAGCCGAACGGGTTCATCTCGGCCACCTTGATCAGGGGGCACCCCTTCACTTCGACCAGGTGCTGGGCCGTCTCGCCGAGGTATGTCGTGTCGAGCAGCTTGCCCGGCAGCGACCCGGACTCACCCGCCGGCGTGAGGCTCGTCGCTTCCGGGCGGACCGAGATCAGTATATGTTTGGATTTTGATTGGTCCTGCGAGATCGGGGTCGCCTCGAAGGCCCCGGCTTCGACGCGGAGTGTCCCGGTTCCGTCGGTCGCGGCCTGGATGAGGTTGGTTTCGCCCAGGAACTCGGCCACGAACTTGGACTCGGGCTGGCGGTAGAGCTCGCGCGGGGTTCCGAGTTGGACGACCTTGCCGTCCCGCAAGAGCGCGACGCGGTCGGCCATGCTCAACGCCTCTTTCTGGTCGTGCGTGACGTACACGGTCGTGATGCCGGAGGCTTTGCAGATGTTGCGGATCTGGTGGCGGAGATCGTTGCGAAGCTTGGCGTCCAGGTTGGACAGGGGCTCGTCGAGCAGCAGCACGTCCGGTTTGATCACGATCGCCCGGGCCAGCGCCACGCGCTGCTGCTGCCCGCCGGAGAGCTGGGTGGGCTTGCGTTCGGCGTACTGCTCCATCTGCACGGCCGCGAGGGCTTCCTCGACCAGCGTGTCGCGTTCGGCGCCCGAGACCTTGCGAACGTTGAGACCGAACGCGACGTTCTGCGCGACGGTCATGTGCGGCCAGAGCGCATACGACTGGAACACCATCCCCGTGTTCCTCTTGTTCGGTGGGGCGTGCGTCACGTCGCGCCCGTCGAAGGCGATGCTGCCCTCGCTGGGATCGATGAACCCGGCGATCATGCGGAGCAGCGTGGTCTTCCCGCAGCCGGACGGGCCGAGCAGGAAGAACAACTCGCCGGGTTCGATGGTCAGCCCGATGCCGTCCACCGCCCGGGCCGCGGCCTGCCCGGAGCCGAACACCTTGACGAGTTGATCGATCTCGATGCGTGTGCCCATAGGCAGCGATGGTAAGCCGCGGTTCGAGAAGCGGGACGGGCGGGCGTGCTACATTCATGCTGTGGAGCCGGGGCCCGAGCCAATCCGCGAGCGCGTCCCGAGCCGGGAATCCGCGGCGCTGGATCGGCTGCGATCGAACCGTGTCCGCCCCGACCGGGCCCGCGGGCTCGGGCCCGAACTCGGTTCGTTCATCAAGGGCGTGAAGAAGATGAGTGCGCAGGCGTCCCGCGCCGGGGAGGCATGGTCGGCGGCTGCTCCCGACGCGGTCGCCGCCGTCAGCCGGGTCAAGGACCTCCGGGGCGGCACGCTGACGGTCGGGATCGCGTCCTCGGCGGACCGGCATGCGGCCGATCGGTGGCTGCGGACGGGGGGGCTGGCCGAACTCCGACGCCTGGCCCGGGCTCCGATCAGCCGGGTCCGGTTCGATCTCGGGGCATGAAGATGCTTCAGGGAAACGCAGTACGGCGTGCGGTCGGCGGTTCCGAGATTCTTTTGTCTTTGACAAATGAATCAAAATCTGGGATGCTCCGTCTGCCGGCGTCGTGGTCGGCGACACTTCGGGGTCCGCCGACGGACCGTCTGGCGATGCGGCTTGCTCTGGAGCGGGCCGATCGGATGATGGTCCTGAGGTTTCGCGTGTGGGGGTTGCCGGTCGTCCTCCTGTGACCGGTTTCCATGGCACGCACGAGCGGCGTCTTCTCGTGGGAGACGCCGCTCTCTTTTTTTTGATCTCCGACCGATGTCCGCGCGGCGGCTCGGGGGCGGTTGAGTACGGCCCCGGGGCGCCTAGGCGTGTGTCTGGTGCTATCGGACAGTGCTGTTCTGGTTATGCGAGCCCGATAGCTGTAAGTGCATACAAAACAGGTGCTTGCGGATGGTCGCCGGCGTCTGGCGGGGTATTTTTCACCCGCCGGTGTCTGTGTGCCGGTGTCAGAACTCAACCGCAAAGAGAGAGCACCCGCACAGAGGCGGGGAAGGAGAGCGTCATGAAGATGGGACTGATGATGATGGTGGTCGCCGCGGGCTCGGGCGTGGCGTTGGCGGACTCGATCGATCTCCGGTACACCGGCGTCGCGGGCGGCTCGGGCGCCACGAAGGTGAGGGTTGGTGGGACCACCTACTACGCGGGTCACATGAAGCACACGATCACGTCGGGTGCCCGCAGCGGTCAGACGTTCCGGACGTTCTGCATCGAGTTGGCCGAGGCCGCCCAGACCGACACCGCGACGTACGAGATCGTGGATCTGGCCGATGCCCCCGCGCCGGGTGTGCCCTACGGGCAGGCCGTCGCGGATGAGATCAACGCGATCGTCGCCAACGCGGTCGCTCAGGGATGGATGGACAAGCGTCTCCAGGCCGACGCGGGCCAGACGGATTACCTCGCCAAGATGGGCGCCGTGCAGGCGGCGATCTGGGAAGCGCTGGGCGGGGACATCCGACTCAACTCCGGCCGCACGTCCGACGAGCTGGCGTACTACTACGGCGTGCTGATGAACGAGCAGACGTTCGATGATGAGGCCCGGATCGATGGGCTCCGCGCCGTCGTCGCGGGCGGTCAGCAGGACATGCTCTACGTGGTGCCGCTGCCCCCGGCCGTGCTGGGCGGGGCGGGGCTCCTGCTCGGGCTCGGCGGGCTCCGCGTGGCCCGGCGTCGCGCCTGAGCCGCTCTCGTCAACGGTTCTTCTGTGTGTGGTTGAGCGGCAGCGCCCGGGGTTCTCCCGGGCGTTGTCGTGTTTATCGGGCTCGATGTTTGTATGTGCTTTGTTCGTGCGAGGCGGTCGGGCGCACAATCTCGGTCCTTGGGCGTGACGATTTTCCCGGTATTGCGCTGAAATCCGGAATTGTCCTTTGGAAGAGAGGGCGCGCCGGGCACAATGCCTCGGGGGTTGTTTGAAGAGGAGAGGCCGCGTAAATCGTGGCTGTGATGGGAGTTATGAATATGTTGAAGTTAGCCTTCTATGCGGCCTCCACCGCGGTCCCGACGGCGATGGCCGACACCATCGATCTCGATTTCCAGCAGATCGCTGGTGGGTCGAGCGCGATGTCGGTGCTCATCGACGGCGGGCAGGTGGACGCCGGGCACATGATCCACACGATCACCTCGGGCCCCCGCGCCGGCGAGTCGTTCCGTTCGTTCTGCGTCGAGTTGGCCGAGCAGGCCCAGACCGGCTCTGCGACCTATGACATCGTTGACGTGGCCGATGCGCCCAACCCGGGCTCTCCGTACGGCCAGGCGGTCGCCGATGCGGTCAGCGCGGTGGTCGCCAACGCCGAGGCGTTGGGCTGGATCGACGGGAACCTGCAGGCCGACGAGAACCAGTCGGGGTATCTCGGGAAGATGGGCGCGATCCAGGCGGCAATCTGGGAGGCGGCCGGTGGTGTGCTGAACCTGAACTCGTCGCAGACGAGCGACGAGCTCTCGTTCTACTACTCGGTCCTGATGAACGACCTGACGTTCGACGACACGCTGCGGATGTCCGGGCTGCGTGCGGCGGTCGCGGTCGGTCAGCAGGACATGCTCTACATCGTCCCGCTGCCCCCGGCGGCGTTCGCGGGTGCGGGTTTGCTCCTCGCCGGGTTCGGTGTGCGTGCCTGCCGTCGCCGCTGACCGGAGAGCATCTTGTCAAGCAACCCCGAACGCCCGGCGTCAGCCGGGCGTTCTTTGTCTTGGGGGTCTGGTCGCGAGGGGCGGGGCGTGTGATGAGGTCCGGAAATACCTTGCGCGTACCGGCGTGGTCCATTGGTCGGGAAGAACGTTCTGTTAGGCCGCCAAAAATGGGGGTTTGATCCTGGATTTGCGTGATCAGATGGGGAGAATGACCGCCCTGGAGGTTGGGGACCTCTGGGTTCTATTTGTGATCACAAGTTGGAGAGATGACATGCACTGGATCAAGACTGCGGCGGTGGGAGCTTCGATGCTCGGTGCCGTTGCGATGGGCGACACCATCGAGATGTCGTACGACGGCGTGGCCGGGGACTCGAGCGCGATGAGGGTTCGCGTGTCGGGTGAGGGCACGTTCTACGCGGGCCACATGATGCACACGTTCACGAGCGGCCGGCGCGCTGGTGAGTCGTTCCGGACGTTCTGCGTCGACGTGCGTGAGTTCGCACGGACCGGCGCGACGACGTACGAGATCATCGATCTCGCGGACGCGCCGCGGCCGGGCCAGCCCTACGGGCAGGCCAAGGCGGACGCGGTCAGCGCGGTGGTCGCCAACGCGATCGCGCTGGGCTGGATCGGCAAGGATCTCCAGGCCGACACGGGCGACTCGGACTACCTCGGCAAGATGGGCGCCATCCAGGCGGCGATCTGGGGTGCGCTGGGTTACGACATCCGCGACAACAGCGGGCGCACCAGCGACGAGCTGAACTTCTTCTACGACATCCTGCTCGACGACGACACCTTCGATTCGTCGCTGCGGACCAGCGGGCTGCGTGCCGCGGTCGCGTCGAACCAGCAGGACATGCTCTACATCGTCCCGCTGCCCCCGGCGGCGTTCGCGGGTGCTGGTCTCCTGGCGGTGGGCTTCGGCGTCCGCCAGATCCGCCGGCGCTAAGACAGCATCCTGTCATTCCGACGGACGGGCCCGCGTGAGCGGGCCCGTTTTCGTGCGCGTGATCTGTCCACCGTGGTCATCCCGGTCCCGCTCCGATCGGAATCACCAGTATCGGCTGGGCATGGGCAGCGGGCGGTTCCGCGGCTCCCAGGACCCGCGTGGTGGGTCGGCGGTGGCGTGCCCGATGCGGTCCCGGGCGGGAGGCGCGATCGGGCGAACGCGCAGGGGTGCGTGGCGGCGGCTTGGGGCGCCGATCGATCGCGCGGCGGGGTTGTCGGTTGCTTCCTGAGTCCGCCGGTCGGCCGCTGATGGGCCGGCGGTTTAGTCGCATCCCCGGGCGTACGCGCTCAGGAACGCGACGATGTCGAAGAAGTCGGTGCGTCCGAGCGGCTCGGCGAGGTCTGCGGCCCGCTCTCGGTTCAAGAAGCGGTTGATGTAGGAGTTGATGTCGTTGGCATCGACGGTGCCGTCGAGGTTGTCGTCGGCGGCGCAGGCAGAGATGACGAGGTTGGTGTTCGGCTGGGGGTCTTCGAGGGTGGTGACGGTGCCGTTGTTCCAGAACACGCGGATGCGATCGATCGCGGGCTCGTCGGAAGCCGTCCAGCCGAAGTGGGCGGTCAGTTCGGATTGGGCGAGGTAGCTCTGCTCGGTGTCGATCCAGCGGTGCTGTGTGACGGCGCCGGCGGTGAGTTCGATGCGGCTGCCGATGCCGTTGGGGGCCAGACGCGGGTGGCCCGAGGTGTCGAGGGTGATGCGCGACCAGGCGGAGCCGGCGTGGTCGAGATCGTTCCGGAAGACGCGGGTGGGGCTGTCGGGCCCGTTCACGAGGATGAGGTCCTGGTCGCCGTCGAGTTCGAGGTCGACGCGGACGACGCCGCGTCCCTGCTCGACGTGGACGATGCCGAGTTGCTCGGCGGACTCGGCGTAGGTCCTGCCGTCACCCTGGTTCATGTGGATGAACAGGGGCGAGTCTGACGAGAACCAGCCGTTGGTCGCGAGGATGTCGAGATCGGCGTCGTGGTCGAGGTCGACCATGCTGGCGCCCCAGCCCCATGCGCCGGCGAAGACGCCCGCTTCGAAGCCGATCTCGTCGTATTGGTGGTCGCCGTTGTTGATGTAGAGGACGTTGCCGGTGTCGTCGATCTCGATGGAGGTGACGTACCAGTCGGGGTCGCCGTCGTTGTCGAGATCCCCGATCGCCGATCCCATGCCGAAGAGTTCCTTGCTGACGTCGGCCTGCTCGGTGATGTTGGTGAAGGTGCCGTCGGTGTTGTTCTGGTAATAGACGGTGGTGCCGAAGTCGGCGACCCAGAGCAGTTCGGGGTACAGGTCGCCGTCCATGTCGACGAAGCGGGGGGTGAAGCCGTTGACGCGGTAGGGGAAGGCGAGGGTCTCGTTTCCGGTGGGGGGGCGTCCGATGCCGAGATGTTCGGAGACCGCGGTGAAGGTGCCGTCGCCGTTGTTTCGGAAGAGGCGGTTGGGCTGGGTGGAGCGGTTCCACCCGGCGACGGCGAGATCGAGGTCCCCGTCGAGGTCGTAGTCTCCGAACGCGGCCCCGGTGCCGTCGGGCTCGGTGGTGGAGGAGGTGATGTTCACGCCGGCCTGGGCGGCGACGTCGGTGAAGGTGCCGTCGCCGTTGTTGCGGTAGAGGAAGTGGCCTCCGGTGGTGTTGGAGGCGACGAAGAGGTCGAGCCAGCCGTCGCCGTTGTAGTCCGCGACGGCCGCCCCGCCCGACGGGTGGGCCCGCGCGATGCCCCACGCGGCCGCCTGCTCGGTGAAGACTCCGGTGCCGTCGTTGATGTAGAGCTTGTCGCCCGCGTCGCCACCGCACAGGAACAGGTCCTGGTCGCCGTCGTTGTCGAAGTCTCCGACAGCGCCGCCGCCCATCTTGAGATCGGCGCCGAGGAACACGCTGTCGATGCCCGAGGGCCCGGTGACCTCGGTGAACGAGGTCGCCTGGTTGGTGGGTTGAGACAGGGCGTGCCCGGCCGAGAGGAGCACCAGAACGGCGGGATGTGGGATCGGTGATGGCATAGGCGGGTGGATTCGTCGGTGGGGGCGGTCGGGATGCCGGTCGGGCCCTCTGGCAGCGGGGGGAACGGGCCCGGCTTTCCGGGCTCAAACAGGGTATCTCGGGCCGGACCGGCGCACCAGCAAGATCCGCGGCATTCGGGGGTCTTCGGGCTTATCGGGTGGGTGCGAGGGGGTGTCGGATCAGGCGTTCTGGCAGGCGTCTTCGGAATCGGCCCCGTCCTCGGTGGTGAGGCGGCGTGCTTCGTGGAGGATGGTGTTGTAGTCATCGCCCTCGATGACGGATCCCCCGACAGCGAGGAAGCGACGGTCGAAACACGGGCCGCAGCGCCCGAGGCAGTCGCGCAGCTCGCACCCGGCGTTGACCAACTGCTCGCGCTCGTCGAGGCAGGTGGTGTTGTGGACACAGAACCGGATGGTGCGATTGGTGGACGCCATGGTGGCAGTATCGTACCTCCGCGGCGCGGAAATCCAACTGTTTCGCACCGAGCTCTGTCGCGCTAAATCCGGACAAACAAAGGTTTTATAGCTGTCTGCGGGGCGGCTGCGAGGATGGCGAACAGGAGCCGAGGATGCGGTCACGCTCGTGGGGTGCGCCTCGCGGGTGTGCCGCGGGTCGGGCGCGGGTTCAGATCGATCGGCGGAAGCATCGGATGACCCCGGCGTCCTGGAAGCCCATCGCGGCGTGGGCTCGGGCGGAGGCGTCGTTCTCGGCGCGGGCGTCCGAGCCGACCTCGCGGCAGCCCTGCGCGCGGGCCCACTCGAACCCGGCTTGCATGAGGGCCCGCCCGACGCCTTTGGCGTGGTGATCGGGATCGACGTACCAGGCTTCGATGTAGCCGACGGGGGAGGTCATGCAGTCCTCGGCCGACGATCGGACGGTCAGTTCGATGAATCCGATCGGGTCGCCGTCGTCCCCGATCGCGAGCAGGCAGACGAACGGCTGCGACTTCAGCGTGCCGTCGCGCTCGATCTGGCCGATTTCTTCTTCGATGAGGGCCGGGTCCTCGTCGGAGAAGAGGGCGGAGCGCATGCGGATCCAAGCGGAGCGATGGTTCGTTGTGTAGTCGGCAATGGCGACACTCATGGTGGGATCCGTCAAACCGATAGGTTTACATCCGCGCGTCGGCGTCGTTGCGGTGGGCTCTGAACCACTCGATGGTGCGCTTGAGGCCTTCCTCGAATCCGACCCTGGCCTCCCAGCCGATGCGTTCCTTTGCTCGGCTGACGTCGAGGCAGCGGCGGGGCTGGCCGTCGGGCTTGGTCGGGTCCCATCGGACCTTCTGCTCGATCGTCGATTCTTCCGCGAAGCCGGTGAGCCTGGCGATCAGGTGCACGAGATCGCGGATCGTGATCTCCATGTTGGTGCCGAGGTTGATCGGGTCGGGGCTGTCCATCTTCTCGGCCGCGGTGAGGATGCCCTCGGCGCAGTCTTCGACGTAGAGGAACTCGCGGCTGGCGCTGCCGGTGCCCCAGACCTCGATGTGGTCATCGCCGCGTTCCTGGGCCTCGATGCACTTGCGGATCAGGGCGGGGATGACGTGGGACGAGTGGAGGTTGAAGTTGTCGTGCGGGCCGTAGAGATTGACGGGGAGGACGTAGACACCCCGCATGCCGTACTGGAGTTGGTACGCGTCGAGCATCTGCCACGCGGCCTTCTTCGCCACGCCGTAGGGCGCGTTGGTGACCTCGGGGTAGCCGTTCCAGAGGTTGTCCTCGCTGAAAGGGACCGGCGTGAGATTTGGGTAGGCGCAGATGGTCCCGGTCTGGACGAAGGTGGCGTCGCGGTCGGCGAAACCGTCGCGGCGTGCCTCTTCGATCAGGTGGAGCGCCATGGCCATGTTGGCGAAGAAGTAGCGTCCGGGGTTTTCTCTGTTGGCGCCGATGCCGCCCACCTCGGCGGCGAGGTGGATGACCATGGTGGTGTTGCGGGCGCCGAACGCGTCGGCGTAGACGCGTTTGCAGGCGTCGGGATCGGTGAGGTCGTAGTCCTTGGAGCGTGGGACGAAGACGTTGTGGTCGGCCACGCCGCGTTCCCGGAGCCCGTCGAGCACGTGGCGTCCGAGGAAGCCCGAGCCGCCGGTGACGATAACGCGTTGGGCGGACCAATCGATCTGTGCAGGGGGCATGCCGGGTTCCTTTGGATATCGGAGAAAAGCCAGGTTTCTGGCGAGGTTTGGATGATACGGCTCGGCGTGCGGGCAGGCTTCTGATAGAGTTTTCGCCCCGGGGCCGATCTGTTTTGGGCCCTGGAGAAACGGGGAGCCCGTGCTCGCGGGCGGATCAATGCATGAGGAGAAGACTGATGGGAATCGGCATCAAGGGTCGGGCGGCGGTTGTGGCGCTGCTCGGAGGAGTCTCGGCGGCATCGGCTCAGCCGTTCACGTACCAGGGCTCGTTGAGCGACGGCGGGCAGCCGGCCGACGGGGTGTACGACCTGCGTGTCACGCTGCTGAACAACGGCGGGGGGACCGTCGCCGGTCCGCTGACGTTCGATGACATCGCGGTGTCCGACGGCGTGTTCAGCGTGGAGTTGGACTTCGGCGCGGGCTCGTTCGACGGCAACGCGCGGCTGCTCGGTCTGGAGTTCCGCGACGGCGGGAGCGCGGGCGGCTTCACGGAGTTGCTGCCCAACACGCCGATCAGCCCGACGCCGTACGCGTTGTATGCGCTCGACGCGTTCTCGGAGATCACTCGGGACGGGGACGTGCTCCGGGTCGGCGCGGGCACGGGGTCGGAAGCGGTGATCATCAATCCCGATATGCCGAATGGCGAGCGAGTGAATCAGTTCACCGAGTTCCAGGTCAACTTTGCAGAGGGCAACTCCGGCGGCATCTATGTCAACGGCGGGGGTGCCAATGACCTGCCGTTCTACGGCTTCTCGATCCAGCGGACGGTCGAGGCGTTCATCGATTACAACCGCGCCGATGACCAGATCCGGTTCTGGGACGGCGGTGCGTACTTCCCAACGATGACCGTGAACCCGAGCGAGGTCTTCGTGTCGCCCGACCTGACCGTCGGCGGCACCGTCTCGGCGTCACAGGAACTGCGCAGCGAGTTCGACACCGTGGTCGGGGACGACCTCGAGGTCGGCGACGATATCGTGAAGGACTACGGGACCAACGAGTTCTTCCGGGCCGTGCCGAGCGCGTACGGCGCGGTGGGCTCGAGCGGATCGCTCGTATCCGGAACGCCAAATGTTTCTGTCGTGTGGAACAGCGCCTTGGGCCGGTATGAGATCGACTTCAGCGACTTGAGTTTTAGCATCAACTCCAAGACCGCTGTCGTCTCACCGGTGAGCGGGACGACGCCGCGGATCGCAACGGTAACGTCCGTTGGCGGCATGATGATCGTCTACATCTATGATCTGAACGGGAACCAGTTCCAGTCTCGATTCAACTTCATTGTGTTCGACAACGCATCCCCTTCCACGCTCCTCGACACCGAGTAATCGCGGGTCCGAGACCGGCCCTTCTTCGCACCACCGGGGTGTCTCGGTGACGTTCCTCTGCGCTGAAAGCGACCCGCTTGATCGGTACTATCAGGGCTGAGATATGGGTGAGCGTCGGGCGAAGGCTGGGAAACACGGACTGGTGCGGCGTCGGCTGCTGCCGTTCATCGCGTGGGCGTGCGCGGTGCTCGGTCTGCTCGCGGTCGTCCAGTTCGTGGTCGGGCGCGCGGTCACGGACCGGGTTCACCTGATCCAGTATGTCTGGTGGACGCCGCCCGCCTGGAGCGTGCTCGGCGCGTGGGGGCTGCTCGTCGTTTCGTGGCTGGCGGGCTGGGCTTCGTTGCGGACCAGGGGGCTGATGCTCCGCCCGCTGTTGCTTGTCGGGTGCGTCGGGGTGACGGCGTGGGTGCTCTTCGGCGAGTGGTCGGTGCATCGGTATGCGGCCGGGCGTGGGCTCGCCGAGCCCGGCGTCGGCTCGCTCCGGGTGCTGCATTGGAACCAGAGTTCCAACCCGATCCCGCCTGGCATCGGCGAGCGGATGTTCGAGCAAGCGCCCGATCTTGTGGCGTTGGTGAATGCGCGCCGTCGGCCGTCACGGTCGGGGGTGCTCGCGGCGTTGTCGCCGATGGCCGAGGGCGAGCGGGTGTACCGGCTCTCGTGGGGCGTGGAGGCGCCGATCGAGCCCGGGCACGGGTTCCTCGGGCCGAACCTGATCGTGGTCAGCCGGCACCCGATCCGGCGTGCGGCGATCGCCGATCTGCCCATGATCGAGGGCGCCGACGAGGAGTGGCGATCGGCGTCTCTCCCGGGCTGGGTCGCGTTCGTGGAGATCGAACTGGACGCCGAGGCCGCGTCGTCGATCGGGCGCGAGACCGCGACCGTCTGGATCGCCGACATGCCCAGCGATCCGAAGCTGTCGCGCCGTTCGGTGATCCTGGCGGCCGAGCGGGTGACGAGCGGCTGGCGTGGCCCGGCGATGGTGCCGCGGTCCTCGCTCGGCGATGATGCGGGCGACGCCGAGGTGGCGTTCGGCGATCGCAAGGACCCCGACCACGACTGGCTCTTCGAGCCGGGCGATCGCGGGTGGGACGGGTTCCCGTCCCCCGACCTGATCATCGGCGACTTCAACATCATGGAGGGCTCTGCCTCGCTGGGAGCGCTCACGCCGGGGATGTTCGACGCGGGCGTGCGCCACGGGCGGGGCCCGATGCGCACGTGGGTTCCTGTGGTCAAGAACCGCTGGCTGCGTCAGGCGGCCAAGCTGAGCTCGTGGCGGATCGATCTCGCGTACGTCCCGGAGGGGACGCCCGTCCACGCGTACGACCTCGTGGACATGTTCGGGGCCCCGCACACGGCCCATATGATCGAGTTCACGCCGTTGCCGGGCGGTTCGGGCTGACCGGTCTCGGTTTCTTGGTTTGGTCACCCCGGCGTCTGTGGTACGCTCTCTGGTTCCGGCCCGACGTGGTGGCCCGGGCTGAGAGGGGAGAGATCCATGCGTTTGACGATGGGAACCGGGGTGTTGGTGTTCGGGTGGATGTGCGTCGGGGCTGGGCCCGCGTCGGCGCAGGACGGGGCGGCGCGGGGGGCTCAGACGGAGATCGACGCGTCGTTCAACTACCAGGGCAGGCTCGAAGTCGACGGAGCCCCGGCGAACGGGGACTTCTTCTTCGAGGTCAACCTGCTCGGATCGGACGGCGACCTGATCGATCCCCGATTCGCCACGCCCGGCCCGATCACGGTCGTGGACGGCGTCTTCGACATGGACATCCTCATGGGCGGCACGGACGCCGACGCCGATTTCTTCTGGCGGACCTACGGGCACCTCGCCAAGAAGGCCCGCATCGGCGTGGGGACCATCGAAGGGGTCTATACGGAACTGAGCCCCGATGTCGATCTCGGAAGCTCGCCCCACGCGCTGTACTCGCGCTACGCCGGCGCCATCCGGTTTCCCTACACCGACACCTACACCGATATCAACGCCGACCCGGTCACGATGTTCTCGCTGACCAACGAGTTCGGCGGTGTCGTCGCCGAGTTCCGATCGAACGAGGAGACCGACGAACCGGTCGTGTACATCCGCGGCGAGAATGTCTACAGCCCGAACTTCAACTTCCAGTCCGGCGCCTTGCTGGTTGATTCGATGGACGACGAGGTCGCGATCCGCGGCGAGGGTTCACGCCTCTCGGTGATCGGTTTCCACAGCGACCCGTTCACGCTGCCGGGCGTCGGGGCGGCGGTGCTGGGCAGCATCGGGTTTAACGCATCGCCTGAACTGATCGCGGTGTGGGCGAACAACTCTGCGGCTCAAACCAGTGCGCGATTGGGCACCGAGCTATACGCCGGCGACTTCGATGGCGACGTGCTCGCCCGCGACGATCTGCGGGTGGTGGGCGTGGCCGAGCGTGACTTCGCGCCGAACATGCCCGCGCCGATCGGCCCGATCGCCTATGGGTTTATCAATGGGGACGGCATTGTTATCGGCGGCACCGCGAACCTGAACTGTTTCTGGGATCCCGCGCTGAACCTGTATCGTGTGAGCGTCGATGGCGTGTCGTTTGTGTTCGGAGCGCAGTCGGTCCAGGTGACGGTGATCGATCTGAACGAACCGCGGGTCGCCACAACGAACATGGTGAGCGGCGAGATCCGAGTGGCGATCTGGGATCTGAACTCGGGCAATGCGCTTGTGCAAGACAACTTCCAGATCGCGATCTTCGATCCGACCGCAGGCAGCGCGATCGCGATCGATCAGACACCGCCGGGCGTCGATCCCGACAAGTACAGCGAGCAAACCGGTATCAGCCCCGTCAGGGTGATCCAGAACGCTCCCCGCCCGGTCGAGCCTGTGCCGGCGGCACCCCGCCTCGACGCGGGCTCTTCGGACTGACTGGGGTGCCGTCTCGGCTTACTGGTCGTGCCCGGAGAACTCGGGCATCGTGTGCCCCGCGTCCTTGAGGGTCTTCTCGCGCGACGCGAGTTCGATGTCGTTGTCGACCATCATCGCGGCCAGCTCTTCGACGCTGGTCTCGGGCACCCAGCCGAGCTTGTCCTTGGCTTTGGTCGGGTCGCCGAGCAGCAGGTCGACCTCGGCGGGGCGGAGGTAGCGCGGGTCGAACTCGACGTGGTCCTCGAAGTTCAGCCCCGCGTGCTTGAACGCCATCTCGGCGAACTCGCGCACAGAGATCGTGCGCCCGGTCGCGACCACGTAGTCGTCGGGCTCTTCCATCTGCAGCATCATCCACATCATCTTGACGTAGTCGCCCGCGAAGCCCCAGTCGCGCTTGCTGTCGAGGTTGCCAAGGAAGACCTTGTCCTGCAGGCCCATCTTGATGCGTCCGACGGCCCGGGTGATCTTGCGGGTCACGAAGGTCTCGCCGCGTCGGGGTGATTCATGGTTGAAGAGGATGCCGCAGGAGGCGTGCATGTTGTACGACTCGCGGTAGTTGACCGTGATCCAGTGGGCGGCGACCTTGGCGACGGCGTAGGGCGAGCGTGGGTAGAAGGGCGTGGTCTCTTTCTGCGGGGTCTCGATCACCTTGCCGTACATCTCGGAGGACGAGGCCTGGTAGTAGCGGACCTGCTGCCCGGACTTGTCCTGGAAGTCGCGGATGGCTTCGAGAAGCTTGTACGCGCCCATGCCGACGGTCTCGGCGGTGTAGATCGGCATGTCGAAGGACACGCGGACGTGCGACTGGGCGCCGAGGTTGTAGACCTCGTGCGGGCGGACGTGGTCGATGATTTTGGTGAGGTTGTTGGCGTCGCAGAGGTCTCCGTAGTGCAGCTTGAGCTTGGGGTCGGGGTTGTGGGGGTCCTGGTAGACGTGGTCGATGCGTTCGGTGTTGAAGGAGGAGGCGCGACGGATGATGCCGTGGACCTCGTAGCCCTTGGCGAGGAGGAACTCGGCGAGGTAGGAGCCGTCCTGCCCGGTGATGCCGGTGATGAGGGCGCGTTTGGGGTCGGACATGTGGTTGCTCCGTGTGCTGCGTGGGTCTGCCCGAGGAGGGCCCTGTCGGGTGTCGCCGGTCGGTCTTGCCCGACGAGACGAGATTGTTGATCCATCGGCCGCCCGGCGTCGGGCATTGGGCCGGATCGGTGGTACGCGGACCAAAACGGCGCGGTTCGGCGGGATTGCGGGCCCGGGCCCGGTTATGGGGGCGTGGGATCGGCGGGTGGCTCGAACCACGGATCGGTCGGTTGGGTGTGCATCGCGGGCGGGGTCGTCCCCGGTTCGACTGGATCGCCCCCGATCGCGGAAATGCTGATCCACGCCAGGCCCGCGCAGAACACCAGCATCGCCGGGACGCGGAGGGCGGCGAAGGGGGTGCGTCGGAGGTGGGGCGGCTGCGAGGCCGAGGCCAGCGCGAACAGCACGATCAGGAACGGCTCGTGGTACCGCTGCCAGGCATAGGCGGTGGCGCTCTGGGCCGCCGCGAACGCGACCAGCGCCCCCAGCAGCGTCCAGCGGGCCCGGTGGGTCAACCCGGAGAGCGATCCGGCGACGACCAACGCGCCCAGCGGCGCGAGCAGGAGCATCGCGGTGTTGAGCCGTCCGCCGATGTCCGGGGTGACGCGGGCCAGCGCCCACCAGCCCGAGTACCGCCCCGCGTCCCGATCGAACGAGGTGTCGGGCGCGATCGCCAGCGCTAGCCCGATCGCGATCGCCAGCAACGCGACGCGGCCGTGGTCTCGGATCAGGGACAGCACCCCGGGCAGGATCCAGGGCCCGAACCCGACGGCGAGGATAGAGCACTGCAGCAGGATGAACGCCGGCGTCGCGGGGTTGCCGCCGCTCATGTCGCCTTGGAACCGCGGCGGCACGGCGCCGCCCCAGTGCCGGAAGAACCACCCCACGACCAGGAACCCGGGGACGGTCAGGGCCACCGCTGTCGCGGTGCGTGGGATACGGGAGGCGGGCGAGGCGAAGAGCCCGGGCGTGGTGTCGCGGACGCCGAGCCAGGCGGCCAGCCAGATCGGCGCGGCCGCCCAGAGATGAACCTGTCGCGTGAACACCAACGCGGGGAGCGCGATCGAGGCGACGATCAGCGGTCTGAAGCCGGGGGGGTCCCGCAGGCAGCAGGCGAGGATCACGAGCACGCCGATCCAGGCGAGGTTGTCCGGGAGGATGAATGCCGACGCCTGGAACGTGTAGATCGAGGCGGCGATCGGGAGGGCGAGCAGGAACGCGTCCAGCGGGCGGACCCTGCGGACGCACCAGGCGCACAGCATCGCGATCAGCGTCGATCCGATCAGGGCGCTGGCCAGACGGAGGGAGGCTGTTGAGCCGATCCCGATCGCGTCGAGGGTCGCCAGGACGATGTGGTATCCAGGCGTGGTCGCCGAGAGCGGGTCGGCGAGGTCGAATCGGGGCCAGGTGTCGGCGAGGGCCCGTACGAGCGGCTCGTGGTAGACCGTGGCGTCCCAGGCGCCCCGCCCGGCGTTGGGGAGGAAGGCGATCACGGCGGCCGCGCCGAGAAACAGGAGGCAGAACGACGCGATCACCGCTGAGATGCGGTGGAGCAGCGGATCGGTTCGCCCGATATCGTGCGGGAGTTCGGCCGATCTGTTCGATGGATGGATGGGCATGTCGGGGTCCGCCTGCGGCAAGCGGCATGATACCTCCGAGCGGGGATCGCGAACCCTGGGCGGGCCCTGGGCGTTGAGGAGAGCATCGACGGAACCGGATCGCTGCATGACCGCCGAATGACCGACACGACTTCCCAATCCGGACCCGGCGATCACGCCCCGCCCAAATACACCGGCGTGCGCGCCTTCGTCAAGCTGGCACGCCCGACACAGTGGTCCAAGAGCGTGTTCGTGGTGATCGGGCCCGCGTACGGCTGGGCGCAGGGCGAGCGGTTCGAGTGGTGGGGCGTGCTCTGGGCGGCGGTCGCGTTCAGCCTGGCGTCCAGCGGGCTCTACGTGGTCAACGACTGGTTCGACCGCGAGAAGGACCGGGCCCACCCGCGCAAGCGTCACCGCCCACTTGCGTCGGGGTCGGTGTCCGCCGAGGCGGGGCTCGTGTACGCGGTCTGCCTGCTGCTCTCGTCGGTCGTGGCGGTATTCATGCTCCCAACGACGCACACGAAGATCATCGTCGGGGTGCTGGTCGGGCTGCACATGGGCAACGTGCTGACCTACTCGGCGTACTTGAAGCGCAAGGTGATCGTGGACGTCCTGAGCCTGTCGATGGGCTTCGTGCTGCGGGTCATGGCCGGTTGCGCGGCCGTGGAGATCGAGGCCTCCTCCTGGCTGCTCAACGCGACGCTCTTCCTGAGCATGTTCCTTGCGTTCGGAAAACGTTTGGGCGAGCGGCGCACGCTGGGCGAGCACGCGAGCGCGGCGCGGACGGTGCAGACGGGTTATTCGGACGTGCTGCTGGAGATGGCGGTCGTCGTGACCGCGGTTGCCACACTTTTAACGTACGCGGGGTATGTGCAGAGCCGGGCGGCGGACTTCACGGTCCGGTTCGCGGAGGTCGCGGATCCCGCGTTGGGCGAGGGCTTCGGGTTTAACCTTTTGTGGTTAACGATGTTACCTTCGACGCTCGCGGTGTTGCGCACGATGGTGCAGCTTGATCGCGGGAAGTATGACGACCCGACGGAACTGGCGATGCATGACGCGGTGGTGCGTGTGTGCGCGGTCGGGTTCGCGGGGCTGACGGTGCTGGCGATCGCGTTCGCGCCGGGACCGGTCGCGTCGATTCTCCCGTAAAGATGGCAGAATCCGGGGTTGGGTGTTGAATCCGGGGCGTGGTTCGCTGGTAATTGTTTGCTGACGGTCGCCGCGCACGGGTTGCGCGTGGGCTGTCGCGAACTCTCGGGCCGGCGCGTGGGTCGCCGATACCCCGAGCCCCGGCGTGCGGGCCCCGTTCTGGGGTCGGTCGGGCACAGAGGCCGAGGCGGACCCGCCCGGTCACGGATCGGAAGCCACGCAGCAGCGTGATGGAGCGTGTGATGAAAAGTGAGCGTGAAGCGAAGTTGTCCGCCCGTGCCCTGACGGGCGTGGTCGGCGCGGTGGTGGGCCTGGGCCTGCTGGCGGGTGCGCCGGCGGTCGCCGAGCCCGAGGCGGCGCCGACGCCCGAGGAGTCGATCGATCTGTCGCAGATCGCGTCGATGATGGGCGGGCGGAGCGCCCCGGCCCGCCAGACGGGGAGCCAGAAGCCCTTCAAGCAGGTGATCGACGGGTTCGAGCAGGTGCGGGGGCAGGACGGCTCGTTCTACGGGGTCTGGATGAACCAGAAGACCAACCAGTTGGTCGCCGAGCTGCCGCGCGGGTACGAGCGTCAGAACCATTTCTTCGCGATGACGGTGTCGGGGGGCGAGATCTTCGCGGGCCTGCAGGCCGCGGACATGTACACGAAGTGGAAGAAGATCAACGACCGGATGGCGTTGGTGATGCCGCAGATCGGCGTGCGGTCTTCGGGGGATCAGGAGAGCAGGGATTCGGTGGAGATGATCTTCACCGACCGGGTGCTGGTGGACGTTCCGGTGATCTCGACGGGCCCGAAGGGCCAGCCGGTGATCGACCTGGATTCGCTGCTGGTCAACAACGCGGGGACGTTCTTCGGCGGTTCGGCCCGCGGGCTCGACCGCGACCTGGCGACGGTGAAGTCGATCAAGGTGTTCCCCAAGAACATCGAGGTCGAGATCGAGGCCCCGGTCTCGGGCGGGATCATGAAGTCGTTCCACTATTCGATCAGCCTGATCACGGGCACGCCCGGCTACAAGCCGCGCGAGGCCGACCCGCGCGTGGGCTATTTCACGACCGCGTACCGCGACCTGGGCAAGTTCACGCGTGACGAGACGAACCGGCGGTACATCAACCGCTGGCACCTCGAGAAGGCGGACCCGAAGCTCAAGCTGAGCCCGCCCAAGCAGCCCATCGTGTACTACGTCGAGCACACGGTGCCGATCCGGTACCGGCGTTGGGTGCGTGAGGGCATCGAGTACTGGAACGACGCGTTCCGCGAGATCGGCATCGACGGCGCGATCGAGGTGCGTTACCAGGACAAGGCCTCGGGCTCGCACATGGACAAGGACCCCGAGGACGTTCGTCACAACTTCATCCGGTGGATCAGCAACGACATCGCGACGGCGATCGGGCCGAGCCGGGTGAACCCGATGACGGGCGAGATCCTCGACGCCGACGTGGTGCTCACGGACGGGTGGATCCGCGTGTTCACCTACCGCTGGGACGATCTGCTGGGCGATCTGGCGGTCGAGGGCATGAGCCCGCAGACGCTGCGGTGGCTCGAGCAGAACCCGCGGTGGGACCCGCGGATGCGTCTGGCGTCGCCCGAGCGTCGCTCGGAGATCATGATCGAGCGCAACGCGCGGGGCGTGTCACGCTTCGGCGGGCACGCGCTCGATTCGGTGGACAACTACCTGGGCGACAACGAGATCGAGGGCCTGATGCGGACCAGCCAGGTCAGCGGGCTCTGCAAGGCGGCGCACGGCAAGGCGCTGGACCTGGCGATGATGCAGATGTACCTGGCCGCGTTCGACTACGCCGGCGCGAAGAGGGAATCGGCCGCGTCTCGCGGCGAGCCCGAGCTCGACGACGAGATGATCGAGATGATCCGCAAGCAGCTCGAGGAGAACCCGCAGCTTCGCGCCATGGTCCCGGCGGAGTACCTGGCGATCATCGACGGCGAGACCGAGGAAGAAGAGCCCGAGCCCGAGGAGCCGAAGGAAGAGGGCGGGGACGAATCCCCCGAGAAGCCCAAGAAGGACCCGGGCGATCTGATCGACGGCGTGCCGGAGTGGTTCGTGGGCCCGATGCTGGCCGAGCTGGTGGCGCACGAGGTCGGTCACACGATCGGTCTGCGTCACAACTTCAAGGGCTCGAGCGCGTACGACCTGGACGAGATCAACTCGCCCGAGTTCGCGGGCCATAGGCCCTGGTCCACCTCGGTGATGGACTACAACGGCATCAACATCCGCATGCCGGGCTTCGGCGAGAAGCAGGGCGACTACTCCGTGATCGACATCGGCCCGTACGACTACTGGGCGGTCGAGTTCGGGTACGGGAGCAACCCGAAGAAGGCGCTCGAGCGCGTGGCCGAGCCGGAGTTGCAGTACGGCACGGACGAGGACACCTGGGGCCCCGACCCCACGTCGCGTCGGTACGACCTCGGGAAGAACCCGCTCGAGTGGGCAGAGAACCAGATGGCGTTCGTGACGAACCTGCGCGGCAACATCCTGACCGACTTCGTCGAGGACGGCGAGTCCTGGGCCCAGGCGCGCCGGGGGTACCGCATCACGCTGGGCACGCAGACGCAGATGCTGTCGATGGCGGCCAACTGGGTCGGCTCCGCGTACGTCTACCGCGACAAGAAGGGCGATCCGAACGGTCGGGTCCCGATCGATCCGGTGCCCGCGGCCCAGCAACGCGAAGCGCTCAACTTCGTGATCAGCAACTCGTTCCATGACGAGGCGTTCGGGATCGACCCGGAGCTGCTCCGCCACGCCACGGTGGACAAGTGGTTCGACGAGATGGGCTGGCGCGCCGCCCTTCAGGACGCGACGCTGCCCATCCACGATCAGGTGATGGGCGTGCAGGCGTCGGCGATGACGATGCTGCTCAACCCCCAGACGCTCCAGCGCGTGTACGACCTGGAGCTGTTCACCGAGGCGGACGAGGACGTGCTGACGCTGGCCGAGCTGCTCGACACGGTCAAGAAGGCGGCGTGGTCCGAGCTGGGCGAGGCTTCGGGCAAGAAGCACACCGCCCGCAAGCCGATGGTCTCGTCGCTGCGTCGCAATCTCCAGCGTGAGCATCTCGAGCGTCTGATCGACCTCTCGATGGCCAGCGCCGGCTTCAACGCGGTCGAGATGCCGGTCAAGACGCTGGCGGTCGCCCAGCTCCGTGGTCTGCACGGCAAGATCAAGGAGGCCTCCGAGGCCAAGAACCTCGACCCGTACACCGCCGCCCACCTCGGGGAGTGCGCCGTGCGGATCGAGAAGGCGCTCGACGCGGCGTACATCTACAACGCCGACGACATCGGGGGCGGGGGGATGTTCTTCCCGTTCTTCCGGGACGGCGAGAACAGCCGGGACTGACACCGGCGTGCACCGGGCGGCGGCTTCGCACGGCCGCCCCCGACAACCGTGACACGCTCCGCGGGGCGGGCTCTTCCGGGGGCTCGCCCCGTTCTTTGTGTCGCGGGTGGTGAATGATGGGGGAGCATGCGGGCGGGAGCGCCGAACAGACCGAACCCGTCGATCGTCCGGCTCGGGCGGTGGCTGTTCTTGTGCCTTGTGTCGGGCTGGTGCGGATGGACGCTGCTGTGGCTCGCGATGCGCCTGTCGGGGGGGGCGTGGCTCGCGGTCGATCTCGCGCTGGCGTACCAGGCGCAGCTGATGGCGTCGGGCGCGTGCCTGCTGGCGTGGTGCGTGTGGAGGAGGCGATGGGTCCCGAGCCTGCTGGTCGGGATCGGCGTGATGCTCGCGGGTGGGTCCTTGGGGATCGGTCGCCCGGTGGCAAGGCCGGGCGTCGCGACCGATGCGGCGCCCCCACCCGGCGTGGTGCGGGTGATCACCGCGAACATCCACCCGCAGAACGAGCGGTGGAGCGAGGACCTGGAACGCCTGTTCTCGTTGCGTCCGGACATCGTGGTGCTGATCGAGACGCCGCCCGAGCTGTGGCGCGGGATCGTGCGCCGCGGCGAACTGGACGGCACGGCGTGGCGTCATCACGAGCGGCGGGCGTGGGTCAGCGACATCGCATCGCCCTGTTTCGTGCTGTCGCGCTGGCCCTTGGAGCGGCTGTCTTTCGGGGGGATCGCGGACGCCGAGCGCGACGTGCTGATCGCGCGGGTCGATCATCCCGAGCGTCCGTTCATGGTCGGGGCGATCCACCCCCACTCCCCTCGGAGCCTGTCGCGGTACCGGCGTGGGAACCGGCAGCTGCGCGGGACCTACGAGGCGATCGGGCGGGCCCTCGCGTCGCGGGGCCTCCCGCTGGTGATGGGGGTCGATCTGAACTCCGGGCCCGCGGGCTGGCGTGCGGTCGGTCTGCGTGGGGCGGGGCTGGGGATGAGCAAGCCCTGGCTGGGCGGGGGCGGGAGCTTCCCGGTGGGGGCGCCGGGGGTGCTGCGGGTCCAACTCGACGACGTGTGGCGGTCGCGCGGGGTGCGCGTGCGGGCGTGGTCCAGCGTTGGCGGGTTGGACAGCGATCACCGGGCGGTCATCGCGGACCTCGAGTTCGGGGATTGACTCAGCGTACGCCCGGGATGCGCCGGCGGACCGGCGCGGCCAGGCGGTTGAGGCGCTGGCGGTCTTCCGGGCGCAGCGCGATCGTGAACATCGCGACCCCCCCGGTCAGCCCGAACACGATGCAGGCGGCCAGGGTCATCGCGGGGTCGACGGTCGCGCCGAGTTCGGGCGTGACGTCGGTGCCCATGCCGAGAGACCCGGTCGTGCCCGCGGCGAGCATGAAGCCGAGTGTGGCCGCCGCCGCGATGAGCGTGGCGATCACGGGTCGGGCTAGTGCGCCCAGCAGCGCGAACGGGTTGATGTGGAGCTGCCGCCCGGCGATGAACGGGATCACGCCGAGGTGCAGCCCGGCGAAGACCGCGGTGAACGCGATGGCGGGCCCGATGACCGCGAGGTCGGTCGGCAGCGTTCTGATGAGCACCAGCCCGGCGACCGGCGCGAGCACGCCCCCGGTGATCACGAGGGGAGCGTACGAGCGGACCATCCCGGCGCCGTAGAGCACGAGGATCCATGTGTCGGAGACGGCCCGCGCCGCCAGGGCGACGGCGAGCACGCGCACCATGAGCACGGCGTCGGGCATCACGCCCGCGTAATCCTCGACCTGGTTGCCCACCCAGATGTGGAGGATGGGATACGAGAAAAGGAACACCGCGGCCGCGGCCGGGACGGCGATGACCGAGGTCATCCTGGTCTGGATCTGGACGAGGTTCTGGAGTTGCCTGCGGGCGTCCGGGTTGTCTTCCTTGGCGAGCCTGGCGCTGACGGCGTCGGAGCCGAACTGCATGCCGGTGGTGGCCATGCGGATGTAGGCGACCAGGCGGAAGCCGACCCCCCACGCCGCGTTGGCGAGCGTGCCAAAGACCAGGTTGAGAAGGATCGGCGGGAGTTGCTCGTGCAGATTCATCGCGATCTGCACGCCCGAGTTCCACGAGAAGGTGCCGGCGACTTCCCGGATCGCGCCGGGTTCCGGGCGACGCAGCGTCGGCATCAGGCGTCGGTCTCGGCTCACGAGCACGCCGACACCGATGGTGTACATCAGCAGCGACAGGCCCGACCACACGATGCCGAACCAGAACAGACCGGCGGCGGGGTCATCGATGTGCAGCACGAAACCGAGCACCACGACCGCGACCAGCTGCACCGACCGCAGTGACACGTACCAGACGGAGTACGCCACGAATCGTTCGACCACCATGAAGCTGTTGAGCGTCGGGCTGAGGATCACCATCGCGACGGCCTGCACCCCTTGGGCGGCGACGAACCAGCGGGTCGGGGTGAGCAACTCGGGGGGGATGTTGAACAGCGGCAGCGCGAGGACCATCGCGCCGAATGTCAGCACGGTGATGCCCGCGAACAGTGTCCCCAGGCGGTACAGGGCGGCGAAGGTTCTTCTGAACTGGGCGTCGCCGGCGTGGTACGCCTTGCCGAGCTCTCGGACAAGCGACATCTGCATGACCTGGCGGAAGATCGCGGCCAGCCCGATGTTGGTGCCCAGCATCGCGATGAGACCGAAGGCCTCGTCCCCGAGCCAGCTGAACATCAGCGGGACGACGAGGATGCCGATCGCCAGCGTGGACGCCAGGCGGGCGTAGTTCGAGACGATCCGGATGGTGTGCCCGCGGAGTTCGGATCGTGGGCGGGCGGGCGTCTGGATCGGGGCCTCGGTTGGTTGCCGGCTCGGTTCCTGGGCGGGTTCGTCGGCCGGTACTCGGGCCCGGGGCTGCCGATCGTCCGGCGGGTCGGTGGGCTCAGGCATGGCCGTGCCCGGCCTCGGACTCTGGGTGCTCTTCGTAGTCGGCGTAGCGGTCGTCATCGTCGTCGAGGGGCGCGTCGGCCTTGATCAGCCCGAGGGTCTTCAAGAAGACGGACAGCGAGATCATGATGACGAACGCGCCGACGATGTTGACGACGCCGATGAAGAAGAAGCTGCCGAGTTCGCCACGCGGCATCCCGATGAACTGCCCGACGGCGGCGCCGATGGGCAGCACGACGAACGGGTTGTCGGCGAACCAGGCGACCGTGCGGTCGCAGAATCGCACGAAGACGGCGATCGCGATCGGGTAGAGCCAGAGCGCGATGAGGGGGTTGTCGTTGGCGATGTGCCCGATGATGCCGGGCCCGATGTTGTAGTTGTCGGGGCGTTTGGCGATGTGGACTTCCTGCTGCGGCATGGTCAGCGCCAGGGCGAGGGGCTTGTCGGGCCAGACGCGTCTCGGGATGGGCATGAGCAGGGCCATGCGTGCCGAGTGGAGGGTGTCGTAGTCCTTGCTGTCCGGGCGTGATTCGATGAGCCACATGCTGGCCATGGGGGCGGCCTGCCCGGAGAGGATGTCGTCGAATCCGTCGGTGAGGTTGGCCTCGCGGAGCGACATGACGTTCTCGATGATCCCGCGGCTGCGGAACTCGGGCGAGCGCGCCGAGGTCACCGCGAAGAGCAGCACGGTGCCCGCGGCGCCGAGCAGCACGAGCCGCACGAGCAGCTTGCCCACCGGCATCGCCCGCCAGCGGCAGTAGTACGCGGCCCAGATGATCGCCACGACGATCCCCAGCAGGTCGCGCCTTCCGAAGTTCTCGTAGAACGTCAGCGCCATGCCCATGCCGATCACGGCCGCCGCCCCGAGCAGGTACGCGGGGTTGTAGATCCTGGGCACGACCGTCCAGGTCGCCAGGCCCGCCCCGACGGCGTATAGCCCGAACGCCAGGTATCCCATCCCAGGGCCGATGATCGGGATGTACTTGAACACGAACTGGCACAGCAGCCCCGCGGGGATGGTGGCGAACGCGATCAGCATGGTGTTGTACGGGGCGACGCGGATCGGCAGGCGTTCACGGCGGCCGTACAGCTTGTCGACAAACCGGGTCGTGACTCTCCCCGAGGCGAAGAACAGGACCAGGAACACGGTCAGGTAGAAGCTGTAGGTGACCGAAGCGCTGCCGACGTCCGAGGGCACGAACTCGCCCCAGTAGTTGGACGCGATCAGGTACGCGCCGCTCGTGACCTGGAAGATCAGCATCCCAAAAAGAAAGAAGTTGCGGATCGAGATAAGCTCCTCTTCGCCCGAGAACGCGTCACGGACGATGATCCCGACGATGACGATCGCGACGAGCAGCAGGTAGAGGGTCACCAGGGTGGTCATGGCGTCGCCTCCGAGTGTTCGGGTGTTGCGGGGGTGTCGCCGGGCCCGTCGGGTTCCGCATCGGGGCCCGCATGGGGGTCGCGGCCGGGGGTCGCGTCCCAGTCACGCCAGTCGGGGGAGTCTTCGTACCCGAGCCGGACGAGCGTCTGCCCGCAGAGTTCGGCGAAGACGCGGAGTGAATCCTCGCTGAAGTGGTTCTTCCAGTCGCCAACCACGCCCTTGCGGATGAAGGACGATCGGTCTTCCTGCCCCGGTTTACGCCCGGCGGTCCGCTCCATGCTGTTGCCTTCCACGGCCCGCTCGACGCGCCAGGGCTCCGGGGAGAAGCCGTGCTCCCCGGCGATCCGGGTCATCTCGGCCACGCAATCGGCGCGGAGGGCTTCGTAGCGCGTGTAGACCACGCCCGGCTTGTCGGTCCATCGGTCGTGGTAGGTGCTCCAGTCGGCGGGGGCGCCGACGGGGTCCTTGCTGAGGTGCTCGATAAACCGCGGCAGGTTGGCGCGGACGTCGGAGAGGTCCGGGCTGTCGCCGTAGAGGTGTGTGAAGGCCTTGCGTGCGTAGGCGTGGCGGGGGTTCTTGTAGTCCCGGGCGTAGTGGAAGTAGAACGAGACCATGACGTCGCGCCCGTCCCGCATCAGGAAGGTGACGTTCTTGTATCCCTTGTGGTAGCCCCAGTGCCCGTGGACGATCGACGGCATGGCGACGGGCAGCGAGGAGAACTGCGCGAAGGGCAGTTGCATCGTGTCGGCGAGCATGCGGCACAGCCACGTGCCGCCGCACTTGGGGTATTCGATGAGCGGGTAGATGCCGAACGTGGTCGCGTACCGCCGGCAGATCAGGCGGGTGACCTGGTTCGCGACCAGACGCATCTTGTGCGGTCCGCGTGGGGACATCAGGAGGACCTCCCGGACGCGATGCGCTCGTAGAGCGTCTGGTAGCCATCGCGGATGCGGTCGGGCGAGAGGTTCTCGAAGACCCACCGGCGTCCGGATTCTTCGGCGGTCTGCCTGTCCGCCTCGGGGACCCCGAGCAGCGATCCGATCGCATCGGCGAACGCGCCCGGCGTGTTCTCGGCGATGGTCCCCGCCCCGCTCTGCCCGAGTTCGGGCCACGTGTCGGTGCCCTTGGTCGTCAGCACGCGCGTGCCCGAGGCGAGCGATTCGAAGTACACGAACCCGAAGTTCTCTTGGCTGGTGGGCAGCGCGAACAGGTCCGCGGCCCGCAGCAGCGCGACCTTCGTTCTGCCCGACACGAACCCGACAAACCGGGTGCGGTCGGCGATGCCGCGGTCCTCGGCGAGCCGGCGCATCCGCTCGGGGTAGTCGCCCTCGCCCGTCCCGGCCACGACCAACTGGTGAGCCACCCCGCGCCCATGGAGCATCGCAGACGCCTCGATGAGCCGGTCGAGCCCTTTCTTGTAGTGGATCCGGCTGAGGAACAGCACGATCGGAACCCCGCGCTCGATCTCGGGCAGCGCGTCGAACGCTTCCGATGCATCGGGCAGGTCGTGGTAGTCGGTCAGGTCGAGGGGCAGCGGCACCACCACGCCCCTGCCCCGGGGAATCCATTTGGAGGCCTGGTCGAGTTCGGCCTGCGCCGTGCAGTGGATCGCGGCCGCGTGATTGAGCAACGCGCGGTTGAAGGTCTTGAGAAACAGGACCTTCTTGAGTTTGCGTTGCGACATGCACCAGTCGTCGAGCATGCCGTGCACGCTGAGCACGTAGGGGGTGCGGCGCTGCTTGCACAGCGCGGCGACCTGGATGTTGGCGCCGCTCCACATCGAGTGGAGATGGACGGTGTCGGCGTCCGCGATCAGCGCGTCGATGGATGCGAGTTGCTGGGGCCCGAGCCGGTCCAGCCCGCGCCCGGGCCCGGTCAGGGTCGCCACGCGCACGCCGGGCGTCTCGCCCGCGACCCAGGCGTCGTGCACGGCGCTGTGATCGGTGGTGGCCAGGGTGATGGTGTTGTCGGGCGTGCTGGACGCGGCGCACAGGTCCAGCACGGCCTTGACCACCCCCCCGTCCTCCGCCCGCATCGTGCGTTTGAAGTGCAGGAGGTTCACGGTGTCCCCTCACGCTCCTGGGCGGCTCCGGATGTGCTGCGTCGGGACGGCGCGGCGGCCGGCTCGCGCGAGACGCCGCGGTCTGCCTCGGCCAGTTCGGGGTGCCTGAGCTCGCGCACCTTGAGCACGATGAGGTACTCGTAAATCGCCTGCAGCGTGCAGTACGTCAGGCCGGCCCGTCCGTCCATGAAGCCGCGCCCGATCACGTACATGTAAAAGAACTTGATGAACGGTCGGAACGGCATGCGGAACGAGATGTTCTTGAGTTCCAGCCTGCGTGTGTTGCGGTCGGTCGAGAAGGCGTTGCGGAACCGGACGGGGTTGGCCTCGAACGCGCGGAGATTCTCGGCGGCCTCGTAGCTCGAGTAGCGGTTGTGGCGTTCGAACCACTCGCGGAGCCCCTTGGAGAAGTTGTAATGGATGAAGTGGTTCTTGAGGTAACCGATCTTGCCGTCGACGATGGGCGTGGGGTTGGCGAGACGCTCGAAGCGGATGTGCTTGGGCTGGAAGAAGCGCATGATGTTGCCCGGGGGCATGGCGCGCTTGATCCATTTGCCGCGGAAGATGTTCCGCCGGCCGCAGTAGTAGGCGGCCGGGTCGGTGCTGGTGTCGCACGAGCCCTGCTCCCACTTGTTGGCGATCGCCTCGATCTCGGCTTTGAGCTCGGGCGTCATCCGCTCGTCGGCGTCCAGATAGAACACCCAGCGGTGCTTGAAATCGATGTTCTGCATCGCCCACGTCTGGTGCGGTCCGCGCCCGTCGAACGCACGCTCGAACCAGCGGCAGCCCCGCTCCTCGGCGATGCGTCTGGTGCCGTCTGCGGAGAGCGAGTCGAGCACGACGATGTCGTCGAAGCCCTCGAGCGAGTCGAGCAGGCCCGGGAGGTTCTGCTCCTCGTTGAGCGTCTGGATGAGGATGGACACGCTCACGCGTCACCCCCTTCCGGGCCGGGCCCGCCGTCGCGGTAGGTCCGCTGGCCGACCTGCTTGGCGGGCGTGCCCATGCAGACGGCTTTGGGCGGCAGATCGGAGAACACGCCGGACCGCGCACCGACGACAGTCTCGTCTCCGATCGTCACCCCCGGTCCGACGAAGACGTCGGCGGCGACCCAGACATCCGAGCCGATCGTGATCGGCATGGGGGTCAGCGGGCGGTGTCGGAGGGTGTGATCGTGGGTCGCGCCGCACAGGTAGGTGTACTGGCTGATCACGCTGCGCTCGCCGATCGTGACGCGATCGACGCAGTAGCAGTCCACGCCGTCGGCGATCGTCGCGCCGGCGTGCATGGTCAGGTTCCAGGGGCCCCAGACGCGTGCCCTCGGGTAGACGCGTGCCGTGGGGTGCAGGTCCGCACCGAACGCGCGGAGGAGCAGGTTGCGCCAGGAGTGCAGCGGCCGGGGGGAGCACCGGAACAGTGTTGCCTGGACGAGCCCCCACGCCGCCCGAGCGATGCGGTTGCGCACCCCGTGCGGGCTGGCGCGTCCGGGCGTTGTCGCAGGGGATGCAACACCCCGGGCATGTTCTGGTGATTGGTTGGCGGTGTGGGTCATCATGGGCGTCCCGCCTTGTGGTCTTCGACCGCCCGGGTCAGGAAGCGGACCGCGTGTTCGGCGGTCGCTTTCCAGGTCAGGCGCTCACCGAAGTCACGCCACGCGTCCAGGCAGAGCGTGCGGTACGCGTCCCTGTCATCCCAGAGTTGCTCGATCCGATCGGCCCACCGCGAGGGGTCGGCGTCGATGTCGAACAGGTGCCCGTTGGTGCCCTCGCGTACGACGGTGGGCACGCCCCCGGTGCGTGTGGTCATCACGGGCAGCCCGGCGGACGACGCCTCGTTGAACACGATCGGCGTGCAATCGGCACGCGTCGGCAGGATCATGAAGTGCGATTCGTCGAGCAGCGAGGCGATGCGTGCCATCCCTTCGGGCGTGGACTTTTTGATGAAGCCGACCTCGTTGGCGAACGGCGGGATCGCCGTGCCCGGGTCCGGCGCGGCGCCGACCAGATCGAGGCGGACCGGCAGCCCGCGTTTTTGCAGTTCTTCCCCGACGGCGATCGCGATGTCGCCGCCCTTGCGGTGCCACTGGACGCCCAGGAAGAGCAGGCGGAGCTCGTCTTGCGGGCGGGCGTCCACAACGCGTTCGATCTCTTCCTGGCTGCGCTGGTCGGGCACGTTGGCGCCCAGCCCGATGACCTCGAGCTTGTGTTCCGGGCAGCCGTAGATGTCGCGCGCGCTGTCCGCGGCCCACCGGCTCGAGAAGATCGCGCGGTAGCAACGCTCCAGCAGAGCCTTCTCGCCCGCGTGCCCGTCGCGGATCGAGCGGGGTGACACGTTGGTGAACGCGTCGTAGTAACCGATGAGGTTGGCCCAAGTGGCGTCGGTCCAGACGGCCATGGGTTTGTCGAGATCGGCGTACGCGAGGGGCAATCCGCCCGGCCCGAGCACGATGTCGACATCGAGGCCCGCGATGATGCGTTCGACCTGGCGGGCGTAGTGACGCAGGAAGCCCTTGTCCCGCTGTGGATGGTCTTTGTAGCCGCGGACCTTGGAGTTCCACAGATACCGGAACGCGTTGAGCGGGTGGTAGAGTTTCTTGAGCGGTCCGACCAGGGTGACCTCGGCGCCGGCTTCTTCGAGTGCGCGGTGCATGTGATAGCCGATCCCGGACCACTGGCTGATGTCCATCGGGTCGTAGTACGCGACGTACGCGATGCGGAGGGGGCGGCTCATGCGTTCGGTGCCTGGGCCGCGCTGTGGTGCCGGTACGCCTCGACGGGCCGGCAGGCCCGGTCGATGATGGTCAGGTTCGGGAAGCCCGTCAGGCTCTGCTCGTACACGCCGATGATCTTGTGCTGGGTCCCCCGGACGAGGAAAGACGGCTTGCCGAGCATCGCGCCGAGGATGCCCACGTGCATCCGCGTGGCGACGACCACGCCCGAATCGGCGATGAGCCTGGCGTACCCGTCGAAGTTGGTGTAGCGACGCCGGGCGATGTCGGCGACGAGGTCCGGCAGGCGGTTCTTGTCCGGGAAGTGATCCTGGATCAGCGAGGACGCGGCCTTGCCGAAGTCGCTCAGCGGGCGCCTGCGCGCACGCATCCGGGTGATCGAGTTGACGATCGGTTGCGTCACCGATTCCGGCGTGGAGCGGTAGATGAAGCTGACGAACGGGTGGTTGGTCTTGGGCGGTGTATCGGCGCCCACGGTCGAGCGCTCGTGGTCCATCCGCTCGACGATCAGGTTGTGGCGTTCCGCCGAGCGTTCCTTGAGCCCGCGGATCCAGTCCGAATCCCGCAGCCATAGCGCGAGGTCGTCGTCGAGCCCGAAGCGCACCTCGGCGGGGAACCGCTTGGGCATGATGTGATCGAGGCTGTACCGCTCCCGGCACATCAGGGTCGCCGGTGCGCTCCGCCCGGCGAACGCGGCTTCGAAGGAGCCGTCGTTGAACAGGTACGTGCTCGGCAGGATGACCAAGGGCTTGTCGGGGAACCGCTGGGAGTACGTCTTGACCTGCTCGGTCGCCATCGGCCAGAAATCGCTCTTGAAGCTGCCGTTGATCAGGATCGCGTCGGCGTCCGCGGGCGACCCCACGCGGTCGAGACCGAGGTCCCGGAGGGCCAGGATCGCGCCGTGCATGATCAGGTCGTCGCCGTTGTTGCCCGCGACGGGATCGAAGAACACGGGTCGGCCCGCGTAGGGGGCCAGCACGGTGCGCATGCTCTCGACGCCTTCCGGCACCGGTTCGGTGTGGGTCATGGGGCGTCCTCCGGTGGGTCGATGCGTTCGCCGGTCGACGCGTCGACCAGCGGGCGATGACGGACGGGTCTGGCGGGGCTTCCGACGCACACGGTCCACCCGGGGAGATCCTTGACCACATTGGAGCGGGCCCCGACCACGACGCCGTCGGCGATGGTCACCCCCGGGGCGACGTAGACGTCCGTCGCGATCCAGCAGCGCTCCCCGATGCTGATGGGGACACGCCGGAGCGGGAAATCGGTGTCGGTGAAGTCGTGCGTGCCGGCGCAGATGTGGGCGTGCTGGCTGACCACGGTGTGCGCGCCGACCGTGATCCTCCCGAGGCTGTAGAGCCGGGCAGCGTCGCCGATCTGGCAGCGGTCGCCCAGTTCGATGTTCCAGGGGACCTCGACGCGGACGGTTCGGCGGAGGACCTCGGGGCAGCCGTGGACCGTGGCGCCGAACAGCCGCAGGAGCGATGCCCGGAACCGGTCGGCGCGCTTGGGAGAGAACCGGAAGAGCGTGCTCTCGACCAGAACCCAGAGGGCCCGGCCCGCCTTCTCTTTCCTGGAAAACCACCCGCAGACCGTGCCCTCGGGGAACTGCCCGAGTTCTCGGACTTTGTACGGCACACGCCCCGGCGTGGTCTGATCGGCGCTCGGTGCCGCTTGGGGGATGGCGTCGGTGGTGGCGTGCATGCGGTCGTGGGTTCGGTCTTGGGTGTCGGTGTTCGATCGGGCGATCGCGGGTAGACAGTAGTCCGCCGCGAGCATCGCCCGGTCTCGCGCGGTGGCGCGAAGTTGCGCCCTGTAGAGCTATCGGCTCGCCCGGAGGGCGAATCCGGCCGATCAGATGAATCGGCAGGGGACTCGGACGGGGGGGTGTGGATTGTCCCGCCCGGAAGCCGTACCTTCCCAGCCCGCCCCCGGTTCGTCGAGAACCGGTGGCGGATCACGCTCGAACCGCTCCCCTTCCCGACGCAGGAGACGCCGCACGTGGCCAAGCCCAGGGTCGTTCTCGTCAACCAGTACTGCTACCCCGATGTCGCGTCGACCGGGCACCTGATCCACACGCTCGCTCTGGAACTCGCCCGCGACCACGGTTTCGAGGTCGAGGTGCTGACCACGCAGCCCTCGTACGGCGACAAGGAGACCTGGGTGAACCTGCCCGGGGTGGTCCGAGAAGAAGGCGTGACGTTCCGTCGGGTCTGGGTGCCCCGGGTCAGCAAGAACATCCTCGCGGGCCGGGCGATCAAGGACCTCACGTTCTTGGTGCAGTTGCAGCTCCGTGCGCTGCTGGGCAAGAACAGGGGCACGGTGTTCGTGTACACGACCGCCCCTCCGTACGGGGCGTTTGTCGGCGCGGTCTGCCGCCTGCTGCGCCGTCAGACCTACTGCACGCTGCTCTACGATTCCTACCCTCATCTGGGTGTGTGGGTCGGCACGTTTAGGAAAGGCGGCGTGATCGAGCGGGTGTGGCATTGGGTCAACCGGCGGATGTACAAGGGCGCGTCGCGGGCGATCGTTTTGTGCAAGGCGGCCGCCAGGCTGCTGACCGACAACTACCCGATCGACCCGTCGATCATCCGCCAGATCCCCAACTGGGCGGACGGGGACAAGCTCTACCCGGTCTCCAAAGCGGATACCGATTTCGCGAAGGCGAACGACCTCGTCGAACCGTTCACGCTGCTCTACTCGGGCAACATGGGCCTGTACTACGAGTTCGAGACGGTGCTCAAGGCGGCCGAGCTGTTGAAGGACGAGCCATTCAGGCTCGTGCTCGTCGGCGGCGGGGGCAAGAAGCCGTGGTGCGAGGAGCAGGTCGAGCAGCGCGGGCTGACCAACACGGTCGTGCTCCCCTACCAGCCTTTCGAAACGCTCAACGACTCGCTGAACGCGTGCGACGCGTCGCTGGTGACGATCTCCGAGGGGATCGAGGGGATCAGCTTCCCCAGCAAGCTGTACACGTCCTTGGCGGTGGGCAAGGCGATCGTGGCGGTGTCCGAAGAGCGGTCCGAGTTGCGAGACATCGTGGCCGACGGCGATTGTGGCGTCTGGGCGGCGCTGGGCGACGCGGAAGGGCTTGCCGGGCACCTGAGGACGATGATGCGGGACACCGCGGCGACCGAACGGATGGGCGAGAACGCCCGTACCCTGTTCGAGCAGCGCTACACCCGCCAGGTGTGCGCGGCCCAGTACGCGGGGGTGATCCGCGAAGCCGGACAGGCGACCGGGGCGTACAAGGACGCCGATCCGGCGCCGGCGGAGGTGGCACCGTGAGCGCGATCGAGGGACGCAAACTCAGGCTGCTGTTCGTCACCGAGGACGACCCGCTGTACGTGATCCGCTTCTTCGAGGTGTTCTTCGACGAATACCCGAAGGACAAGATCGAGATCGTCGGCGTGTCGGTGCAGGACGCGTTCCACGAGCCGATCTGGAAGACCGCCAGGCGGATGTTCCGGTTCTACGGACCGGTGGATTTCGTGCGGTTGTGCTTCGGGTACGTGGGCGTGAAGCTGCGGGGCGATTCGATCGCGAAACTGGCCGAGCGGAAGGGGCTGCCGGTCGTGCCGTGCGGGTCGGTCAACGACCCCGCGTACATCGAGACGGCGAGGGGGCTCGAGCCGGACGTGATCGCGTCGGTCGCGGCGCCGGAGATCTTCAAGAAAGACATCATCGGGGTCCCGGCGCTGAGCACGATCAACATCCACTCGGGGCGTCTGCCCGTGTACCGGGGCATGATGCCGAACTTCTGGCAGCTCTTGCACGGCGAGGAGCACGCCGAGATCACCGTCCACGAGATGGTCGAGAAGCTCGACGCGGGCGGGGTCCTGGGCACGCTCAAATGGCCGCTGGAGAGCAACGATTCGTTGGACCGCGTCATCACCGGCACCAAGCAGGACGGGGCCCGGTTGATGATCGGCGTGCTGCTGAAGATGAAGAGCGGCGAGGCGGAAGCGACGCCGCTCGATATGAGCGAGAAGAAGTACTTCTCGTTCCCGCAGCCCAAGGATGTCAAGCGGTTCCGCAGGCGCGGGCATCGGATGCTGTGATGGGCGCCAGATTCCAGACAACCCGCGCGGCCATGTCGATCGATGTCGAGGATTGGTTCCAGGTCGAGAACCTCAAGAGCGTCGTGGCCCGCGACACCTGGGACGAGCGGGAGCTGCGGGTCGAGCGCAACACCGACCGGATGCTCGAACTCATGGACACGCACGGCGTGCGCTGCACGTGCTTCATACTCGGGTGGGTCGCCGAGAAGTGCCCGGCGTTGATCAGGCGGATCTCCGATGCCGGTCACGAGATCGCGTCGCACGGCTACGGGCACGACCTGATCTACAACCTCAGCCACGACGAGTTCCGCGAGGACATGAGACGAGGCGTCGGGATCGTCGAGGACCTGACCGGGGCCAAGATCAGCGGCTACCGCGCGCCTTCGTTTTCGATCACCGACTGGGCGATCGACATCCTCCAGGAACTCGGGCTGACCTACGACAGCTCCGCGTTCCCGACCGTCGCGCACGACCGGTACGGCAAGCTCAAGGGCATGGACTCGGGCAAACCCATCGTCGAGATCCGCGACGGGTTCCACGAGGTGTGCGTGTCCGTGCTCAGGATCGGCAGGAAGGGCGTGCCCTGGGCGGGCGGGGGATACTTCCGCCTGTTCCCCTACCCGCTCTTCAAGCACGGCGTGAAGCGGATCCTCTCTTCGGGCACCCCGTACGTGTTCTACATCCACCCGTGGGAGATCGACCCCGGGCAGCCGAAGGTGGATGGGCTCAAGCGCAGCCACCGCTTCCGGCACTACAACAACCTGCACAGGTGCGACGCGCGATTCGACGATCTCTTGGGCTCGTTCGCGTGGCGTCCGGTCGGCGAAGTTCTGGCAGACGAGATCGACGCACGAGCGGTCGCCCCATCCCGAGCGTGAGCGAGAGACCGGGCCCGGGTGACGCGGTCTACGCCGGCGGGTCGGTGGTCCGCAGGGTCATCGCGAACTGCGAGCCGTAGATCGGGTACTCGCTCGCGACGCGATAGCCCCGGAGCCGGTCCGGGTCGAACGACAGCCCCGCGAGCACGTGCTCGAGCAGCCCGCGGTAGCGGGGCACGTCCGACGAGCCGAATCGCACGAGACCCTTCCCGAGCGGTTCGACCGAGTCCATCAGGTCCATCCGATCGATATCGCGGGTCGGGTCGTTCACGTCGGCCTGCCCCCGGATCGCGGTGTCGTAGATCCGGAGGTCGGGCGACTCGTCGGGATAGAGATCCGGATGGATGAACAGGTCGAACTGGTTCCGGCGTGCGGGGATGTTGATATCGCTGGACGACCAGGTGCGCCGGTTTCGCGCCCGCGGCACGTACCGGGGCAGTTCCGCGCGGTTCACCTCGCAGGTCACGAGGTTGACGGCCGAGCCCGAGCCGAACCCGGGCTCGTCGAGGAGGTAGTGGGTCGACTCGCCGACGATGGCGGTCTTCAGCGCTGGCACCGGGTCGGTGGAGAAATCCTCGATGACCGCTCCGCGCACGGAATCGACGGGCTCGCCCGCGAGGTTCCGGGGCAGGCGTCCCTCGACGCCCTCGACGCGGCGCCGGGACGTGAAGTGGACCGGCACGCCCGGGCGCAGGCGGCGGAGCCCGATGACCGACTTGATCCAGACGACGTCCACGTGCGTGCCGTCGGCGCTCGGCCAGAGGATCGACGCCTCGGCGTAGACGTCGCACTCGACACCCTTGAGCTGCGACATCGCCCGGTACGCGGCCTGCTTGCGGCGCAGCTCGAACTCGCGCCGGGCTTCGGGCACCCAGGCGCTCAGGATGGCTTCGAGGGCGCTGCGGTCTCCGATGTCCGATCTGATGAGTCGCTCGAACCGATCGACGGCGGCGGCCGCCTCGGCGATCAGGGACGCGTCGACGCCCAACCTGGCGCTCCCCTTGATGACGCGACGGAGCGGCTCGGGACCGGGGGCGCGGTGCACGACCGACATCGGATCGGGCGAGCGGAGCGCCTTGAGCAGCCTGGACGCGAGGACCTTGTCGATGCCGAGCTGGCCGGCGAGCTTCTGCGGGCCCGCGTCGGATCCGGGCACCCGGTCGAGCACGCCGGAGAGCCCCTTGTGGAGGGCGTCGCCGGCCTGGGTGATGCGCACCTCGATCGCCGAGGGGGTGCTCGGGTGGTCGGGTCGGATCTGGGCGTCGGCGGGCATGGCGGTCTCGCGTTGGGTTGATCCGTGGCTGGGCGCAGGCCCACAGAAGAGGGGTTGGGCACCGCCAGATCCCCCGAGAGGCTGATTCTACCGGGATGATGAGGGGGGCACAATATTTCTCCGCAGTTTCCATGAAACTTCCTTGCAATCGTGGGCCCGTCTCGGGTACAACAGCCTCAGCGATGATCAGCGGCGTCGATCGTGCACGCCGATCCTGGGCTCGCCGAGGGCAGAGACACATGGAAGGGAAGAACATGGCAACCAAACTCGCGTCGGGCATCGTGTCCGCGGCCGCGCTGGCGCTCACGGGCGGGCTCGCTCAGGGTGAGACGATCTTCGACACCGGGGTCCCGGACCCGGGGTTCATCGGCTATTACGGCTTCGATCTGTCCGTGGACCAGTCGGTCGCTATCGCGTTCACGCCGGAGCAGGACTATCTCCTCGATCAGGTCGGGCTGTGGGTCATGAGCAACGACTTCGACAACGCGGGTGCGCCGTACACGGTGTCGATCCGGACCGACGCCCAGGGCGGGCTGTCCACCCCGGCTGACACGATCCTGGAGTCGTGGGACGTCGGGACGGCGGCTGTCGGCTGGAACCCGGTCCTGGAGACGGTCGACTCGGTCCTGAATCCGTTGCTCACGGCCGGCACGACCTACTGGATCGTTGCCGAGTCCGACTCACCGTCCTTCGTCAACGCGGTGTGGGTTGCTTCTCAGCAGAGCCAGCCGGTGTGGAACTCGGTTCAGAACGTGCTCAATCCGGGCGGCGCTTGGATCTCGGGCGAGACGCAGGGGGCTCCCGGGCTGATCGTTACCGGGCGGGTCGTCCCGTCGCCGACGTCGGCGATGGCGTTGGGCGTGTTCGGGCTGGCGGCGGCGGGCCGGCGCCGCCGGTAGGCCTCGGCGTTGCGACCGGGCACGCACACCGATCGCTGGGTACATCTTGAGAAACGCGTACAAGGTAAAGGAGACTGAGATGTTGATTCAACGAGCATTTTTGCTTTCGCCCATGCTGGCTTGCGGGATCGCGGCCGCCCAGACGACCGTTGTCGATTTCTCGAACGATGCCGAGGGCTGGTCGGGCCCGGCAGGCATCGGCGGGGCGACGGCCATCGAGCCGACGGGTGGGAACGACGGGGAGTATCTGAGGACGCAGTTCAACGACTTCGGTGTCACGTTCGCCAACGACACCAACCAGGCGTTCCTGGGCGACTACACCTCGGTGGACGAGGTCACGATCTCGATCGATGTGCAGGTCGAGTTCCTGAACTTCTTCGGGCAGGACGTCAGCCGACCCTGGCTGGTCGAGTTGCGCGACTTCGACACCGCGCAGGGCGGGTTCCCGTACACGAGCGCGTGGTTCCTGTTTGATAACATCTCGCAGGCGGACAACGCCGGGTGGACGACGTACTCGGTGACGTTCGATCCGACCTCGTCCGATCTGCCGGCGGGTTGGGGCGGGTTCGGCGCCGAGGATCCGGACACGTTCGAGCCGACCCTGCCCGCGGGCGTCGGGTTCAATGACGTGCTGAGCGGCGTCGATCAGATCGCGTTCACGACCTTGCAGCCCGGATTTTTCTTCGGGTTCACCGATCACACGATCGGGATCGACAACGTGACGATCAGCCGGGTGCCGACGCCGTCGGCGCTGGCGGTGCTGGGTTTGGCCGGCATCGTGGGGACGCGCCGGCGTCGCTGAGAACGGTCGTCGGAGGCATCCAAGGAGAGCGGGCGGGCCGGTGCGGTCCGCCCGCTGTCATTCGCCCAGATCGATCGATCCGCTCAGGTTGAGCGTTGCTTCGGGGACGATGACTTCGGAGTCGAAGAGCACATCGGAGAGCGCGCCGGGGTTTTTGTAGACGACGATGCCGCGGAGCCGGTAGTCCACTTCGCCGATCGCGTCGCTGATCTCTGCGGGGATGACCGCGGGCAGTTGGAAGACGTGGCTCGAGTATGTGTGCAGCGTGCTCTGCGGGCTGCGGACGCCGGTGAACACATCGGCGCCGTCGATGGAGAGCGTATAGGTGGCCGGTCCGAGTTCCATCGGCTCGCGGTTGGGATTGGTGGCTTGCACGCTGAAGGTGAGCACGGCGTGTTCGTTGGATCGCTCGACCTCGCGCACGCCCACGGCTTCGAACGTGGGGGGCTGGTACGCCGAGCACGCGGCCAGCCCCGCGAGCGGGGCGGCGAGCATGAGCGGGCGGAGCAGGTCGGTGGTTCTGTGCATGCCCGGAGCGTAGCCGACCGGGCGGCATGCCGGCTACGGGATCACCGGTGAGGAGTCGGTGTGGATATGGACCCATGTATCGTCGATCTGGGCGGCGATGGGCGCCATGTGGGGTTTCATCTCGGCCAGTTCCGACGCGTACTGGGCCCAGTGGGACATCAGCAGCGCCAGCACGCACGCGCCCGCCCACGCGCCGAACTCGGCGCTGCGTTTGTGCCGGATCAGGTACAGGATGCCCACGCACATCACGACCGTCAGCGTCTTCCACAGCGTCAGCACCAGCGGCGATTGGTACGCGATCATGATCCGTGCCAGCGGGTTCGCCTCGGGCATGCCGGTGTGTGTCAGGTAGAGCAGCGTGAGGTACAAGTCGATCGATGACATGACCGCGATCGCGATGCCCAGGGCGACAACGCGGAACGATCGGGAGCGGACGGCACCGGCCAGCCCGCGTGTCCGGTCAACCCCGCCCGGTTCGCCCCCGTTGGCAGCCAGGATCGGGTTCGGCGCGGTCAGCGCGGCGGCGTCGGGGTCCGTGCGGGGCGTGGCGGGTTGCATATCGGCTCATCGGGGGACGGCCGGCTCTCGTGCATCCCGAGGGGGGCGTCGGGCGGGCAACGGGCCCGGACCTTACGATTTGTGCGGCGGGGGCAAGCGCCGGGCGGTAGATCTCGGACGTATCGGGGTGGTCGACGACCGTCCGATGTTGGGCGGGAGGCGTCGCGGTCCGGTCGGGGCCGGGGGTGCTGGTTGGGCGATCGGAGGGCGGCATGCGGTCAGGTCGGGCGTGGTGGTATCGGGCGGATCTGTGGTGTCTGGTGCTGGTGATGCTCGGCGCGGCGCCGTTGTTCGGCCAGATCGGCGAGGCGAGAGCGCCGGTGTTCATCGCGAACGCGCCGCTGGCAGAGGAGGCCCTGGGCACGATCGATGCGCTGATGAGCCGGGGCGGGGAGGACGAGGCGGTCCGGCTCATCCAGCGCGTGCTGGATGAGCAGGGCGACGGGCTGATCGCGTCGGGCACGCCGGGCGTGTTCATCCCGGTGCGTGCGAGGGTTCACGCCGAGTTGCTCGGCGACGAGCGTCTGCTCTCCGCGTATCGCAGCCGCCAGACACCCAGGGCCCGGGTGCTGCTCGCCGACGGGGCGTGGCGCCGGGTCGAGGCGTCGTACTGGCTCACCGAACCCGGCGCGGAGTCGTCGTTGCGGTTGGCGCAGACGCTGATCGAATCGGCGCGGTTTGCTTCCGGCTTGGTGGTGCTCGGCGCGTTGGAGCGTCACCCCGATGTGGGCTCGATCGCGGGCGACGCGGCGGGATTGGCGGCGTTGGCGGCGGGGGTGATCGACACCGACGAAGCCTGGGCGCTCTCGGCCAGGCTCGCGGGCGTGGGGGGCGGCGCGCCGCCCGCGCGGG
>DIYM01000093.1 GCA_002429045.1 Phycisphaerales bacterium UBA6054
CACGCCGGCGGCCCGATCGGGCATCACCGACGAGGAGCGAGAGCGTCATGGATCACGGGCAAGACAACGCAGGGCACCGCGACGACGGTCATCCCGCGGATCCGGTCCCGATCCGCGCCCGCGTGCTGGTCGTCAGCGCCCGCCCGTCGCTGAAGCGCAAGATCGAGTCGATGTTCGGCCCGGAGGTCGAGTCGTTGCGGTTCGCCCGGGGTGGCGCGGCCGCCGATCGGATGCTCGACGACGCCGCCTGCGATCTGATCATCATCGATCGGGCCCTCCCCGGCGAGGACGGGCTTGATGTGCTCGAGCGTGCGGCCGAGGCCCGCCCGGGGCTGTCCGGTGTGGTGATCATCGACTCGCCCAGCGCCGACGACGCCGTGCGTGCGATGCGGGCGGGCGCGTGCGATCTGATCTCGCCCCGGACACGCTCGGGCGAGGTCCGGCGTCGGATCGAGGCCGCGGCCCGCAAGGCGGAGCGGTCACGCAGCCGCGAGGAACGCGTCGGGCGCCTGCGCAGGCTCTGCCACACGCTCAAGGACGCCCGCGAGCAGGTGTCCGGTCAGGTGGGCGAGCTCTGCAACGATCTCGTCGAGGCGTACCGGGATATGTCGGACCAGCTCACAGACACCCGCATGACCGGCGAGCTCGAAACGCTCCTGGGGCAGGAGCTCGAGATCGAGGGCCTGCTGCGGACCATGCTCGAGTACACGCTCGCGAAGCTGGGCCCGACCAACGCGGCGGTGTTCCTGCCCTCCTCGGGGGGCGAGTTCTCGCTGGGCGCCTACGTCAACCACGACGTTCCCAAGGATCACGCCGAGCTGATGCTCGATCACCTCGCCGATTCGCTCGCACCCGTCTTCGAGGAGCGTCCGGGCGTGCACGAGCTGAGCGGGCACACCGAGATCGCCGCCTGGCTGGGGGCGGACGCGCACTGGCTGGAAGACCGCGGCACGCTGGTGTATTCGTGCTGCGCGGACGACGAGTGCCTCGCGGTGCTGACGCTGTTCCGCGATCAGGGTCGTGCGTTCGCCGAGCAGGACGTGCGGACGGTTTCGATCATCGGCGGGCTGTTCTGCGACCAACTCGAGCGGGTGATCCGCGTGCACCACAGGCACCTGCCCAAGGACTCGTGGGGCGTGTTCGATCCGCCGACGCGTGACGATACGGACGACTTCGGGTTCGAGGACTACGGCAACGCCGCCTGATCTGGCCCGGTCAGTCCTTCATCCGTTCGAACGCGATCACGGTGTCCGTCTGTTCATCGCCAAAGCCGAGCACGACCCCGGCCCGATCCCGGGTCCTCAGGTCGTAGGTCATGGTCCGCAGCGACCCCGTTCCCGACTCGGCTTCGAACGAGAGCACGCCGTCACGGGCACCGGCCAGCGTGAGGACCATCGGCCCCCCGGCCTCGCTCTTCCACGGGTTCATGTGCTTGTCGAAGTGGCGCACACGGAGCCGGACGGCGTCCCGCTCGGCGGTGATCGTCATCAGCTCGTACAAGCGGACCGTGCCGTCATCGGCGTACCAGCGGAGCGCTCCGGTGATGTTGTTGCCGTGCGCCGGCATCCAGGTCTCCTGCATGGGAGGCCCATCGCCCGCGGTGGTCCAGGTCCCGATCAGCGGCTCGAAGACGCTGAGATCCATCTGGTCCGACGGCAACGAGCCGGGCGGTGGCGCGAGATCGTGGGGGGTCGGCGGGAGGCGAGGGCTGGCAGCCGCCAAGACGGCGGTGATGATCATGGCGGTGTGCATCGGTGAGATCCTCGGTCAGCGGGTGGAGTCTTCGAGCGATTCGTAGAGCATGAGCGCGTTATCGTCGGGGTCGTAGAACGTGGCGAGGCTGACCATGCCCGGGATGGTCTGGGTCTCGCCGTCGAAGTGGACACCGGCGGCCTCGAGCTTGGCGCGTGCGTCGGCGATGTCCTTCACCCCGAACGTGGGCACGGGACCGCCGGGCTTGACGTGCTCGACCTGCGACAGCCCGACGTTGACGCCCGGGGTCTCGGTGCTGACCTCGGCCCAGCCCATGTCTTCCATCCGGTACAGCAGCCCGAACCCGAGGATGTCCTGGTACCAGGCGAGCGATTTTTCGAGGTCGCTGCACCGCATCGCGATGGTGAGCCCGGCGTCGTAGTTCAGATGTGAAGGCATGGTGATCTCCTGTGTGTGATTCTGCTTGACGATTTAAAATATAGTAACTATACTCTGGTTTCAAGCCGCGCTCGGCGGGCTTTTGGAGAATTGCATGGACGACGCCACAGGCAGGACATCTGGAAGGGCGGGAGAGCGGAGTCTGCTCACCGGGCTCTTCGCGCGTCGCTGGGCGGTGCCGCTGCTGGCCGAGCTGGAGTCCGGCGGCGGGGGCGGGCGCCTGGTCGCCCTCGCGAACCGCACCGGCGCGGGGCGGGCGACCGCGAGACAGTCGATCGATCTGCTGCTCGAGCTGGGCCTCGTGCAAGAGAACAGCGGGCACGGGCACCCGCTCCGCCCCGAGTTCGTGCTGACCGGGCGGGGACGCGTGGCGGCGCCTCCGTCGGCGGCGCTAGTGCGGGCGCTCGAACGGATCGACGCGATGGACCTTGGGCTGCGGAAGTGGTCGATGCCCGCGTTGGCCGCCGTGGGAAGCGGGGCGCACCGGTTTGGCGAGATCACCGACGCGCTGGGCTTCGTGACGGATCGGGCGGCGTCGATCGCGCTGGGCGATCTGGAATCGATCGGGTTGGTCCGAAGGGTGATCGAAGACGGGCGCCCGCCGCGTCCGGTCTACAACGTGTCGGCGCGGTCATCCGCGTGCCTGCGGGCGCTGCGGGCGATGGTGCAGTGAGCGCCGAGGGCTGAAATCCGAGCGCCAAAAGTCCCAATAAAGCACCGGAGGCGTCGCCGGAGGGTCCTGGCGGACGCGCAGGGTCTCCCCCGAAACAGCACGTTTGATGCGCACGTCCGGTAAGATCGGATGCGCGATCCGTGCGGGAGGATTTCACATGTTCGACGCTCTCTTCGGCGGTCAGGCTCCCTGGTTCACGGCCCCCGCCTTGTTCGGAACCGGGTTCCTCGTCTTGCAGCTCGGGCTGTCCCAGGTGGGCGGGGACATGGACGGCGACGGCGTTGCGGACTCGCACATGGACGATCCCGGCGCGGACGCGAAGCTGCTGAGCACGCAGACGTTGGCCGCGTTCATGGTGGGGTTCGGCTGGATCGGGCTGGTCTGTTTCCGCGCGGTCGAGCTGAGTTTTTTCGTCTCGGTGCTGGCGGGTGTCGCGGCCGGTTTCGGTGTCGGTTACATGATCTACCAGATCACCAGGTCGATGATGAAGCTCCAGTCCGACGCCAACCTGCGGCTGTCGAAGACGGTCGGCATGGAAGCACCCGTGTACATCATGATCCCGCCGCGCGGCGGGGGCACCGGGCGGATCATGCTGGTGCACAACAACGGGCAGCACGAGCTGCACGCGCGCCAGGAGGGTGACGAGCCGATCGCGACCCACGCGACCGTGCGGATCGTCGAGGCCGACGAGGCCGGCGGTGTGGTCGTCGTCGAGCCCGCCTGAACCTTGACACATCATTCATGCGGCGTCGCCCCGTAGGCGGCGGCCGCTCCCCTTCCATCCAAACACAATCTACGGAGGACCAATATGGATAGGACGCTCACTCTCGCACAATCCGGATCCGGCATGGGCACCGGGGTGGTCATCATCGTGGCGATCGCGGTGGTGCTGTTCCTGGTGTTCTTCTGCCTGATGTTCTATGCGACACGGTACAAGCGTTGCCCGTCGAACCGGATCCTGGTGATCTGGGGACGCAGCGGGAACCAGTCGGCCAAGTGCTACCACGGCGGCGGGCGGTTCGTGTGGCCGGTCATCCAGGACTACGGCTTCATGTCGCTCGAGCCGCTATCGATCGACATCCCGCTCGAGGGCGCGCTGTCGCTGAACAACATCCGCGTGAACGTGCCCAGCACGTTCACGGTGGGTATCTCCAAGAGCCCGGTGATGATGGCCAACGCGGCCGAGCGTCTGCTCGGGCTCGGTGCCGCCCAGATCCGCGAGCAGGCGCAGGACATCATCCTGGGCCAGCTGCGCCTGGTGATCGCGACGCTGTCGATCGAGGAGATCAACACCGACCGCGAGAAGTTCATGAGCCTGATCAACGAGAACGTGGCGCAGGAGATCAACAAGATCGGTCTCGAGCTGATCAACGTGAACATCCGCGATATCACCGATGAGTCGGGCTACATCGTGGCGATCGGTCAGCGTGCGGCCGCCGAGGCGATCAACCGGGCCAAGGTCGAGGTCGCGGGCCAGGAACGCGAGGGCGCGGTCGGTGAGGCGGTCGCGGTGCGCGAGCGGAACGTGCGTGTGGCCGAGGAACGCGCGATGGCCGAGAAGGGCCAGAAGGCGGCCGAGCAGACCCAGCGTGTCGAGGTCGCCCGGCTCGAAGCCGAGGCGGTCAAGGGCGAGGTCGAGTCCAAGCGCGATCTCGAGATCGCGACCGCGGAGAGGACCGCGGAAACGGTGGCGGCGTCGAAGCGGGCCGAGCGGGAACAGCGTGTGCAGGTCGCCTCGGCGGAAGCGAGCGCGGTCGAGGGCGAGAACATGAGTTCCGCGAAGGTCGCCGAATCGAACGCCCAGCTCGCCGAGATCCGGGCCGAGGCGAAGCGCCGCTCGGATGTCGCGTCGGCGGAGGCACGCCAGAAGATCTTCCTCGCCGAGCGTGAGGAGGAGTTGGCGAGGCTGGCCAAGGACGAGCTGGCGCCGCAAGAGATCGAGAAGAAGCGGATCGAGATCGAGGCCGAGGCGGTCGCCGAGCGCGAACGCCGCGAGGCCCGAGGCGAAGCGGACGCCACGTTGGCGAAGTACGAGGCCGAGGCGAAGGGCGTGCAGCAAGTCCTCGAAGCCAAGGCCGAGGGCTACCGCCAGCTGGTCCAGGCATGCGCCGAGAACCCGCAGGTTGCGCCGACGCTCTTGATGATCGAGCAGCTCCCGCAGCTGGTGGCCGAGCAGGTCAAGGCGATCAGCAACCTGAAGATCGACAAGATCACGGTGTGGGACTCGGGACGCGGGCAGAACGGTGAGGGCAGCCGCAACGCGACCTCGGACTTCCTGTCGGGCATGATCGGGTCGCTGCCGCAGGTGCACGAGCTTGCCAAGCAGGCCGGCATCGACTTGCCCACGGCGCTCGGCAAGGTGGTCGAGCACGAGGAGCCGGCTCCGACTTCGCGTCCGAGTGACGGCAACGCGTGACACCGCTCGGTTGGAGACTCAAAGCGAAAGCCGCCCCGGAGATCCGGGGCGGCTTCCTGTCCGATTGGTAGCGGATTGTGGCTACACGACGAAGCGCTCGGCGGTCTCGGTCAGCGAGTCGATCTGTCGTGCGAGCCCGTCGCACGACTGCGCCGAGTGCTCCGCGGCAGAGTTCACCTCGTTGATCGCCTCGGCGATGCCCGCGATCTCCGTCGCGAGTTGCTCCACGCCGTTCACGATGTCCCCGAGGGAGTCGGCGGCTTTGGTGGCGAGGCTGGCGTTCTGCCCGGCTTCGCCGACGGTGGCGCGCATCTGATCGGCGGCGTCCCGGGAGTTATCCCGCAGTTCGGTGATCGCGTCGCGGATCTCTGACGCAGCCGACAGCGAGCGATCGGCCAGCTTGCGGACCTCGTCGGCGACGACCGCGAACCCGCGCCCGTGCTCACCCGCGCGGGCGGCTTCGATCGCGGCGTTGAGCGCCAGCAGGTTGGTCTGATCGGCGATATCGCCGATCGTCTGGACGAACTCGGCGATCGTGTCGCTCGCGGTCACGAACTCGGCGACAGCGGAGGCCGACTCTTCGATCTTGGAGCGGATCTCCTCCATGTTCCGGATGGAGTACCCGATCACCTCCCCGCCCTCGCCCGCGCTGCTTTTGGCCAGGTCTGCGCGTTCGATCGCGGAACTCGCACGCTCGGACATGCTCTGCGTGATGCCCGAGGTTTCGGCCGCGGCGTCGGCGATGTTCATCGAGGCGGTCCTCGAATCGATCGCGGTCGACTTGATCACCGTGATGGTCTCACGCATCGATTCGAGGAACCCATCGACCGCGTTCCCGACGAGCGCCAGGCCCGAGCCGTCGTCCTTCATCGAGAGGCTCTTGGTCAGATCGCGTGAGGATTCGATCTCGGCAAGCCGGCTCCCCATCGAGGCGGCGGCTTGCGTGATGCTCTCGGCGACCCGGTCGAGCCGGGTCTCGCGATCGGCGGCGGCTTTCATCTCGGCGTAACCACGCACCGAGGCGTACGACAGGAACCCGACCTCGGCGAGCAGCCACACCGCGTGCTCGAGCCAGCGGAGCTTGCTGACATCCGGGATCCCGAAGATCGATTGCGGGAAGACGAGGTTCCGGATGATGTGATCCGCGGCGACCACGCCGGTCGCGCCGGCCAGCACCCGCCAATCGCGGTACATCGCCAGAACGGCCATCGACGCGAAGTAATGGAAATGGAACTCGATCCGCCCGCCCCCCGCGTGGACGAAGAGCCCGCCCATCACCGCGAACCCGACACCCACGCTCATGCGTGTCGCCAGCACGCCGGGCGAGAACCACGCCAGCGCCGCCGGCACCGCTGTGGCCAGCCCGCCCAGCAGCACCGACCCGATCAGATGCACGTTCGGGCTCGATGTCGCGCCGATCCAGGTCTTCGGGGAGTACATCAGCGCGATGGCGATCAGCACGACCCACTGCGCACCGAGTGCGCACGCCAGCACCCGATCGGTCCGGGCGTGGAGTTCGTGGAGCATCGCCCCGAGGCGTTCGGTCAACGATGCGACAGAGTCGTCGTCGTGGTGTTGTTCGTGGGTCAAGGTTGGCACGGCGGTGCTCCTCCGGTTGTGCAGGATCCGAGGGGTGATGAATAGGTCTTGGGCGTCTGGGTGTCGGTCCGGATCGGGCAGCCGTACACCGGCGCCGCTGGCGCGGGCGGGTCATCGCCACTGAGCAACGCACGCACCGATGCCGACCCCGTGTTGGGGCCGGTGTGTGACCGCGTTGGGGTGACGCCGCCCGCGAACCGGAGCCGTCCGCCCCGGTCGTACACGCTGACGAAGCCGCTGGTGACCCCGCCGAGGCGTTGGGCGATCGCGCCGTCGGTGTCGATCACGACGCGGGTGTGCTCGCGCTCGGCGAGCGATGCCATCGCGGGCGTGCTCGCGAATCCCGGCATGTGCTCCGGCTCGTACGCGAGCACGAACAGCCGGTAGGGCTCGCTGGCGTGCGCCAGCGCGTAGCGGAGTTCTTGGATCGAGGCCCGGGTGCAGGGGCACTCCGGGTGGGCCGCCATCACGACCGTCCACACCCCCGGATACGCCGGGGCGTGGCGCGCCGGTCCGTCGTCGAAGAGTCGATCGAGGCCCAGCCCGATCGGCCAGACGGCTGGTGTCTCGGAGACCTCGCCGGCACGGCTCGCGTAGGCACCGAGCACGCCCGCGCCGGCGCCGAACGCCATCAGCCAGAGCGAGAAGAGCGCCCAATAAAGGACCGGCCGGGGTGTTTTTTTAGGGAACTCCACGTACGGGCATCGGTCTTGTGCGCGTCGGACTCCGGTCCTTGTCACGCGTGACAGAACACAATGGCGGGGCGCGCCGTGTTATGGCCCGCGGGCGGTTCGGCGTGTGGGGAAAACACCCGGCTCCGGCGGGCAGGAACTGCGCTCAGTCGTCGAAGTAGGCCGCCGCGTCGTCGGGCAGATCGGCCAGCAGCGCCTCCTGGTCGATGCGGTCGGCGGGCAGGTCCGAGTCGAACGCGCCGGTCTGCTGGTCGGGCATATGCAGATCGGCCTTGCCGCCCTTGCGGAGTCGTTTGTCCACGCGTGACTTGGCACGCAGGATCAGCCGGATCGGCACCTCGTCGAACGGGAGTGTTTCCCGGAAGCGGTTCATCATGTAGCGCTCGTAGTTGTTCGTGAACCGGTCCGGGTCGTTCACGACGAGCACGAGCGTGGGGGGGTTGGTCTTGACTTGGCTTGCGAAGTAGACCCTGGCCTCGGCGCCGAGGCTGTTCGACGGGCCGCGCTGCTCGAGGATCGATTTGATCGTCCTGTTGAGTTGCCCGGTGCCCACACGGGTCGAGGCCTGGGCTTTGAGTTCGGTCGCGAGGTCGAGCGTTTCCTTGACGTTCAGGCCGTCCTTGGCGGACATAAACGCGATGGGCGCGAAGCTCAGGCCCTTGAGTTCACGGCGGATGTAGTTCTCGTAGCGTTCGGGCGAGGCTTCGCGTCCCTTCTCGTCGGCGCGTCCCTGGGCGAGGTCCCACTTGTTGACCACGATGACGCACGGCTTGAAGCTTTTGACGACCATCTGCGCGAGGTGCTCATCGACCTGCGAGATCTTCTCAGCCGCGTCGATGACCAGCATCACGACCTCGGCCCGGGCGATCGCCCGCTCGGCGCGGTCGAGCGCGTACCACTCGATCTGATCCTGGAACGACTTCTTCCGCCGGAGCCCCGCGGTATCGATCGCGACGATCGAGCGCCCGTCGTACTCCAGCCGCACGTCCACGGCGTCGCGGGTCGTGCCCGCGATCTCCGAGACGATCATCCGCGGCTCGCCCGCGAGCCGGTTGATCAGGGTGCTCTTGCCCGAGTTGCGCTTGCCGATGATCGCGACGCGCAGGTCGGCGTCCGGCTCGGGCGGGTCTTCGTTCATGGGCACCAGCTCGTAGAGCGTGTCCAAGAAGTCACGTCGGAAGTACTTCGATGTGGACGAGATCAGGAGCGGCTCGTCGAAGCCGAGAGCGCTGAGCTCGTAGCCGTGCGGCTCCCACTTCTGCCCGTCGGTCTTGGTGCCAATCACACGCACGGGCGTGAGCCCGCTCCCGCCGTCCCGCCGCCCGAGCTTCTGCTCGCGCAGCATCTGGGCGATCGCTTCGTCCTGGGGCGTGATGCCCGCCTGCACGTCGACGCAGAACAGGATCAGGTCCGCGTTGGTGACGGCCTCGGCGATCTGGTGCTCGATGTCGTCGGTCAGCGACGCGAGATCGGCGCCGACCTCGTCGTACCGCCGCCCTTCGGCGACGTACACGCCGAAGCCGCCGGTGTCGGTCAGCTCGATGGTCTTCTCGGGCCCGACCTGGTCGGGGGCCTGGAGATCGACGATGACGCTGAGCCGATCGCGCGTCACGCCCGGCGTGGGATCGACGATCGCGATCCGCTCGTGGGCGATCAGGTTGAGCAGGGAGCTCTTGCCGACGTTGGGTCGGCCGACGATGGCGACGCGGGGGATGGGCATGGCCCCAACTCTAGGCGGGAGCGACGGATACGCGAGCCCGAGCGAACGAAACCGGCGTAGGCTCTCGTGTGGATCGGTATCCGGTCATCGCGGGCCCGACGGCGGGCGGCAAGACGGCGGTCGCGGTCGAGCTGGCGTTCGCGCTCGAGCGGGCCGGCATCGGGCGTGGAGAGGTCGTGACGGCCGACGCGTTCCAGGTGTACCGGGGCATGGACATCGGGACGGCCAAGCCGACTGGCGAAGAGCGCCGGGGCGTGCCGCACCACCTCATCGACCTCGTCGAGCCGACCGAGCGGTTCACGGTGCACGACTGGCTGGCGCGGGCGGAGCCGCTGATCGACGCGGTCCGTTCGCGCGGCCGTGTGCCGATCGTGGTGGGGGGGACGAACCTGTACGTGAAGGCGTTTCTGGACGGCTTGTTCGACGGGCCGCAGCCGAGCGACGCGGTGCGCGACGCGGTGGCCGAGATGTCACAGCCCGAGCGCCGCGCCGAGCTCGAACGGGTGGATCCCGAGGCGTTCGCCCGCATCCACGCGAGCGACATCCGACGGACCGTGCGTGCGCTCGAGGTGCACCGCGAGACCGGCACGCCGATCAGCGTGCTGCAGGCCCAGTGGGACGCCGAGCGGATCGCCCGCCCGGACGCGGTGCTCGTCGGGCTGGATTGGGAGGTCGGGGCGCTCAATCGACGGATCAACCGGCGGGTCCGGGCGATGCTCGACGCCGGGCTGGTCGAGGAGGCCCGGGGGTTGTGGGAAACCGGTCGGCTGGGCGAGCAGGCCCGCGAGGCGATCGGGTACAAGCAGCTCGTGCCCCATCTCGAGGGGCGTCAGTCCTTAGCCGACGCGGCGGAGCGGGTGAAGATCGAGAGCCGTCGGCTGGGCAAAAACCAGCGGACGTGGCTCCGCCGGTTGTCCACCCGGAACGGCAGCGCCTGGATCCCATCGACGGATCGCGACCCGACGGATATCGCGCAAGTCATTGTGAATACAGTTTTTCCGACACCCCTATAGGGGTGTCGGGTATGCGGGCCGGGAAAACGCGGCTTGACTCGGGCTTTCTGTCCGGCTTCGCTCCAGCCCCGACCCTGTCACTGCCGACAGACGGGCCAGGTAGTTGCATGGCCAAGAAGACCACGAAGAAAACCTCCAAGAAGACCACGAAGAAAGCGGGCAAGAAGACCGCTTCGAAGGGTCGCAGCGGGTCCAAGCAGAGCTACAAAGCCGGCGAGGCCGCCGGCAAGGATCTGGTGATCGTCGAATCGCCCGCCAAGGCGCGCACCATTAATAAGTACCTCGGGCTCGACTACCACGTCATGGCGTCGGTGGGGCACGTCCGCGACCTGCCCAGCAAGAACCCCAAGGGCGTCAAGGACCCCGTGCCGGGGGTGAAGATCGAGAAGCGTTTCCAGCCCAGCTACGAGATTCTGAAGGGCAAAGAGAACGTCATCAAGGACCTGAAGCGGGCCGCCAAGGACGCGCAGAAGGGCGGGGGCGAGATCTGGTTCGCGACCGACCTGGATCGGGAGGGCGAGGCGATCGCGTGGCATCTCGCGCAGGAGTTGGGCATCCCGTCGAAGGAAGCCAAGCGGGTCATCTTCCCGGCGATCACGAAGGCGGAGATCGAGAAGGCGTTCAGCAAGCCCCACGCGATCGACGAGGACCGTGTGAACGCGCAGCAGGCACGTCGGATCCTCGACCGGATCGTGGGGTACCAGGTGTCGCCGTTGCTCTGGAAGAAGGTCGCGCGCGGTCTGAGCGCGGGGCGTGTGCAGTCGGTCGCGGTGCGGGTGATCGTCGAGCGCGAGCGTGAGATCCGCGCCTTTGTGCCCGACGAGACGTGGTCTGTCACGGGCTACTTCACGCTGGAAGGCTCGGGCGCCGCCGGTCTCGGCGACACGTTCCGCGCGTTCCTCGCCGAGCGCGATGAGAAGGGCAACGGGCCGACGGTCAAGGCTCAGAACGCGTGGCTGGGCGAGCACGGGGGCATCCGCGCCGAGCTGATCGAGTTCGACGGCGAGAAGTTCGAGCCGATGATCAGGAGCGCCGAGGTCGTGCCCGAGTCCGAGCTGACGACCGAGGACGCGGTATCCGAGCGTATGGACATGGTCCGGATCGCGTTCGGTAGGCCCGAGACGCACGACCTGAGCGGGGGCGTGTCGAAGGTCGCCGAGGCGTGCGGGCTGCGCGATGTCTCGGTCCGGACGGGCGAAGACCCGAGCGGGCTCGGGCCGGCGCGTTGGTCGCGGAGCGTCTCGGGCGTGTGCGACCCGGGGACGGCGTACGCGATCGAGTCGATCGATACGAAGCGGACGAAGTCGCGTCCTTCGCCCCCGTTCATCACGTCGACGATGCAGCAGGCCGCATCGAGCCGGCTCGGGTTCGGCGCCCAGCGGACCATGCGGGCGGCCCAATCGCTCTACGAGGGCGTGAACATCCCGGGCGAGGGCCCGGTCGGTCTGATCACCTACATGCGGACCGACTCGACGCACCTGGCGCCCGAGGCCGTCAACGCCGCCCGGGGGCACGTCGCGAAGACGTACGGCGAGCGATACCTGCCCGAGAAGCCGGTCTTCTACAAGTCGTCGAACAAAGCGGCGCAGGAAGCCCACGAGGCGATCCGCCCGACCGACCCGTCCCGCACCCCCGACAGTCTCAAGCGTGTTCTCAAAGCGGACGAGCTGCGGCTGTACACGCTGGTGTGGGAGCGGTTCGTCGCCTGCCAGATGGTGCCGGCCGAGTGGGACCAGACCCAGGTCCGTATCCGCGGAGGCGAGGGCGGCAGGGCGGTGTTCCGCGCGTCGGGGCGGACGCTGGCGTTCGATGGGTTCTACAGGGTTTCGGGCGTGCCGGGCTCGGGCGACGAGCTGAATCTGCCGAAGCTCGGGGAGAAGCAGGCGCTGCACCCGTTCCACATGGACCCACGCCAGCGTTTCTCGTCGCCGCCCTCGCGCTATTCGGAGGCGTCGCTGATCAAGGTGCTCGAGTCCGAGGGGATCGGGCGCCCCTCGACCTACGCCGCGATCATCCAGACGATCCAGGACCGCAAGTACGTCGAAGCCGTCGGGCGGATGCTGCACGCGACGGACCTGGGTGAGGTGGTGACCGACAAGCTGATCGAGGGCTTCCCGCGTCTGATGGATATGGGCTACACCCGCGAGATGGAGGCCCAGCTCGATCAGGTCGAGGAGGAGCACCTCGACTGGATCGACATGCTCGAGCGGTTCTACGAGCGGTTCAGCGAGAGTCTCGAGCGGGCGCACGAGTCGATGACCCACGCCAAGGCGGAGACCCGCCCGGCTCCCGAAGAGTACCGGTGCGAGACATGCGGGTCGTCGCTGGTGTACCGGTTCGGGAAGAACGGGCGGTTCCTGTCATGCTCGACTTATCCGGAGTGCAACTACGCGTGCCCGTGCGACCGTCAGGGGCGTCCGCAGCTGGCCGAGTTCGTCGATGTGAGGTGCCCGAAGACCGGGCGCCCGATGATCAAGAAGACCGGGCGTTTCGGGCCGTTCCTCACCACGCCTCTGGAGGACGGCGAGACGAACGAGGACGGCATGATCCTGAACATCGACAAGAAGGGCTTTGTCGCCGCCCCGTCGATCCCGCCGCTGCTGACCGATCTGCCGTGCCCGATCTGCGAGTCTCCCCTGAACCTGCGTTCGGGCGTGCGGGGTCCTTGGCTGGGCTGTTCGCGGTTCCCGAAGTGTCGCGGGCGTGGCAAGTGGACCGAGCTCGACGATGCGCACCGCGACGAGCTCGAGAAGCAACTCGCCGCGCACGAGAAGCGGCACCCGGTGCTGATCATCGAGCGTTTCACGGACGGCACGCCCCTGACGGACGCGAAGGGCAAGCCCTTGAACGACGCCCCGAAGGTGGAGGGTTTGGCGCTCGAGGGCGATCCGCGCGAGCTGGCGGCGACATGATCGATGATCCCAACGACCCGCTGGAGCGCCTGCGTGCCGGCAACGCGCGGTTCTTGCGGGACGAGGTCTCGTCCGGGCGGATCGATTCGGCCCGCATCTGGGCGTTGGCGGAGAAGCAGGAGCCCTTCGCCTGCATCGTGGCGTGCTCGGACTCGCGGGTGCCGGTCGAGTTCGTGTTCGATCAGGGGCTGGGCGATCTCTTCGTGGTGCGGACCGCCGGCAACACGGCGGGCGACCACGAGGTCTCCAGCGTCAACTACGCGGTGTCGGTTCTGGGTGTCTCGCTCGTTCTGGTGCTCGGCCATACGGGCTGCGGCGTGGTCCGGGCGGCGTTGCAGGGCGGCGCCACCGACCGGACCTATGGGCCGGAGATCGCGTCGCTGCTCGGAGAGGTCTGGGCGGCGCACCCGGTCGATCGGAGGACGGGCTCATCCAACACGACCGTGAGCGACGAGGAGGTCGACGGCGTGGTGCGCCAGCACGCGATGGATGTCGCCCGGACCATGGTCGAGATGAGCCCCCTGATCGGCGATCGGGTCCGCGACAAGCGCTGCCGGGTCGTCGCGGCGGTGTACGAGACCGGCACCGGGCGGGTGAACTTCCTCGACGAGGTCTGATCGCGCGCCACATCGCCACGCCCCGGGGTGGTACGATCGCGTGTGTCGCGCATCCCGGCCAAGCAAGGACAGCTCGCGTTCGGCCCGCTCTGGATGAGGCGTTGGGTGCGCGATCATCCCGACGGCTGGCTGAACATCGTCGGCGCGATCATCGGGTGTATCGGCGCGATCGGCGCGATCCTCTTCGATGCCGGGCTCGTCTGGGCCGAGCATACCACCGCGCACTGGCAAGAATCGCTCCAGCATTCGTCCGGAGGTCTGTGGCTGCTCCCGCTGATCCCGATGGTCGGGGCGCTGATCTGCGGCCTGCTGGTGTACTTCTTCGCCCGGGAGGCCAGCGGGCACGGGGTTCCCCAGGTGCTCGACGCGATCGTCCGGCGGGGCGGCGTCATGCGTGCCAAGCTGGGGTTCGTCAAGGTGCTCGCGTCGATCGCGACGGTCGGCAGCGGGGGTTCGGCCGGGGCGGAGGGCCCGATCGTCCAGATCGGATCGGTCGCCGGCTCGGTCATCGCGCGCACGCTCGGTGTTCCCCGCCGTTCCGTCGGCACGCTGATCGGTTGCGGGGCGGCGGCGGGGATCTCATCGATCTTCAACGCGCCGATCGCCGGCGTGTTCTTCGCGCTCGAGATCCTGCTGCGCGATTTCTCGCTCCGCGCGTTCACGCCCATCGTGATCGCCAGCGTCTTCGCGACCGGGCTGACCCAGGTGCTCCTCGGAGAGAACGAGGCGATCTTCGCGTTCGAGCTGACGGGCTACGTCTTCACGGCCTGGGAACTGCCCAACTACGTCATGCTCGGCGTCGTCTGCGCGCTCGCTGCCTGGGCCTTCACGCTGACCCTCGAGGGCGCGGAAGACCTCGTCGCCCGGGTCCGCATCCACCCGATCGTCAAGCCGGTGATCGGGGCGTTCGTGCTCGGGGTCCTCGGCATCGCGGGCCTCTCGCTGTTCCGCGCGTTCGATCAGGGATCGCTGGTGCTCAGCGAAGGGGCGGTGCCGGTGTTCTTCGGGAACGGCTACGAGATGATCCGCCAGCTGCTCGATCCCGGCGCGTACACGCTGGCCGACATCACCTGGGGCGCGATGGTGCTGCTCGTGATCCTGATGTGCTGCAAGATCCTGGCGACGACGGCGACCCTGGCGACGGGCGGCTCCGGGGGCGTGTTCGCTCCCAGCCTGTTCGTGGGAGCCACCGTCGGTGGCGCGTTCGGGGTGGCCCTCGACGAGCTCGGGCTGGTGCCCGATGTGGGCTCGCCTGCGAGCTACGCGTTGGTCGGGATGGCCGCGGTGGTCGCCGGCTCCACGTTCGCGCCGATGACGGCGATCCTGCTCCTGTTCGAGCTGACGCGAGAGCCGAAGGTGCTGGCGCCCATCATGCTGGCCGCGATCGTCTCGACGACGATCGCCCGCAAGCTCATGCCCGATTCGATCTACACCGCCAAGCTGCGTCGGGCTGGCGTGCGGATCGGGACGGCCCGGGATCTGTCCGTGCTGCGGCACGTGCACGTGTCTTCGGTCACGCCGACGCCGCTCCCGCGCGAGCCGGTGTACGCATCGGATCCGTTGAGCAAGCTCATCACCCTGCACGCGTACCACAACGTGCCCGATTTCCCGGTCGTGGACGCCGAGGGCAGGTACATCGGCATGGTGACCGGCGCGGACATGCGGACGGCGTTGATCGACCGCGAAGCGATACCGCTGCTGCTGGTCGCCGAGCTGATGCAGACCGAACTGCCCGCGGTCCAGGCGGACGAGACGCTGGACGGCGTCCTCGAGAAGTTCTCGGCCAACGACGTGTCCAGCCTCTGCATGACCGATGCCTTCGGGGCGGGCAAGCCCATCGCGCTGATCACGCGCGCGAACGTCATGTCCCGCTATCATGCGGCGATGGACGAGGGCTGAGCCCCGCGTCCGGAGAGCCCACGACCGCAGGGAGCCGGCCGATGACCCAGACGAACCCGCCGCCCGATGCGTCCATGCCGCAGCCGGGCTACCCGCCGCACGATTCGGACCGGCTGTCTCAGGTCGCGTTGTGGTCGATGATCCTCGGGATCGTCGGGGTCTGTATCCCGCTGACGGCGCTCCCCGCGTTGATCATGGGCATCGTCGGGATCGCGACGACGGGGGCCGGCAAGCTGCGCGGCCAGGGCTTCGCGGTCGCCGGCACCGTCCTGGGCGCCTTGGGGCTGTTCGGCTCGTGCCTGTGGATCGGCATCATGCTGCCCGCATTGGGTGCCGCACGCCAGACCGCGATGGAGCTGAAGAGCAGCACGCAACTGCGATCGATCGGGCAGGCGATGACCGTCTACGCAAGCAGCAACGACGGCCGGTTCCCGCCCGCGGACCGGGCGTTCGAGATCCTGCTGGACGAGGGTCTGCTCGCGCCCGAGATCCTGGTGTCGCCGCTCGAGGACGGGGACGGTGTCTCGTACATCCTGACCGGGTTGGGAGAGCAGTCGTTCAGCGCCACCGAGATCTTGGCGTACGAGGACCCCAAGCACATGGACGGGGGCGTGCACGTGCTGTTCGGGGACGGGATCGTGCAGTCGATCCCGCACGAACGCTTCGAGGAAATGCTTGCCGAGCAAGAGCGACAGCGGCCATCGTCGCCCTGACGCCCGGTTTCCGCGGGAGGGGGCGCGATGCGACACCCGTTGCTTTGTTTGTCGGCGTTGGTGCTAGGCGTGGTGCCCGGCGTGCCGCTGGCCGGCTGCACGAGCACATGGCAGGACCACTACGAGGGGGCCCGCGTCGGCGTGTACGAGCCGACCGAGGTTGTGATCGTGCGCGAGGTGCCGTGGGCGCGGATAGACGGCACGCTGCGTCGCATCGAGGCCGAGCGGGCGGCGTCGGACGTACACCGGGACGAGTGGACCCGCGAGCAGAAGATGGGCGAGCAGGCCGAACTGCTCACCGGCTTGCAGATCAGCGAAGACCCGCGCGACATCATCGTGCTCGGGCGCAGCGTGTTCCGCTCGACCAACCATCTCAGCCCCGAGGACGGCTCGCTCGGGGAGTTCGCGGCCGAGATCGGGGCGGACTACGCCGTCTGGTCGGCCCACTACCTCGGCACCAAGCAAGTCGTGCAGCAGGAGCCGGTCCGCGAGTGGGGCTTGGGCTCACGCGGCTCCTACGACAAGCACGGCCGCTACCGGCGCGACTACCACCCGTGGGACCGGACCGTGTTCGTCCCCGTGGTTGTCGAGGCCGACGAGTACGCGTGGGTGGTGTACTACCTGCGCCGGCGGTGAGTCACTCCCCCAGCGTCTTCTTGCGCCTGAGGATGTGGTGGTAGTGCTGCGCGAAGCGGTGGGCCTCGTCGCGGACCTGCTGGAGCAGGCGCAGGCCCGCGTTGTTGCGGCTGAGCCGGATGGGCTCCTTCTCGCGCTGCACGTAGACCAGCTCTTCTTTCTTGGCGATCGAGATGACCATCGGCGGCTTGGTGTCCAGCGTGTCGAAGGCTTCGAGGGCGGCGTGGAGCTGTCCGAGCCCGCCGTCGATGAGGATGACGTCGGGGTACAACTCGTGCCCGGCGCCGGCTTCGCGGTATCGGCGTGACACGACCTCGGCCAGGGCGGCGTAATCGTCGTTCGCCCGCCCGCCGGGCAGGTTGGTGAAGGACTTGATGCGGTAGCGTCGGTACTCGTCCTTGAACGGCTTGCCGTCGATGAAGCAGACCTTGCTGCCGACGGTCTCGCCGCCCTGGAGGTGGGCGATGTCGAAGCCCTCGACGCAGCGGATGGGGCGTTCCATGCCCAGGGCTTTCTGCAGGGCGGCGGTGCCCTTCTTGGGGTCGATGTAGCCGATCTCGGTCTCGGGCTGCCATTGGTCGGAGCGGCTGCCGCGATCGGAGAGCTTCTCGATCGCCCTGATCTGGTCACGCAACCCGGCGGCCCGTTCGAACTCGAGGTTCTTGGAGGCGTCTTCCATCTCCGTGCGCATCTCGCGGAGCATGGCCGACCGTTTGGTGCCGAGGAACTTGACGAAGCGGTCGATGTCCCGGCCGTAGGCGGTGACGGAGATCGACTCGTTGCACGGCGCGGTGCACTGGCCGATCGAGGCGAGCAGGCACGGGCGGAAGTAGCGGTTCTTGGGGTCGCCCTCGGCGATGTCGAGCTTGCAGGTGCGGTACTTGAAGACACGCTGCAGCGTCTGGACGGCTTCGCGGAGCGCGCCGGCGTTGGCGAAGGGCCCGAAGATCCGCGCGTTGCGCATCTCGGGGAACTGCTCGCCGGTCTTCTCGTTGACGCCGGTGGGGTTGCGCGTCACGAACACGCGCGGGTAGTCCTCGTTGCGGGTGACGACGAGGTAGGGGAAGGACTTGTCGTCGACGAGGCGTTCGTTGTACGCCGGGCGGATGTCCTTGATCAGCCGGTTCTCGGTGAGCAGGGCTTCCCACTCGCTGTCGGTCGCGAGGAAGTCGAAGACATGGACCTCGGCGAGCATGCGGGACTTCTTGGGGCCGAGGTCGGCGCTGGGTACGAAGTAGGACGCGACGCGGTCGGGCAGGTTGGCGGCCTTGCCGACGTACAGCACCACGCCCCTGTGGTCCTTCATCAGGTACACGCCCGGGACGGGTGGCAGGTCCCGGGCGGCTTTGAGCAGGCGCGCGAGTCGGGCCGCGCGTGTCTCCGTCCCCCACGCCGGCGGCGCGTCGGCGGGCTGGAAGCCCTCCTCATCGAGATGGATCGGGTCCGGGTCGTCGGGCACGGGGCATCGTATTCGAGCGGGCCCGCGATTCCGATCCGCCGAGGATCACGAACGGCGCGAACCCTGGCGGGGCCCGGGCATTACCCTATGTCATGCTCTTCCTGGCGATCGGTTGGGTGGTGATCGGTCTCGGCACGCTCGGCGTGCTGGCCGCGCTGTTCGTGGACCGGTCGCGCGGGCGGCGGCGGTGCCCGCGATGCCACTACGACCTGGCCCACACCGAGGGGCTCGCCTGCCCCGAGTGCGGGCGTGCGCACGCCCACGAGGGGCGGCTCTACCTGACCCGTCGGCACTGGGGGCTCGCGTGCGTCGCGTTTGTTGTCGCGCTGGTTGGGGTGTCTCTGCTCTACGTGCCGCGCGTGCAGAAGCACGGCTGGGCTCGCGTCACGCCCACCTGGGCGCTGATCGCTTCGTTCGAGCGTCTCGACAACCTCGGGCCCGGGTGGACCACGGAACTGACCGCCCGCCTGCGTTTGCCCACCACGACCGATCGGGCCCGCCGATCGCTGCTGAACCGCGCGATCCGCATCGCGGGCGATGATGACGCCGACCCCGCCGATCGTGTGCGAGCGATCCGCGTCATCACGGATTCGGAGGACCCGAACGGTGCGCCGTTCTACGGGGCGTACCCGAACTCGGTTCCGTATGCCTCGCGCGTGTCGGCGTTCAACGACGCGTTCGATCGGGCGTACGACGCGCTGCTGTCGGCGACGCTCGACGACGATGTGTCGGTCCAGCACGCCGCCGGCGTGGCGATGGGCGCGTTCTACTCGTCGTTCGGTGCGCCAAAGCCCGGGAACAGCCTGCCGACCCGCCACGCGTACCCCGCGATGGCCGCCCTGCTCGTGACGCCCGGCGTGGGGTCAGGTGGGGGCGGGTTTCTCGGTTCGGGCTTCTTTAGCGCGGTCGGGCAACGCTCGCACGGGGTGTGGCGTGTGCTCCACGGGCCCGACGTCGAGCGTCCGCTCGACCCCGTCATGCGGGAATGGGCCGATCACGCCCGCGACCGCGACGCGTCGGTCGCCCGCCTGTGCGAGGACGCCGACCATCGGTCGTGGCCTGTCGCGGTGCTCGCGACGTGGGGCCTCCTGGCGCTCGATGCGGGCACGCCCGAGACCATCGAAGCCCTCGGGCGCGCGTCGCGGCACGCCCAGCCGGACGTGCGAGAGACCGCCGTGGTCGTGGCCGAGCAGCTCGCCGGGCGGGGTTACATCCGGTATGACGCGGCGTTCTTCGTCGCGATGCTCGCCGACCCCGACGAGCGCGTCCGCGGCAAGGCCCGGGGTGCCATCCTCGGCGCCGAGCCGATGCCCGTCGAGGGATTCGCGATCATCTTCGAGTTGCTGGACACACCGACGGTGCCGCCCCAACGCTCTGGACTGGCGTGGGCCGAGCATGTCGAGGAGCATCTCGAAGAGTGGCACGAGCGCGGCATGACGCCATACGACCCGGCGCTGCTCGAGGAACTGCGCGCGCGGGTGGAACGGGCTCGGAAGGACTGATTGATCCGGGCGTGCGGGTCGGGCGTGCGGGTGCCCAACGACAAGAAAGCCGACCCGTCGGGGTCGGCTTTCGGTGGGTTCGGTTGCTGTGGGGCTTACTCGTAGATGTAGCCCGGGCCACGCCACATCTGCCACTTCTGGAGTCGGAAACGCCAGAACTGTTCCTCGAAGTTCTTCTGGGCCTCGGGCGACCAGTTCTGGTACGCCGGGAGCAGGCGGGCCTCGGACGCGATCTCGCGGAGCTTGTCCTCGGCCTCCTGCACCGTCAGCGGCTCCGCTTCGCCCGAGCGGATCTGGGCGTGGAGCAGTTCCTGGTACATGTTGTTGACGCGGGCGTAGTCCTCGAGCGTCTGTTCGCTGAGGGGGGCGGCGTTGAGCCTGGCGCTCTCGGCACGGAGCACCGTGTCGATCGCTCGGGCCTGGTGACGCTGGCCCTCGGTCCGCTCGACCCGGCATCCGGTCAGGGTGCTCAGGGCGATCAGCCCAAGACTCATGGCGATTGCTGTGCGACGCTTCATACCCACTCCCATCGGTTCCCGGACGGGGGCGATCCAGCCCCGGTCCGCGTCTGCCCCGGGTTTCTTGGTCCCGGGGCTGTCATGTTAGCTCAACGCCAGGCGGCACATCATCTCCACCCCGACCGCGATGGCGTCATCCGGAAAATCGAACTCGGGCTGGTGGAGTTGGGGGACATCACCCGCGCCGTCGGGCATCAGCCCGACCAAGTAGAAGCACGAGGGGACCCTGTTGGCGTAGAACGAGAAGTCCTCGCCGCCCATCGAGGGCTCGGGGAAGACCTCGGCCCCCCGCGCAAAGGCTGCGCCCCGGGCGGTCTCGAGCACCCGCTCGGCCTCGCCCGGGTCGTTCAGGGTCACCGGGTAGCCCTCGGTGATCTCCAGTTCGCCCCGGCAGCCCATCGACGACGCCACGCCCTCGACGATCTCTCTGAGCCGGTGCTTGGCGAGTTCGCGGGTCTCGGCGTCGAGCGTCCGGATCGTGCCGCGGAGTTCGGCTCCTTCCGGGATGACGTTGATCGCGGTCCCGGCATGGAACACCCCGAACGTGACCACGACCGAGCCGACTGGTGAGACATTGCGGCTGGCAATGGTCTGTGCGGCGCTGATGATCTGAGCGCCCGCGACGATCGGATCGGCGCCCATGTGCGGGTAGGCGGCGTGGGCCTGCGTCCCGGTGATGGTGACCCTGATCTCGTCGGTGGAGGCGAGCAGCGGGCCCGGCTTGGTCGCGATGGTGTTCATGGGCAGCCCGGGCCAGCCGTGGAGCCCGTACATGCGGGTCACTGGGGGTCCGAGCGTGCCGTCGGGCCCGCCTGTGAGCGCTCCGTCGCGGCACATCTTCTCGCCGCCCGCGCCGCCCTCCTCGGCCGGCTGGAACACCAGGGTGACCGGGTTGGGGCGGTGCGCGGTCTGGGAGAGGATCCGGGCGGCGCCCAGCAGGATCGCGGTGTGCCCGTCGTGCCCGCACGCGTGCATCACGCCCGGGCTGGTCGAGGCGTATGGCTTGCCCGTGCGTTCGGTGATCGGGAGGGCGTCCATATCGGCGCGGAGCCCGATGCACGGGCCCGGGGCGTCGGCGGTCGCCGGGAGGTGCGCGAGGACACCCGTGCCCTTCCCGGGCTCGTGCCCGCCCATGCCCGCGGCGAAGCGGATCCCGAGACGTGTCAACTCGTCCTGAACGGTCTGCGAGGTCCGGTGTTCTTCGAACCGGATCTCGGGGTGGGCGTGCAGATCACGCCGGATCGCGGTGAGCGATCGCAACTCGGGGGTGATGCGGTCTGCGAGGCTGTCGAGCACGGCTTGTTGGTCGGCGGTCGCTGGCATCCCGCATGGTACGGGGCGGGGGCGGGCCCGGTTCGCGGGCGCTGCCCCGGATCACGCCGCCTGCGGGACGGGGCGATCGGCGGGGTCCGCATTGGTCTCTGCCATGTGGCGGATCGCGATCTGCTTCAGTTCGGGCTCGGCGTGGCTGTGTCCCGATCTCTCGCTGGCCGAGCGGATGGCATCGAACCGGTTCGCGCACTCGATGAAGGCGTCGACCACGGCCGGATCGAAGTGCGAGCCCCGCTGGGAGAGGATCAGCTTGCGGGCCTGCCCGTGGGTCATCGCCGCCTTGTAGACGCGCTCGGATGTGACGGCGTCGTAGAAGTCCGCCATCGCGACGATGCGTGCCGAGAGCGAGATGTCCCGGCCCGATATGCCGAACGGGTACCCGGAGCCGTCCCACTTCTCGTGGTGCTGGAGCGCGATCTCGATGCCCATGTCGATGAACGGGTCGGCGCCGAGTTTCTGGCGGATCGCGATCAGCGTGTCGGCACCGATCAACGCGTGGGTCTGCATGACATCGCGTTCCGCATCGGTCAGGCGTCCCGGCTTGAGGAGGATGCGGTCCGGGATGCCGACCTTGCCGATGTCGTGGAGCGAGCTGGCCAGCGTGAGGCGCTCGATCCACGCGTTGTCGATCTCGGGGTACGCGTCCGGGTTCGGGTCTCTCAACGCGTTGGCGAGCAGGCCGGCGTACCGGCCGATCCGCTCGAGGTGGGCGCCGGTGTCCGTGTCCCGGTAGTCGGCGAGCTTGGCGAGCCCGAAGATCAACGCGTCGCGTCGGGCCAACCCGTCGCGGACGCCACGCTGGACCTCGGCGTTGAGCACGCTGTTGCGGTGCTCGACGGAGTCGCGGTAGCGTCGCCCGGCGAAGACCAGCACGGTCGCGGTCAGCACGAACACGCAGAGCGATACCGAGAGCTGGAACACCATCAGCCGGTCGGCCCAGACAGGGGCCAGGTGCATCTCGCGGCGCAGCCAGAAGTCGATCAGCAGCGCCCCGCCGAGCAGCACGGCCGCCTGTGCGAGCAGCACGCCGACGAACAGCGCCCGCCTGGTCCCCGGGCGGAAGGACCACACGTTGCCCAGCGCGGGCGGGTCGTTCGGGATGGGATCCTGGATGCTCACCGCCGAGAGCATCGGCATCAGCGGGATACGGGCTGCCCGCTGTCGAAGCGATCGCTGGAATCGTGTGCGCTGGGGGTGGGAATATGCCGTGCGTCCGGGCCGCGCCGACCCGGGGCGGGCCGATTCAGGGGCTTATCAGCACCTGCTCGCACAGGTCCATCGCGCCCGACACGCTCGGCGCTGCGTCCGAATAGTCGGGGCGGGGTCCGGAAGCGGGCACGAGGTGCGCGAACTCGGCGCGGAGGCCCGGATCCACGGGGATGTTCCGGCTGTCGCTCTGGGCGAGCAGGCGCTCGACCGCGGGCGAGACCAGGTATGCCGCGAGCCGGCGGGCGGCGTCGGGGTTGGGCGCCCCGGCGACCAGCGCGACGGTGTTGGGGATGGTGGTCGGTCCCGGGCTCGGGAAGGATGCGCCGGCTTCTGGGGTCTCGAAGGTCATGCCGATCGGCCAGGCGTTGGCGACCGCGACCCAGACATCGTCGGTGTCGGTGAGCCCGACATCGATCTCGCCCTCGTAGATCGCGCGGACCACGCGGGCGTTCCCGTCGTAAAGGCGCAGCCCGTTCGCTTCCATCGCCACGAGCCAGTCTTCGAACAACTCGGGGCCCCAGAGGGCGTGGAGCAACGCCATGTGCCCGCGGGTCGTGCCGAACTGGGGCCTTGCCATGCCGACGCGCCCGGACCACTCGGGGCGGGTCAGGGCGTCGAGCGTGGTGGGGGGCGTGCCGATCCGGTCCTCGGCGTACGCGATCACCCGGCCCCGCTCGGCGAAGCCGATCCAGGTCTCGTCCGGGCCGATCAGTTCCGAGGGCCAGCCCGGGCGCACCGCGCCCGACATCCCCCCCGGCTCGAGGACGCCCGCCTCATCGAGCAGCAGGGTGCCCATCGGCTCGGACGACCACCACACATCGCAGCGTGGGTTTTCGCGTTCGGCCAGCAGCCGGGTGACCAGGCCGGTGGTCTTGGTCGCTTCGGTGTCGCCGACCAGTTCGATTTCGATACCGGTCTCGACCTCGAAGGCTTGTACGACCTGAGCCACGAAGATGTCGTCGGCGCTGGTGTAGAGCACGACGGTCTGCGTCGATGCGGTCGCGCCTGCGTCCGGCGTTGCGTGGTCGCCGCACGACGCGCCAGCCAGCAGCAGACCGACGCAAAGAGTGAGGGCGGCGCGATGCATCAGTCACCCGATCCCGACGACGAGCCGGATGAAGCGTCCGCGCCGGCTTCGGCGGGCTTGGCGTTCTCGCCGGCTTCTCTCGCCGCGGCCTCCTGCAAGCGCCCGAAGTACGCCTTGACCGCCTGTTCGTGCTCGCGGGGGACGCGTTTGGTCTCGATCGCTTCGGCGGCCTGTGCTTCGGCGTTCTCGACGACGCTGGAGAAGGTCGCGGTGGATTCGCCGCGGATCTGCGAGCCGTAGACGAGTGAGGAGGCGATGACGGGGCCCTGGTCGGTGGTGCTGACGTTGGCTTTCTCGTTCTTGAGTACGAAGTCGGCGGGCTGCTCGTTGGGCCCGACACCCAGCCCGCGCCCCGGCCCCCCGGATCCCGAGCCCTCACCCATCGAGTCGCCCTGTGCGAACTGCCCGTTCTCCCCCCACTGGGAGCCCTGGCCGAACATGTTGCCCTGCCCCTGGCCCTGCCCGTTGCCCGAGCACTGCGACATGCTGTCCTGTGCCTGGCTCATGGCCTGGTCGAGGGCCTGCATCTCGCTCTGCATCTGCTCCAGGTTCGAGAGCTGCCCGGACATGGAATCGAGCCCCTGGGACATCTGGCCCTGCGACTCGTTCTGCATGCCCTGGGCCATCTGGCCCATCGCCTGGGACATCGCCGAGGCGGCGTCCGAGGCGTTCTGCTGGGCCTGGGCTTGCTGCTTGAGCTGATCGATCTGCTCCTGGCTGAGCCCCTGTTCTTTGAGTGCCTGCTCGAGCGCGTCGGGGTCGGTCGCCAGTTGCTGGGCTTGCGCTTCGCTGAGCCCTGCCTCGCGGAGCTGCTCTTCGAGTTGCTCGCGATTCGCGGCCATCTGGCCCATCGCTTCGGCCATCTTCTCGAGTTGCTTCTCGAGCTGCCGCTTCTGTTCTTCGGGCATCTCGCCCGACGCGATCTGCTCGGCGAGTTCCTCGAGCCGCTTCTTGGCTTCGGCGAAGTCGCCCCGCGCCATGGCCTTGGCCATCTCGGTCGCGGGTCCCTCTTCCGGTTGTTCCATGCGGTTCATCGCGTCCTTGATCGCGTCGAACGTCATGCCCTCCTCGCCGTTGCGCTGCTCGGCGAGGGTGTCCGAGAGCTTGGTGAGCCGCTTGATCGCCGCCCGCTGCATCTCTTCGGGGCTGATCTGCTCGATCTCGCTCGGATTGAAGAGGTCCTCGATCGCATCGGTCTCGTCTTGGAGCTCGATCCCGGCTTTGGCGAGGATCTCATCGATCTGCTTCTGCGCGTTGTCGACCTCGGCGGCGACCTCGCGCACTTCTTCCAACGCGGCCTGATCGGCCTGCCGCTTCGTGAGCAGCCCGGCGACATCGGTCGCGGGCAGCCACCACACCGCGAGCAGCGCGGCGCACGCGGCGACGGGCCACCACGAGTTGCCGGGCGCTTCGATCGGGACGGTGTCACGCACGACGACCCGCCTGGCCCGATCGCCCGCGTCGGAGACGATCGCCTTGGCCCAGGGCGAGGGGTCGTCCTCGACGCACAACGCGGTCGAGAGGCTCTCACGCAGATCGGCACGCTCGTCGATGGTCCGGGCGATGGCTTCTTCGGTGGGCCTGCGCACCGCCGCGATGGCGAGCCCGACCAGCACCGACGCGCCCGCCAGCGCGGGCAGGACCCAGGACCACTCGATCGCCAGGGTCGGGAAGAGCTTCTGGGCGGCGCGGGCGAGCAACGCGAGCACGCCGGCGATCGTCATCAGGACGACCGTGTGATGGATCCAGCGGGCGATCAGCAGGCGCTGCCCGGCCCGGGCGATCACGGTGCGGATGGGGTCGCTGGGTGTGCTCATGGATCGGTCTCCGTTGAGGCGGACGCCCGCCCCGCACGTCTATATTCGGAGTCCGCCCGCCCGGGTCGCCCCGGATCCGCGAAAAACCGTCAGGATCTTCGGGAATCCTACCGCGGGACCGTCTCCCGGTTGCCAAGCAAGCCCCGAACGGGCATGATCGCTCCGTGCGGTCGGCGGCGGCGAGATTGGTCGGGTGGATGGACGGCTCGTACGTCGATCGTCACGCGTGCGACGCGGCGTTCGCCAGGATGCACGCCCGGGACGCGATCGGCGACCGGATCCACCTCGCCACGGCCTGCCTGGCGTTGTTCCTGCTCGCCGGGCCGACGAGTGCGGTCGAGATCGGGGTGATCCCGCTGGCCGTGTTCTTCGTGGTCCGCACGATCAACGTGTTCCCGCTGTGGATCCACGGGTTCGGGCAGCCCGCGATGCTGGTCGCGCTGGCGCTGTTCGGTTGGCTGTCGATCACGCTGGTCTGGTCGCGCGACCCCGGGATGGGCATCACCGAGTTGGACCGGATGCGGTGGTTCCTGCTGATCCCGCTGCTGTTCCCGGTCATCGAGCACCGGCGTGCGCTCGTGCACGCGTTGGCGTTCGGGCTGATCGTCGCATCGATCGCGCAGCTGCTCTCGGCGGTGCCCGGCGTGCGCGAGGTCTTCCCGTTCCGTCATCCCGGGCGTATCACGGGCTGGTGGTCGCCGGTGGTTGGGGGCACGATCCAGGCGGGCGCGGTCGGGCTGTTCATCGCGCCGGCGTTGGTTGGCGCCGGGCGTGAACGGTGGATCGGGGCGGTCGGCTTGGCGTTGTCGCTGTCCGGTCTCCTGGCGTCGGGGACACGCGGGGCGTGGATCGCGGGTGGCGGTCTGCTCGCGGTCGCGGTGCCCGTGCTGCTGTGGCGGAGCGGGCCGAACGCGAGGAGGCGTGCGGGTCTCGTGCTTCTGGTCGCGTGCCTCGCGGGGATCGGGGCGGGGCTCGCCTTCAGGGACGGCATCGCGATCCGGGTGGATCAGGCGATCGATGAGATCCGGGCGGCGCAGGCGGGCGAGTTCGCGTCGCCCACCGGGGCCCGCATCGCGCTGATGCGGATGTCGGTCGACGAGGGGCTGGGACGCCCGATCACCGGGCACGGCGCCGGGAGCGTGCTCCGGCTGGCCAGGGACCGGTTCGGAGAGGAACGCGGGGCGTTCCACCTGGCCCACGCACACTCCACGCCGGCGCACTTGTTTGTGACCGGGGGCGTGCCGGCGCTGCTGCTGGGCGCGGCGCTGTTCGCGACGATCCTGCGCAACGGCTCGAGACGCGTGCCGGGCGATCCCGGGCGGGCCCTCGAACTCGGCGTGCCGTTCGGGGTGCTGGGGATTGTGCTCGCGTCGGTGTTCGACGTCGTGCTGATCAACATGCAGGTCGCGGCGTTGCTCGCGGCGTTCGCCGCGCTCTCGCCGGCGTGCACACCGGATCAGGATCGAGCTCTCAACCCGGGCGGCTGATCGGTGGGCGCCGATCCCTAGTGATTCAGCTTCTTGGGCCCTTCTTTGCCCGCGACGCGGGTCATCTCGCCGTCGCCCGTGCGTTCGTACTTGGTGAATCCGAGGCGGTCGAGGTTCTCGTTGGAGAGTTGGCCCTTGGATTTCATGTCCGACCATTTGCCCGCGATGTTGGGCGCCTGGGGCACGCGGTGGACCGGGCGTCCTTCATGCTCGGTGAGCGCGTCTTCGGACATGGGCTGGACGGTCTCGAAGTGCTCGCCTGTGGGCTGGCCTTGCTCGTCGAGGTATTCGTACACGTAAACAGGCATGCTCAATGATATCGGGCACCCGCGGGCGGCGATTCAGCCGAACACCTGCCCCGATTCGGTGTCCTGCATCCGCCAACCGAGCGAGCGGCAGAGCTTGCTGAGGACGGGCCAGGCGAAGTCCTGGTCGTTGACGACGACCATCGCCTGCTGGAGTTCGTCCTGGGTAGAGGCGTACTCGACGGTGAACCCGGGCCCGTGGAGGACCGCGGTGCCCAGCGATTCGGACCGTGCCGACCCGTCCGGCTGGGCGTTGAAGGGCGCGAGCGTCCGGACGAGCTCGGCGGGCGTGCCAAGCGGGACGTTTCCCGCTGAGGGGTCTTCCCGATCGCGGGGGTGGAGGAGCACCAGGATGCGTTTCTTGCGCTTGGACATGCCGGGACAGGGTAGCAGCGGGG
>DIYM01000094.1:0-19760 GCA_002429045.1 Phycisphaerales bacterium UBA6054
CACGACGCGCCTGATCGTCGGGACCGACCCGATCAACCCCGCCTTCCGCGCGGCCGTGGACGGCGCCACCCCCGAGCCGATCTTCCCACAGCTGTATCTGCAGGCGGGCGTCGCGGGCGGGATCATCCTGATCGGCGCGGTCCTGATCGGCTGGTTCGTCGCGACCAGCGCCAAGTCCGCCGACTTCCTCATCGCGACCGACTCGGAGATGAAGAAGGTGCATTGGAGCACCTACAAGCAGATCCGCGGTTCGACCATCGTGGTCATCGTCGCGACCTTCCTGATCGCCGGGTTCCTGTTCGTGATCGACATCGGGTTCTCGACCTTCTTCAAGTGGATCGACGTCCTCCAGAGCTGATCGCATCCGAAAGGCACACGACCAAATGGACGACCAACCGATGAACCCAGCCGAGCAGCACACCCAGCCGCACACCGAGCACTCCACCGGTCACGCCGGGCAGCCCAAGCCCGCGTCCTCGGTCGAGCCCCAGCCGCTCCCCGATCCGGACGACGGCTACGAAGCCGACTCCGGGCCCAAGACCGTCGGAGAGCCCGAGCGCGACGGCATGATCGGGCACGACGAGCCCATCCGCCAGGACGGCATGGATTGGTTCGTCCTCCGCGTCGCGTCGAACAAGGAGGGCTCGGTCCAGGCGACCCTGCTCCGCAAGATCCAGATCGAGAACATGACCCACCTGGTCGGACGCATCCTGGTGCCGACCGAGAAGGTCAAGACGATCAAGGGCGGCAGGACCAAGATCAAGGAAGAGAAGCTCTACGCCGGTTATGTGTTCGTCGAGATGAAACTCGAGGACGACGGGCGCATCCCCCAGGACGTGTTCTTCCTCATCAAGGAAACGACCGGCGTGGGCGACTTCATCGGCACCGCGGGTCGCCCGACCCCGATGGCCGAGCACGAGACGGAGAAGATGCTCCGCGACTCGCAAGCCCCCGACGACGAGCCGACCATCCGCCTGTCGTTCGAGAAGGGCGAGAGCGTGGTCATCAAGGAAGGCCCGTTCGAGAACTACGAGGGCACCGTCGACGAACTGTTCCCCGAGAAGGGCCAGGTCCGCGTGCTGGTGACCATCTTCGGGCGTCAGGCGCCGGTCGACCTCGAGGAATGGATGATCTCCAAGGCCGACGAAGACTGATCGGCCTGTGTGCGTCGCGGTGAAAACCCGGTCGGTCCATCACCGAAGATCCGTTCCCGATGCACGCGGGCCCGTGCCCGGTCGGCGGCTTTGAGCGCGGGGCGATCGGCGGCATGAGCGAAACAGCGGGGACCTCTCCAGAAACTCACCGGCTCCACGGGCTCGACGCGTTGCGCGCCGCCGCGATGATGCTCGGCGTCTGGCTGCACGCGGGTTTGCCGTACATCTATGGCATCCCGGATTTCTATTGGGCGATCAACGATCCGAACAAGAGCGATCTCATCGACCACTCGATCACGCTCATCCATGCGTGGCGCATGGAGGTGTTCTTCATGCTCAGCGGCTTCTTTACGGCGATGCTCGTTGTCAAGCGTGGTGCCGCCAGAACCGCCCGCCAGCGTGTGCTGCGGATCGTGATCCCGTTCGTGCTCGCGGTGCTGTTGATCCAGCCGCTTTGTGCGCTGCTCTGGGGGTATGGCTACTCGGTGCAGTGGGGCTTCCCGGCCGGGCGTTCGATGATGAACGTGCTCAAGGCGTCCTGGGGTATCGATGTGCCGGGGGTGCCGTCGCGCCTGATCAGCCTCTGGCACCTGTGGTTCTTGTACGTGCTGGTGTGGCTGATCGCCGCGGGCCTGCTGATTCAGTGGGTCGCTCCCTCGCCGCTGCGTCGGGTCGGACACAACACCGGGCTGTGGCTCGGGAAGGTCATCGGCTCGTGGTGGGGGGCGGTGTTCCTCGCGGTGCCGGTGGGGTCGATGCTGCTCATGCACAGCCCGACGGGTGCAGAGACGAATGAGACGATCGTGCCAAACTGGGCGACCTTGGCGTACTACGCGCTGCCGTTCGGCTGCGGCTGGCTCATCTACCCGGCGCGGGAGCGTCTGGCGTTGCTCGCTCGGCGTTGGTGGGTGCCGATGCTGTTCGGTCTTGTGATCGCGTTCCCGGTGTATCTCTACGCGGACTCGCTCGGTGCTCTGGGTGCCGGGGCGACGGCCGGGCCGTACCTGCTGGCGATCGCCTCGCACGCCCTGATGACCACCGGGCTGGGGCTCGGGCTGATCGGGCTGTCGATGCGGCTGCTCTCGAACCCGGGCCCGCGGGTCGAGCGCGCCGTCCGGTACGGGTCCGATATGGCGTATTGGGTCTACTTGGTTCACCTCCCGGTGGTGGTCCTCTTCGGCATCCTGCTTGTCGGATGGCAAGCGCCGGCGATGGTCAAGATGCCGCTGATCGTCACCGGTTCCGGGTTGTTGCTTGCGCTGAGTTATCAGCTCGTGGTTCGGCACACACCGGTCGGGTGGTTGCTCAACGGACGCCGCGATCGCCAATCGACGCCCGGTAGCCGACCGGTCGGCCCGGCGATGAAACCCGAGGATTCGCTTGAATCGGGCGAGAAACTGGGGGATCCTGTGGGTTGATGACCCACCTTCTTGATGCATCCGTCCGGGCCGGGCTGGCTTCGTTCTTCGCCTGCGTCGGTGCCGCTTCGGCGGCGCCGGTGTTCACGGAGGTCAGCGAGCAGGCCGGCATCGACACCCGGTTTATCCCCAACGGTTACCCGGGCGACACCGCGCTCCAGTCCGGCGGGGCCGCGGTGGCGGACTTCAACAACGACGGCTGGCCCGACATCTTCCTGCCCCAGGGCGGGACCGGGCAGGACCGGCTCTACATCAATCAGCAGGACGGGACGTTCAGCGAGGAGAGCACCCAGTGGGGGCTGAGCGTCCGTCGGATGCGATCGGCGGGCATGGCGGTGGGGGACTTCGACAACGACGGTTACCAGGATCTGTTCGTCGTCAACTACGGCAACTTCCCCTTCGCGCCCAACCTGACCGACAACGTGCTGCTCCGGAACACCGGTCCGGATGGGAATGGGCAGTTCCGATTCGAGAACGTCGCGCAGCAGGCCGGCGTCGCCCAGATCGCGGATCTCGTCGCCGGCACCGGCGCGACGTTCGGCGATATCGATCTCGACGGTGATCTGGATCTGTTCGTCTCGTCCTGGGTGGTCAACGCGAACGGAAACCGCCTCTTCGAGAACAACGGCGACGGCACCTTCACGCGTGTCCCGCCCGAACGCATGCCCGTCCCCGGCACGACGCTCCGCGGCTTCACTCCCAACTTCGCGGATCTGAACGGCGACCGATACCCCGAGCTTCTGCTCGCCAATGACTTCAGGACATCGCGCCTCTACGCCAACGTGATCCCCCAGGGCGGCGACGCGGTCTACGAGGACATCACGCTCGAGGCGGGCATCTTCGGCGACTGCAACGCGATGGGCGCCGTCCTCGCCGACTTCGACAACGACGGGCTGCTCGACTGGTTCATCACGAACATCTATGTCGAGGTCTCCAACCCGCCTTGCGGCAACACGCTGTTCCGTGCCACGGGAGAGACCACCGCGTCGGGCGTGCCGGTGTACGAAGACGTCGCGTTCGAGCGGGGCGTCGCCAACTCCGGGTGGGGCTGGGGCACCACGGCGTTCGATTTCGACAACGACGGGGACCCCGATATCGCCACCACCGGGGGCTGGCCCAGCTGGCTCAACGAGCCCGCCCGCCTGTTCGTCAACAACGGCGCCGGCGTGTTCTCGAACCAGGAGGCCCAGGCCGGGCTCGACTGGCTCGGGCAGGGGCGGTCTCTGGTCCATCTCGACTACGACCTCGACGGGCGGGTCGATCTGCTGTTCACCGAGCGCGACGGGCCCGCCAGGCTCTACCGGAACGAGTCCACACTCCCGGGCAACTGGGTCCGCGTGGACCTCGACACGTCCGGCAACCCCTGCCTCGCGCCGCGGGGGTTCGGGGCGTTGGTCACCGTCAACGCCAACGACGAATCGCGCACGCAGCTGCTCGACGGCCGCACCACCTTCCTCGGGCAGTCCGAACGCGTGCTCCACTTCGGCGTCGGGCCCGATGAGATCATCGAGTCGATCGAGGTGTCCTGGGTGGACGGCTTTACCACCACGCTGACCGATGTTCCCGTGAACCAGACGGTCACGATCAGCGCGACCCGTCCGGCGGACTTCGATACGAACGGCGTGCTCAACTTCTTCGACATCGCCGCGTTCCTCGCGGCCTACGCCAACGCCGACCCGCGAGCCGACTTCGATCGGGACGGCGCGGTCGGGCCCGGCGATGTCAACGCGTTCGTGTCACGCTTCGTCGCTCCCTGCGGCGACGCCCGATAGCCCCCGCATCAACCCGTGCGGTTGTCCGGAAACCGCCCGCATGCCCGGGCGGGCCACCGGCAACCGATACACACGGAACCCCGGCACGATCCGCGACCCCGCCCGTGTCGCCGCGGCTCGCTTCGTGCGCCATATTCCTCGGGCCTCGTTCGAGGCTGAGGAAGACGATGCGATTGACAACCACCAAGACGGGTCAGATCTCCGACCGTCCCGCCCATGCGGGTTCGGCGTCCACGACTTCGGGGTATGAGCGGTGCAGGCACGCGCCCACGCCGGTACACCGGCGTTCCGCGAACCCCGATCGGATCACGCGGGTCCGTCGGCGTGGTGAGGTGATCGAGCTTGGCCTCCGTCAGGCCCACCTCCGGTCCGTGGACGCCGACCGCCTGCGTGCCGAGTTGGTGTCCTTCCATCGCCCGGGCGATCCGCCGCACATCGTGCTCTCGATGCGGGGGCTGGAGGTGCTGTCGGGCTGCTGCGTCGGGACGCTGGCCGAGGTCGCCGAATCGCTCTCCCGCCTCGGGGGTTCGTTGGTCCTCAGCGATGTGCCGGGCTCGACCGCGCGGATGCTCAAGCGTTCTGGCCTCTCGAAGACGCTCCGGCTGGCGCGATCGGGGTCCCACGCCCGCAGGCTGGCGTTGAACACCGGCAAGCGGGGGCGAGCGGCATGAGCCGGCTCCGGGACGCCCCATCCTCGGCGTGCGGTGCCATGCCGTATGCGAACAGAATCCGACTTGTTTGCGTGCCGCGACGGGGTGTCGCGGCATGGAACCCGGCGCTCCGGGCGGGCGTATCGGTGTGGACGCCCGTTCGGGCCGAACTCCGTCGCTGTCCCAGTTGAGTTTTTGGGGTACGCCGGAAGATCTGGTACGAATCCGAGTGGCCGAGCGTGTGCCGTGCACGGCACGGCAACGCTTCGGGTCGAGAACGACATGGACCCCGCCCGGATCGCGACCGGGCTTGCACGCAGCATGGAGCAGATATGACTCGCACGACCTCGCTCGCACTGGCATTGACGATCTCGGCCGGCTCGGTCCTGGCGACCGGCGTCCAGGCCGATCCACTCCGACTCCAGGCGGGGCGGATCGACGCGGGCAGCATCGGCGACGTGCGTGCCGGTTTGGCCGAGGGCGGCAGGATGCCCAGGCGCGTCGTTGTCCAACTCGACGGCCCGATGGACAAGGACCGGCGTGCGGCGATCGAGGCGTCCGGCGCGCGTGTGATCGAGTACATCCCGGACAACGCGTTCGTGCTCGACATGCTCGGGGCCCGGATGAACGCGATCACCGCCTTGCCGTTCGTTGACCACGTGGTCGGTTTCCGGGATGCCTGGAAGGTCTCGCCCGAGCTGGGCCGGCGCCAGTACGCGACCCCCGAGATGCGGGCGATCCTCGCGGGCGGGGATCTGCCCGCCGTCGTGATGCTCTTCGACGGCGCGGATCTGGCCGAGGCGCGGGCGGAGATCGCGGCCGCGGGGGTCAACGTGCTGGTCAGCGAGTTCGTGGGCGATCGTTTCTCCTTGGATGTCACCGGCAACGAGGCGGCGTTGCGTTCGTTGGCCGAGTCTGAGCACGTGCAGTGGATCGAACCGGCGCCCGAGGCGACGTTCCGGAACACCACGACGCGCTGGGTGGTGCAATCGAACGACCCGAACAACCTCCCGGTGTACGACGCCGGGCTGCGCGGGGAAGGGCAGATCCTCGCGATCATGGACGGGCGTGTGAACATCAACCACTGCTCGTTCCGCGATCCCGAGGGCGATCCCGTCGGCCCGGACCACCGCAAGATCCTCGCGTACAACACGTCGCTCGGGGCCGATTTCCACGGGACGCACGTGGCCGGGACCGCCGTCGGCGACGCCGGCAGCGACGACGACACCCGAGGCGTGGCGTACAACGCGAAGATGGTCTTCGATACCGCCGTGAGCTTCGGCTCGTTCAGCCAGCTGACCAACAACCTCACCCAGCACTACAACCAGGGCGCGGCGGTCCATACCAACTCGTGGGGCAACGATTTCACCACGGCGTACGACGGATGGTGCCGGGCGATCGACACGTTCTCGTTCAACAACGACGACAACCTGGTGCTGTTCGCGGTGACCAACGGCGGCTCGCTCCGCAACCCCGAGAACTCCAAGAACGCCCTGGCCGTCGGGGCGACCCGTGACGCGAACAGCCAGGGCTCGTTCTGTTCGGGCGGGACCGGGCCCACCAGCGACGGGCGACGCAAGCCCGAGATCTTCGCCCCGGGCTGCTCGACACGCAGCTCGTCGGGCTCGGGGTGCGGCACCTCCACCGCGACCGGCACCTCGATGGCAGCGCCGGCGGTCGCGGGGACCGCCATCCTCGCACGCCAGTACTACATGGAGGGCTATTACCCGACCGGCACGCCCCAGCCCCAGGACGCGTTCACGCCGTCCGGCACGCTGCTCAAGGCGACCCTGATCAACTCGGCGGTCGATATGACCGGCATCTCCGGCTACCCGTCCAACCGAGAAGGCTGGGGGCGCGTGCTCCTCGACAACGCGCTCTACTTCGACGGCGAGTCACGATTCAACATCATCCGGGATGTCCGCAACGCGTCGCCCGACGCTATGAACACCGGTGACGTGATCGAGATCCCGATCACCGTCAACTCGAACGCCGAGGACCTGATGGTCACCCTGGCGTTCCACGACGCGCCCGCGGCCAGCAACGCCTCGTTCGCGCCGGTCAACAACCTCGATCTCGAGGTCGTCACCCCGCTCGGCTTCGACCTGCTCGGCAACGTGTTCGCCGGCGGGCAGTCGACCACCGGGGGCTCCCCGGACGCGATCAACAACGTCGAGCAGGTCCGCTTCCCGACCCCCTTCCCGGGCGAGTACATCGTCCGTGTCCGCGCCGCGGCGGTCAACCAGGGCACCCAGGGCTACGCCGTCGTGATCACCGGTGACATCACGGAAAACAGCGACCCCGGCTGCTCGGTGGCGGACGTTGCCGAGCCGTTCGGGGTGATCAACTTCTTCGATATCTCGGCGTTCATCGGGCTGTTCAACGCGGGCGACGACGCGGCGGACCTCGCCGCCCCGTTCGGCACGCTGAACTTCTTCGACATCTCCGAGTACATCGCCCAGTTCAACGCAGGCTGCCCGTAAGCCGCCCTCCGCCGAAGCAGATCTTCCGGAGCCGGTCCGTCCGCGGGCCGGTTTTTCTTTGCCCTCCTCCCGTTCTACGCTCGGGTGTGACCACCGCCACGCCCGCACGATCCGACGCACCCGCTGGCCTGTTCGCCCGGCTTGGGTTGGCGCTCGGCGACATCAAACTCGCCCACTCGGTGTTCGCCCTGCCCTTTGCTGTGCTTGCGGCGTTTCTGACCGCGCCGCGGGACTCCGTCGGCGTCCGATGGGGTGTGTTCGCGGGGATGCTGGGCCTGATCGTCGCCTGCATGTTCTTTGCGCGGACATGGGCGATGCTGGTGAACCGCGTGGCGGACGCGCGGATCGATGCGGCCAATCCGCGCACCGCCCGCCGCGCGTTCGCGGGCGGGGGGCTCACGCGGCGTGATGGGCTGCTCATGCTCGCGATCTCCGCGGCCGGTTTCCTCGCGTGCTGCGCCGGGTTCGGGTTCGCATTCGGGAACTGGTGGCCGACGGTCCTCGGTGCGCCGGTCTTGATCTGGATCGGGTTCTACTCGTTCACCAAGCGGTTCACCTGGTGGTGCCACGTGTTCTTGGGCGGCGCGCTGGCGGCCAGCCCGCTGGCTGCGGCGATCGCCACTCAGGGCTTCGACGCGTTCGTTGTTGACAGCGCATGGACCCGCACCGGCACAACATTGGTCTCCATCGCGGCGATGGTGCTCTGCTGGGTCGCGGGCTTCGATGTGATCTACGCACTGCAGGACCTGGACTATGACCGAGAGGTCGGGCTCAACTCGGTCCCGGCGAAGTTCGGGTGGCGTGGCGCGATCGCCATCAGCCGGGTGCTGCACGCGATGTCGTTGATCGGGCTGCTGATCGCCTGGCGGGTCTCTGACCAGTTCGGAGCGGTCTTCGGGGCGGGTGTCGCGATCGTCGCTGGCACGCTGGTCTACGAGCACGTGGTGCTGGCCAAGCGTGGCCGGGCGGGCATCCCGATGGCGTTCTTCACGCTCAACGGGGTGATCTCGTGTGTGATCGGGGCCGCCGGCGTGCTCGATGCGCTCGTCTGAGGCGCCTGGGCCCGAAGCCGCGATTGAGATCGTTTTCAATGATTTTTGAAATCTAGCTCGACTTTAGGGCTCCCGATGCGGATACTGCACGTGATGGCACCCGTGTCCGATTCCATCACGTCTGATCAGTCCGCGAAGCTGCTGGGTGAGGCCCAGGACCGTTTTATCGCGTCGTGGGGCCGCATGGGCTCTGCCTGGGGGATCAGCCGCACCATGGCCGAGGTCCACGCGCTGCTGTATGTGACCGGCGAGCCGATGTGCACGGATGAAGTGATGGAGCGGCTCGAGATATCCCGCGGGAATGTGTCCATGTCGGTGCGGGCGTTGCTCGAGTGGGGTGTGATCCAGAAGACCCACAAGCGGGGCGACCGCAAGGACTACTTCCAAGCCGAGCAGGACGTCTGGGCGATGCTCCGGGCGATCGCACGCGAGCGGATCAAGCGTGAGGTGGACCCGCTTCTGCAGTCGCTCGACGAGATCAGGGAACTCGCGCCCGACACCAGCCGAGCGAAGGGTCGCGTGACGCCCGAGGATCTGGCCGCGCTGCACGATCGGCTCGACGCGGTCCAGGAGTGCTTCGAGTTGATGAGCGTGCTGAGCCACAAGTTCGCGGGCCCGACGGGCAGCGGGCTGAAGACCGCCGCCAAGCTGCTCGCGAAGATGCCGAGCCGCGGCAACGGCTCTGCGAATCCGGAGGGCACGCCATGAGCGCCACCTCCCGCCGGTCACGCCCGTCCGCACCCGCGGACACACCCCGTGCGTCAGAACAGTCCGCGCCGTCCGACCGCTCCGTCGCGATCGGGTCGGTCGAAGTCGTCTGGGGTGTGGCGAGATCGGCCCTCAACGGGTCGGCGCCCGCCGGGCGCTCCAGGATTCTGGCGATGACCCTCCGCGCCGAATCGCTCGGGAATGGGTCGGCGGTGGTGACCGCCGAACTCGCCGACAGCTCGACGGGCGAGCGTAGCGTGCTGCACCGCGAGACGGGCGTGCCCGGTGAAGTGATCCCGGACATCCGCGGGCACGTGCATGTCGAGATCCCCGGCTGGCTGCACGCGACCATCGGGCCCGGGCGTGACGGTGATGCGTGGCGGCTGGTGTACGCCCGCACACCCCTGATCGACCGTCTCGGGATCCGGGGCGGGCGTGCCGAGCCGATCCGGATCGCTGTCGCCCCGTCTTGACACTCGTCATGGTGCGCGGCGGGTGCCGCGATGATGCACCGGGCTCCGGGCGATCGCCGGGCAGGTTGGCGATCGGTTCCGGTCGGGGCGCACGCTCAGCTCTTGCGGAGCGCCACCCAGCCGATGCCGCCGAGCACGAGCATCGCGAGGAAGCCCCCGCCGAGCACGCCCCAGATGACGGTCTGGTTGACCTGCGAGAGCACGCTGGCGGACCCGCCCGACATCCCGAGGATCATGATGCCCATCGCGGTGAGGACCATCGCGAACATCGCCAGCGCGATCCCACCGAACAGGCCCGAGGCGGCGCCGTCGTAGGCTTCGCCCATCGGCATGGCGCCCATCGCGACGGCCGCCGGTGCGGCGGCTCCGAAATCGGGCTCGCCCGATGTGGTCTCGAAGAGGGCGCCGGCGGCGGTTCCACCGGCGGCGGTTCCGCCCGCCAGGCTCCCGTCGGCCATGCTGTCGTCGCCCAGGTTATCGAGCAGGTTGCTGCCCAGGGAAGTATCGTCGGGCTCGAACGCCATCTGCGCGAGCCCGGAACCCGATCCGCCCGCGTCCATCGCGAAGCCCGACCCGCCGAGACCTCCGGTGACCAGGGTTTCCTCGTTGGCGTCGGCGGCGCCCTCCTCGGCGTCGAAGATCGAGATGCCGGTGCCCTCGTTGGTTCCGGACATATCGAGCCCGGGGCTGGTGCCGGTGCCGGAGGAACTGAGGCTCAGCGGTTCGAGCCCGGGGCCCGAGTCGGCCAGCCCGATCTCTTCGTCGGCGTCGCCCTCGTCGTCGCCGGCGAGCAGGTCGACCTGGTCCACCTTGAACATGAGGCGGTCGCGGTCACGGAACTCTTGGAGTTGCCCGGACTCGGCCAGGTTCTGAACCTCTTCCTCGGACATGCCGAGCTTGGAGGAGGCTTCTTCGAGGGTGTAGAACATCTTGGCCATGGGTCGGGCTCCGGCTGGATGCGTCGCCCGCCCGGTTCCGCCGGGTGGACGATGGTGCTTGGTCCGCGGGCCCGGTCCGTCGGGCCGATGCCGTGCCCGGGCGGGCTCGGCGGGTCATCCCGGGCCGATCGGCCCGAGGGCAAGGATAGCGCCGGAGACGCGGTCGATCCGACCCCCGGGCCGGGCCGATTCGGGGGTGAACGGTGGGCGGTTCCTGCGCTCGGGCTTTCGCCGATGACGCGGTCAACGCCGGCGTCGCCCCGCGTAGCCCATCAGGACCAGCGCCAGCCCCGAGGGCGGTGCGGGCACATTGATGGTGAAGAGTGTCAACTCCGGACCGAACGGCGTCACGACACCGCTCGAGATCACGCCCGAGACAACGAGCCCGTTGCCCGAGATGTCGTTCAGCACCGCGGTGTCGTGCATGCCCAACACCAGACCCTCCGCCGCGAGCAGTTCGGCCGCCGAGACCCGGCGTCCCCCCTCGTAGAGCAGGAATGAGGAGTACGAACCGTCGGTCTGGGACCGCCCGCTGACGATCATCGCGGTCGCATCGTCGGTGATGGATGAGATGCTGGTGTCCGTCAACCCATCGACCACCAGCTCTCGCAGCCGGTTGTCCTGATAGATCCACGATTTGCTCGTGGTCGAGTATGTATCCAGGTCGATGCGGGTCTCGACACCGACGATCACGCTGCCGTCGGCCGTCATATCGCTGGCCCATGTCGAAGCGCCCGCATCATCGGACAGTGTCGGGATCTCGAAGATCCGGCCGTCGTCGTACAGCAGCGCGCGCTCGGTGCCGGGGAATCCGACGCCCGCGGGACGCACCGCGCTGTTGATGACGAACAGGTCGTCCCGGTCGCCGGCGATCACATCGATCACGCGGTCGTATCGCTCGTCGAGCGTTGCGACGAGATCTGCCCGGCCAGAGCCGGCCGCGTAGGTCAACACGTCCACGGGCCCGGAAGCCTGCCCGCCCATCGTGTAGAAGACGGTCTGTCCGTCGCGGGTGATCGCGGCGTTGAGCTCTCGGTCGTCTGTGCCGAACGTGATGTGTTCCCGCACGCCGTCCTCGACCCGGATCAGACGCGGGCGAGCGCCCCATTGGCTGCTGACGGAGAGGGTGACGCTGCCGTCCGCCGAGATGCCCTGCCACAGATTGAATCGGTCGACGCGCGGCAAGGACGACCACTGGCCGTCGCGCCACGCGTAGGCGTCGTACCGGATCGATTCCGAGACGAGCATGTCAACGGCCAGCGTGGTTCCGTCGGCCGAAAGGCCCTGCAACTCCCCGAGCGTGTACCCGGGGAGCAGATCGATCAGTCCCAGCCCGGCGTGGGCGGGCGTGGGAGCGCCGAGGAGACAGGCTGCGGCAACGGCCTTGTGGGTGTTCATGGCCGGGATATCGACCAGCGATCGGCGGATGGGACACCAAATGCTGTGAAGATCGGGCGCGCGCCGGGCGCGTTATCGCCGCTTGGGGTGGATCGCTGTGGACTCGCCGCGGGTGCCGGCGATGTCGCGGATGGGCCCGGCTTCGATGCGTTCGCAGGCGGTCTTCGCGTTGGACTCCGCGAACTCGGTGCCGATGAAGCGGCGTCCCATCGCGTGGGCGACGACGCCGGTGGTCCCGCTGCCCAGGAACGGGTCGAGCACGAGGTCTCCTTCGCGCGAGGTGCTCGCGATCACCCGGTGGAGGTAGACCTCGGGGAGTTGGTTGTCGTGCTTGGTGCGCCGTTCCTTGTTGTTGCCCTGGATGCGTCCCCAGTACGGGCCGTACCAGACGTCCATGGGCACGCGGAGCCCGGCGGGCATGCCGTCGCGTTTGGACTCGGTGCGCGGGTCGCCGTAGATCGCGCGCCGGTCCGAGGTTTCCAGCACCGGATCGGGGTTCCATGTCCGGCTTTCCGGGTCCTTGCAGAAGTACAGCGCGTGGACCTTGGAGTTGATGAAGCGTCCGGTGGTGTTCTGCCCGAAGCGGTAGTGCCAGACGCACCAGTTGACCATGTGCAGCCCGCGGGCCTTCATGTGGACCACGATCTCGGCCGCCCAGTCGTCGGGGATGTTCACCCACATCGAGCCGGTGTCTTTGAGCCCCCGGATGCACAGATCGATCCACTCGAACGTGAACGACTTGGATTCGCCGAGCGGGCGGTCGGCGTCGTGGCGGTCGCAGTATTCGTCGGGGGACATCCTGCTGTCGTCCCACGCGTCGCCGGCGCGGTGCCGGTCGTAGTCGCGGGCCCAGTTGAAGGGCGGGTCGGCGAAGACGAGATCAAGTTGTGATTTTTTGACCTCTGGGAGCTCGGCGAGGATCTCCCGGCAGTCGCCGACATGGATCTTTGCCTCGACGCCGTTGCCCTTGATCGTGCGCGGAAAACCAGACTTCGGCGCACGCTTCGCGCGGGTCTTCTTGGCCGTGGTTTTCTTGGTCTTCGTCGGCATGCGCAGCGCTCACGGTAGTGGGGCTGGCAGGATAGCGCAAGCGCGCCGCTCGCGCAAGCGTCAGTCTCTGGGCTGGGCGAGCAGAACGCGGACGGGTTCGCCCCGGACTTCGGCGCTGAGGACCGCCAGGGCGCGCTCGGCGCCCGGGATCGCGCGTCGGAGCGCCTTGCGGGACCCGAACATCCGGTCCGATCGGGTGCGTTTCAGGGCGGCGGCGACTCTCTTGCCGAGCGTCGAGATGGGCTCGATCCGCACCCACACGTCCACCGCCCGGGCCTTGGTGACCTGGGCGCCCAGGCGGACCGGTGCCCCCGTCAGGGCGGCCGGATCGAGGATCTCCCGGGCGATCGCGTCGGCCCACTCACGCGGCGCGTACCCACCGTCGGCGGCGTACCGGACCACACGGACACGGCTCAGTTTCACGCGGACTGCGTTCGCGGGCTCGCCCATCGCACTAATCTACGTGCGATGAGCGGCGAGCGTTCCAGCCAGGGCAGAGGGGCGGACCTGTCGGTCGCGATCGTCTGCCGGAACAACGCCGACACGATCGGGCGGGTGCTCGGATCGATCCGGGGGCTGGCGGGCCAGCTGGTCGTGGTCGATTCCGGATCGACGGACGGGACGCTGGATCTGGTCGATGCCTGCCGGGCGTGGTGCGAGGTGATCCTGCTCGAGACCGAGTGGCGCGGGCACATCGCGACCAAGCAGCTGGCGTTGGAGGCGTGCACGCGTCGGCACGCGCTGTCGCTGGATTCGGACGAGCCGCTGACCCCGGCGCTCGCCGAGGCCGTGCGGGACGCCTGCGCCAGGGACGTGCCCGCCGCCCGGCTGAACCGGGTCGTCGAGTATCGCGGGCGCTTGCTCGAGCACTGCTGGCAGCCCGAGTGGCGGCTGCGTCTGGTGCGGACCGACCTTGTCCGGGGAGGGCGTGCCGAATGGGGCGGGCTCGATCCGCACGACAAGCTCGGGGTTTCCGGCGAACCGGTGGAGGACCTGAATGGAGCGCTGATCCACGAGTCGTTCCCCACGTTCGAGCGTCACCTGGCGAACCAGTTGAAGCTCCAGGCGGTCGCGGCCCGCTCGAATCACCGGGCGGGCAAGCGGGGGAGCGTGTGGCGTCTGATGACCTCGCCGCCCGGGGCGTTTTTGAAGCAGTTGGTCGCCAAGGGCTCCTGGCGGGACGGGCGGGCCGGCTGGCTGGCGGCGGGGACGGCGGCGTCGGGGGCGCTCATGAAACACATGATCCTGCTCGAACTGGACGAGCCGGAGACCGCAAAGAGGTCCGATTCGGTGGGCAACCCCCTTAAATCTCCTGATTGAGCGGGTTTGGGACCGATCTCGGGGCGCGGGCTCCTACGATCGGTGCATGTCGGTGTGCGGGCTCTGCGAGGGCCCGGGCCGATGAGGACGGCGCCGAGGGGGCGAGGAACGCCCCCGGTTCGGCAGGGAAACAGAGCAGCATGACAGAAGAGCAGTCGACGGACGCCCAGGAGACCCGGGTCTCGGGCGAAGCTACCACCACCGAAAACCAGCAAGCGGGCGAGGGCGGCGAGAAGAAACGCCGTCGGCGTCGTCGGCGCAAGCCCGCGGGCGAGCGTGCCGAGTCTCGGGCCGATGAGGCCGGGGCTCCGGACGAGGCGCGCCAAGAGGGCGACCGCCCGAAGCGCAAGCGTCGGCGTCGCGGCAAGGGCGGGGGCATGAGCGACGAGGAAGCCGCGGACCGCGAGGCCGCCAACCGCGAGCCCACGCCGCGTCGCATCGCGACCAAGCCCGAGGATGGCTGGTCCGAAGAGAGCTTCCAGCTCGACAGGACGTTCTCGGATCTCGGTCTCAAGCAATCCATCCTGGACACCGTCGGCGGGCTGGGCTTCGAGCACCCGACCAAGATCCAGGCCGAGCTGGTCCCGCTGGCGCTGACCGGGGTGGACATCCTGGGCCAGGCCAAGACCGGCACGGGCAAGACGGCGTCGTTCGCGCTGCCGCTCTTGCACATGGTCGAGCCCGGCGAGGAGTGCAGCGCGCTGATCGTGGCGCCGACCCGCGAGCTGGCGGTGCAGATCAAGCAGGATTTCGATCAGCTGGGCGGTGGCACGGGGCTGACGGCGCTGGCGATCTACGGCGGGCAGTCGATCAAGGTCCAAGCCGACCGGCTCGCCAAGCACCCCGAGATCATCGTGGGCACGCCCGGGCGGATCATCGATATGGCCGAGCGCGGGCACCTCCGCCTGCACAACGTCAAGTTCGCGGTGCTCGACGAGGTGGACCGGATGTTCGATATCGGGTTCCGCGACGACATCAAGCGCATCCTGAAGATGTGCCCCGAGGACCGGCAGACGATCTTTGTCAGCGCGACCATGACGCCGGAGATCGAGTCGCTGGCCCGGCGCTACATGCACAAGCCGGAGAAGCTGGTGGTGTCGTCGGGTTCGCTGACGGTCGAGCTGGTCAAGCAGGGCTATGTGACGGTCGAGCCGTGGGACAAGAAGCGGATGCTCGCGCACCTGCTGACGCACGAGGAGCCCGCGTTGACGATCGTGTTCTGCCGCATGAAGCGGACGGTCGACGACGTGGTGCGGTACCTGAGCCGGAAAAACATCACGGCCCACGCGATCCACGGGGATATGTCCCAGGGCAAGCGCAACACGGTGATGACCGATTTCCGCGGGGGCAAGCTCGCGGTGCTCGTGGCGTCGGACCTCGCTTCGCGGGGCATCGACGTCGAGGGGATCACGCACGTGGTCAACTACGATCTCCCCGAAGACCCGGACAACTATGTCCACCGCATCGGGCGGACCGCCCGTGCCGGGCGGGGCGGGCACGCGTGGTCGCTTGTCACGCCCAAGCAGGGCCCGCTGCTGACCGACATCGAGGTGCTGGTCAACGCGGAGATCCCGCGGATGGACTACCCGGACTTCGAGCCGCGTGAACGCCCCGAGGATTGGCGCGACGAGCCGACGGGCGGGCGGCCGGTGTACGAGGTCAAGGGGGCGCCCACCGAGCAGAAGAACCGCTTCGAGGTCGAGGCCCCGCCGAACGCCGAGGAGATGAGCGACGCCCAGAAGGCGGCTAAGTTCCCGGGCGGCGTGGTGCCGAGCAAGCTCCCGCCCAAGCTCATGCGGGGCAAGGCCCGCACGCGCGGGCGGTGACGGATGTGCCGCGCCGTCAGCCCGGGTCGCCGGGGCCTTTTGTCCGCCCTCCTACGATGGTGTATGACCGAAACGCAATCAGTCCCTGCTCTTTCTGCCGAGACCCGCGAACGCCACCTCGGGTGGCTGAGGCAGGTCACCATGATCCCCTCGGCCGCGGGGCACGAGGACCGTGTCATCGCGTGGATCGAGCGTTGGGTTTCTGAACGCGAGGGCATCTCCACGCGGCGCGATCCGCACGGCAACATCGAGCTGAGCCTGGCCGACGTTCCCGAGTCGGACGCGCCGATCTACTTCACCGCCCATCTCGACCACCCGACATTCGTTGTCGATGAGGTGCCTTCGGACGCGTCGCTGGTGCTCGCGTTCCGCGGCGGGGTGATGTCGGACTACTTCCCCCAGGCCCGGGTCCGTGCGCACGTCGGCGATTCGTTCGTGATCGGGACGATCCGGGGCGAGCACAATCCGGACGGGGTCGAATGGTCCGAGACCGACGGCCGCCCGTTCAAGCAGTACGCCTGCGAGTGCGAGTCGCCTCACGGCGCGTCGGTCGGGGACATCGCGAGCTGGGAGCTGCCGGCACAAGAAGTGGTGGATGACGAGTTCGGCGGGATCATCCACACCGACGCCTGCGACGATCTGGCGGCGGTCGCGGGTGCGTTGTCGGCGTTCGACGAGCTGCGGCTGGCCAACCGAGCCGGCGAGGACGTCGGGGATGTGCGCATCCTCTTCACGCTGGCCGAGGAGATCGGGTTTGTCGGCGCCATCGGGGCGTGCAAGGCGGGGTTCATGCCGAAGGGATCGCGGATCATCGCGCTGGAGAACAGCCGGGCGTTCCCCGACGCGCCGATCCACGGCGGCCCGATCGTGCGCGTGGGGGATCGCGTGTCGGTGTTCTCGCCCGAGCTGACGGCGGCGGTCGCGAAGGTCGCCGAGACGATCTCGGGCGGGCCCGCCACGCCCAGGGCATCCCAGAAGCACAGCGAGATGCCCGAGTGGAAGTGGCAACGCAAGCTGATGGCGGGCGGCGCGTGCGAGGCTTCTGTGTTCTGCGCGTTCGGGTACACCGCCACCTGCGTGTGCCTGCCGCTGGGCAACTACCACAACATGGCGAACCTGAGCGAGGTCCAGGCGGGCACGTTCGAGGGAACACCCCGCGTCGGACGCGAGCACGTGGGGATCGACGACTACCACGGCATGGTCGATCTGCTGATCGCCTGCGGGCGCGACCTGCCGCCCACGTCGGGGTTCATGGAACGCCTCGATAAACTGTGGGACGGGCGGAGGTTCGTGCTCGCCTGATCGTTCACCCGGCTTCGGCTTTCGCGATCGCATCGCGATAGACGTCCTCGAGCGCGGAGACCATCGTTGCGGCGCTGAACGCGCTGGCACAGATCGCGCGTCCCTGCGCACCCATTTGGGCGCGCAGGCCCGGGTTCTCGTGCATCCATCGGATCGCGGCGCGGAGCCTGTCCGCGTCGCCGACCGGGAACAGGCGGCCCGTGGCGCGGCTCTCGGGGATGCCCGGGTCCGTGAAGGGGTCGAGGCAGGCCTCGGGTGTGCCGTCGCAGTCGCTGGCGACGACCGGCACGCCGCTGAGCAATGCCTGCGGCACGGTGCGGGGCAAGCCCTCGCGCTCGCTGGGGTGGCACAGCACGTCCATCGCCCGCATCACGAACGGGATCCGCTGTTGTGGCACCAGCCCGGTGGCGACGACCTGCCCCGCGAGACCCATGTCCTCGACGCGGGCGAGCAGTCGGTCGGACCACCAGCCGTCGCCGACCCAGAGGAGTTTCCAGCGTTTGTCGGTGCGCAGGTCGTTGCCCAGCGCGTCGAGGATGGTGTCGTGCCCCTTGTGCTCGGCGAGGCGTGCGACCGTGCCGATCACGAAGTCGTCGGGTGTGAACCCCAGCGAAGAGCGTGCGTCGTGGCGCGACCGGCCGGGCCCGGGCTTGAGGAAACGTTCTGTCTCCATGCCCGATCGGACCGTGGTGTACTGGCCCTCGCGCCCGATGCCGCGGGCGAGGAACTGCTCGGTCATCGCGTCCGCGACCGAGACGATGCTGTGGCAGCGATCGGCGGCGAAGCGTTCGGCCCTGGTGTAGATCCAGTTCTTGGCTCGCGTCTTGAGGTCCTGGCCGGGCATGAATGGCGGGCCGTGGATCGTGTGGACGATCGCGGGGCGGGCGTTGTCTGAATGCTCGTAGGCTTTCGACGCCGCCATCCGTCCGAGCACGCCCGCCTTGGAAGAGTGGGTGTGAACGATGTCGGGGCGGAGCCGGTCGATGAGCTCGGCGAGCTCACGCAGGCAGGCGCGGTCGTTCCCGATCGAGATCTCGCGGACGAGGCTGGGCACCTCGTGGCAGCCGATCTGGCGCCCGTCGTGGGTCCGGAACCGTTCGGCCCGTTCGAGCAGGGAGCCCTCGGGGCCGTAGATCGGTCCGAACGCGAGGTGCACGTCGTGCCCGAGGCTCGCCTGACCCTCGCAGGAGAGGATGGTGTTCTCTTGCGATCCGCCCAGGATCAGGCGTGTGGAGATATGGAGGATGGTGAGCGGTGGGTTGGTGGGCATGGGGTGCTTGGATGATACGAAACAGCCCGCCGGCGGATCGCGGGCGGGCGTTGGCGGGTCTCTGGGCGAGTGGTGTTCAGCTGGCGCCGACGGATTCGGGCTGCCCGATCGAGCCGATGGTGCCGATGACGCCGTTCTGCCCCGGGCTCTGTTCGGCGCTCTGTTGGGCGCTCTGTTCGGTGTTGCTGGCCGAGCGGGCCTTGGGCTCGAGTTGGCTGCCGGGCGTCGCGGCTTCGCCCGCGGCCCGATCGGCGGTCTCGGGCGGGAGGCGGTCCATCTCGAGGCGCATGCGGCGCCCGGGCTTGAAGCGGACCGAGCGCTTGGCGGCGACGGGGACCCGCTCGAGCGTCTTGGGGTTCTGGGCGGTGCGCGCGGCGCGGTGCTTGACCTCGAAGACGCCGAAGTCGCGGAACTCGATGCGGTTGCCCTCGCCGAGCTCATCGACGATCGAATCGAGGAAGTCCTGGAGCACCTTCTTGACTTGGGTGCGCTGCATGCCGTTCTCGTTGGCGATGCGGTCTACCAGAATCTTCTTCGTGATCGTGTCCATGCGCCGCTCTCTTTCGACGCCCGCGCGTGTGCCCGCGGGGCGTTGGATGGGTTGTAGGTCGCTCGGGGGGAGCGGGTGAACGGGGCGTCCGTGCCGGGCGGGTTGCCGGTGGCACGGGAGCCCGGAACGCGAGCGGCCCGGCCCGAGGTGCAGTCGTGAGTATCGCAGACCAAACGCGCCGGGTCAACGGAAGACCCGCGGCTCTTTTTGCCGCAAGATGAGCGCAACGCAGCACTTGCAATTCCGCTCCCGTGACGCTATGCCACAGCCTGATGACCGCTCCTACGCCCGAAAACCGGCCCGATGGTGTCCCGCTCGGGCCCGGGGTCAGGGTCCCAGAATCGGTGATCCGTGTCGTGTTTGTCAGGGCGTCGGGCCCGGGCGGGCAGAACGTCA
>DIYM01000094.1:19821-20430 GCA_002429045.1 Phycisphaerales bacterium UBA6054
CGGGCGGGCAGAACGTCAACAAGCGGGCGACCAAGGCGCAGCTCCGCATCGCGCTGGACGACATCCCGCTCCGTGCAGCGGCCCGCGCCCGCTTGGAGCGGATGGCGCGCACATCGATCAACGCCGAGGGCGAACTGCTGATCCATGACGATTCGACTCGGTCGCAGGCACGCAATCGCGAGGCGTGCATCGGCAGGCTGCGCGAGCTGGTCGTGCGTGCGATGGTGCCGCCGAAAGTCAGGCGGAAGACCAAACCCAGCAAGGGGTCGATCCAGCGCCGGCTCGACGAGAAGAAGCGCCGTTCGGAGACCAAGCGACGCAGAGGGAGCATCGATGACTGATCAATCTCTGCGTGCCGACCTTCACGCTGTTCGTCGGCGTACGCGTCGACGCGAGCAGCAGCGGACCGTCCTTGCGATCGAGGCGTCCAACCCGTCCAGCGGCGCGGGGGGCGTCTGCATCGCCCGGCTGGGCACGGGGTCGGTTGACGTGATCGGCTCGGCCGAGTTGGAGACCGGCGTTCGCTCCTCGGACGGCGTGATGCTCGCGGTGGAGTCGGCGTGCGATCTGGCCGGCATCGGCACGGCGGGGGTGGACGAGATTGCCGTC
>DIYM01000029.1:0-464 GCA_002429045.1 Phycisphaerales bacterium UBA6054
GGGCCTGGCCGCGGCCGCCGCCGAGGAGGGCTGGAGCGCCCGCAGGCTCGAGCAAGAGGTCGCCCGTGCCGGGACCCCATCCACACCAGGCTCCGGCCCGGACGAGGGCGGGGCCGGGGCGGGCGAGCGGGGGGATGATCCCGACCCGCCGTCCCGCGCCCGCGCGGTGCTGGACGACATGGAGAAGCGCCTGGGTGAGCACCTCGGGACCCGCGTGGCGCTGCGCACCGACCTGTCGGGGCAGCGGGGCTCGGTGACCATCTCGTTCTTCAGTCTCGACGAGTTCGACGGGATCCTCGACAGGCTGGGGTTCCGCTTCGAGGGCGGCTGAGCGGCTCGGGGTACGGTATTCACCGGGGGGCGGCGCGAGCGCTGCGTCGCGGAATGAATATCATTTTATAATTTTGATGGATGCGCCTCGGTTGGGTGCGCTATGTTGTTGGTCTGGGCCCGCCCGATCCGCA
>DIYM01000029.1:527-1000 GCA_002429045.1 Phycisphaerales bacterium UBA6054
GGTCTGGGCCCGCCCGATCCGCACACAGATGCGGGTCCGCGGACGGGGGAAACAACCGGAATTATAGCGCAAAGCGAGCAGTTCATGGCCAAACGAGGCAAGAAGACGACCAAGCGTTCTGCCAAGAAGAAGATCACCCGCAACGCACCGAAGCGCAAGTCTGCCGGAACAGGTCTGGCGGGATTGAGTGTCACGGACCTGCAAGCGGAGCTGCGTCGGCGCCAGCGGGGCGCGGCGAGGCTGGAAAGGCGACGCGAGAAGCTGATGGCCGAGCTGGCCGAAGTCAACGCGGAGATCGCCCAGTTGGGGGGGGTCGCGTCGGGGGTGACGGCCAGCGGTCGAGCCCGCAACGCGATGACCCTTCCCGACGCGCTCGCCCAGGTGCTCAGCGGAGTGGAGATGTCGGTGACCGAGGCGTCGGACGCGGTGCGGGCGGCGGGCTATCAGTCCTCGGCCGCGAACTTCCGCACGAT
>DIYM01000029.1:1064-29881 GCA_002429045.1 Phycisphaerales bacterium UBA6054
TCGGCCGCGAACTTCCGCACGATGGTCAACCAGGCGTTGCTCAAGGACAAGCGGTTCACGAAGGTCTCCCGGGGTCGCTACACCGCCAAGTGAGCCGCGGCGCGGGGACCCGCTCGTGTGCGCGTGAACGAAACACCCGCGTGGCTCGGATCGGTCGGATCCGGGCCACGCGGGTGTTGCTTTGTCGGGCGTTGTTGAATCGGATGGTTCGGGCGGCTCATCCGGCAGGCTGGCTCGGGCGGATCCCGGCCTGTCGCGGGCTCATCGGATCTTGGGGTACTTGGTCAGGTGGCTGGGGCGATCCATAAGCCAGAGGCGGTCCCAGTCGTCGTTGAACATGCGGAGGTTTGAATCACGGACGCTCGTTCCGCGGTTGGCGCGATCGGTGCCGCGCTCGCTGAGGGTCATCAGGGCCGGGGAGGGGTTGGCGCGGAGCTCTTCCACATCCCCGGCGTGGTTGGTGGTGGCCGGCGCGTTGCAGCCGACGAGGGCCGCGGCGGCGAGCGTGAGGGCTGTAGCGATCAACGGGCGGGTGGTGCGGGTACGCATGATGGACCTCGGTTTGGTTGCGACTGCGGTTCTGTGATGGGGAGTGCGGTGTGGTCTGTGCCCGCCGCGTGAGGGCGTGGGGCTGTCCGGTGGAGGACAGGCCGGGAAGCAGCATAGGGCATCCGGGCGGGCGGCGTGGCAGGACGGGCGGGTTCGCCCCGGAGTCCGCGGGCCGGCCGTGGACCGATACGACCGCTGGGGTTGGGGGGTTCCGGGTGATGCCCGGATGAAGAAGGCGCAATCTTGTCGGGGGCATTGACTTTCTGCTCGGGAAAAGCTGGCAAGGTCGGCTCTGCTCGTGGTAGGTTTGGGGATCGGAGGGCCGCGCGGGCGGTCGGCAGGGTTGTTTGAACCCTTTGAGCACCCCTAGGGTGCCCGAGGCGATCCCCGGCGATGGGCATGCCGTCGATGAACGGACGTCCTGGAACGGGGCCGAGGGCTCCCACCTGATCGCAGGGGTTTCGGACGCTTGATGCCGGCTGTCCGCGCCGCCCTCCGATCACGCGCCCGACCAAGAGCGTGGCAGCGGAACGCCGCCCGCCTGCCGGTCTGGCAGCGTCAAACCGCCTCTAACAGCCTGTGAATGCGTCTGTTGAGGGTTTGGCTCTTCGGCACGCGGCTTGCAAATCCTCCCTCGCCCCGGCCGACCCGCCCGGGCGGTTAAGGAGGCTTGTGATGCAAATGGATCGATTCACGACGGCTGCCCAGCACGCGTTGAGCGGGGCCCAGACGTCCGCGTCCGGCGCCGGTCATCCCGAAGTGGGGGGGCTGCACCTGCTCGCGGCGATGCTGGAAGACCGCAGCGGTCCCACGGCCGGGATCGTGGCCCGCTTGGGGACGGTCGATCGGCTGGTCTCCGTGGTGGACGGCGAGTTGAAGCGCCTGCCGACCGCGTCGTCCGGCGCCGGGCAGGCCGGGCGGGCGATGCTCGAGATCCTGGGCAAGGCCGAGGCGGAAGCCAAGTCGATGGGCGACCAGTTCGTCTCGACCGAGCACCTGCTGCTCGCGCTGACGCAGATCGGCGGGCCGGCCAAGGACGCGCTGCAGGTCAGCGGCGTGACCGAGGGCGGCGTCCGCGACGCGATCAAATCGATCCGCGAAGCCTCGGGCGTGACCAGCCTGACCGACCCCGGCGCCGAGGGCTCGTTCGAGTCGCTCAAGAAGTACGGCATCGATCTGACCGAGAAGGCCCGGTCGGGCAAGCTCGACCCGGTCATCGGGCGGGACGAGGAGATCCGGCGCTGCATGCAGGTGCTGAGCCGGCGCACCAAGAACAACCCGGTGCTGATCGGCGAGCCCGGCGTGGGCAAGACGGCGATCGCCGAGGGCATCGCGCTGCGCATCATCAACGGCGACTGTCCTGATGGCATGAAGGACAAGCGGATCATCGCGCTCGACGTCGGGCAGTTGCTCGCGGGCGCAAAGTACCGCGGCGAGTTCGAGGACCGGCTGAAAGCGGTTCTGCGTGAAGTCACCGCGAGCGACGGGCAGGTGGTGCTGTTCATCGACGAGCTGCACACGATCATCGGCGCCGGTGCGGCCGAGGGCGCGGTCAGCGCGGGCAACCTGCTCAAGCCGGCGCTCGCACGCGGAGAGCTTCGGTGCATCGGCGCGACGACGCTGGACGAGTACCGCAAGCACATCGAGAAGGACGCGGCGTTCGAGCGGCGCTTCCAGAAGGTTCTGGTCCAGGCGCCCAGCGTCGAGGAGACCGTGGCGATCCTGCGCGGGCTCAAGGACCGCTACGAGACCCACCACGGCGTGCGGATCCAGGACCCGGCGATCCTCGCGGCCGCATCGCTTTCGGACCGCTACATCACCGACCGCTTCCTGCCGGACAAGGCGATCGACCTGATCGACGAGGCGGCCAGCTCGCTGAAGATGGAGATCGACTCGATGCCCATCGAGCTCGACGAGTTGCGTCGCAGGATCATGCAGGTCGAGATCGAGCGTGAGGCGCTCAAGCTCGAAGAGTCGGGCGACGCGAACAACAGGGAGATCGAGCGGGTCGAGGGCGAGCTTGCCGAGCTTCGCGAGAGGAACAGCGCGCTGACCGCGCGCTGGGACGACGAGAAGCAGGATCTCAACGCCGCCGCCGACGTGAAGGCGAAGATCGAGGCCAAGAAGACCGAGCTCGAGCAGGCCCAGCGCCTGGGCGATCTCGAGCGGGCGGCCCGGATCCAGTACGGGGAGCTGGGCGAGTTGCAGAAAGAACTCGAAGCCGCCGAAGCGCGGATCGACGAGCGTCGGTCCAAGGGCGACGTGCTGATCAAGGAGGAGGTCGACCCCGAGGCGATCGCGCAGATCGTCGGCAAGTGGACCGGGATCCCGGTGTCACGCCTGGTCGAGTCCGAGCGCGACAAGCTGGTGCGGATGGAGGAGTTCCTCAAGCACCGGGTGGTCGGCCAGGACGAGGCGTTGCGGCTGGTGTCGGACGCGGTCCGCCGATCGCGGGCGGGGCTGGGCGATCCGTCCAAGCCGATCGGCAGCTTCCTGTTCCTGGGCCCGACGGGCGTGGGCAAGACCGAGACGTGCAAGGCGCTCGCGGAGTTCCTCTTCGACACCGAGGACGCGCTGGTGCGGATCGACATGTCCGAGTACATGGAGAAGCACGCGGTGGCCCGCATGATCGGGGCGCCCCCCGGCTACGTCGGGTACGAAGAGGGCGGCGCGCTGACCGAGGCGGTGCGGCGCAGGCCGTACGCGGTGATCCTCCTCGACGAGGTCGAGAAGGCGCACCCGGACGTGTTCAACGTGCTGCTGCAACTGCTCGATGACGGGCGCCTGACCGACGGGCAGGGGCGCACGGTGGACTTCAAGAACACCATCGTGGTGATGACGAGCAACATCGGGAGCCAGAAGATCCTGACGATGGCCGAGAGCGGCGCCGAGGACTGGGAGATCGAGGCCGCGGTGCGCGACCTGATCCGGCGCGGGCCCGGCGCGGACCTCGATGCCCAGGGGCTCACGCCGGACCTCGAGTCGGGCAAGCTGAACGCGAACCTGAACGTCGGGATGCGCGAGCAGTTCTTCCGACCCGAGCTTCTCAACCGCATCGACGAGACGGTCGTCTTCCACCAGCTCGGCAAGGGCACGCTGTCCGGCATCGCGGCGATCCAGCTGGCGGGGCTCAAGCGCCGCCTGGCCGACCGCGGCATGACGCTGGAGCTGACCGAGGCGGCGGTCGAGCAACTCACCGGCGAGGGCTACGACCCGGCGTACGGGGCGCGGCCCTTGGCGCGGACGATCCAGAAGCGGGTCGAGAACCCGCTGGCGGGGCGGATCCTGGCGGGCGAGTTCGAGCCGGGCGACACGATCGTGGTCGACGCGGCGGGCAGCGGTTCCGGCGCGGGGCTGACGTTCACCAAGGCGGACGGGCAGACCACCGGGCAGGCGGCGGGGGCCTGACGCTCGTCTGTTAACACAAACCTGTGCGAGCGGAGCCGGGCCGATGGGCTCGGCCCTGTTTGTTTTGATGGGGTTGTTTGGTAGGGTGGGCGGGGATGGCGAAGAAGAAGAGCAGCAAGAAGGGCGCGACCAAGAAGGCGACCGCGTCGAAGAAGCCCTCGGCAAAGCCGGCGGAGGCGCGGAAGCTTGGGCCGGAGGTGCGGGCCAAAGAACTGCTGAAGCTCGCGAAGATTGAGTTTGAGACACTCAACAGGGGTGAGTTGGAGCTGGTTCGCTGCTTCGCGCTCGGGACGGTTGCGGATGTATCAAAGTTTGCGGAGACCGAACGGAGCGTGATTCCCAAGCTGATCCGTTGGCTGTGTGTGTCGAAGGACGCCTGCAAGCTCGCCGACCCGGCAGGGGTGCGACTCGAAGGGGCGACGATCGACGGGGCGATCGATCTGAACGCCGCGGATGTGCCGTTCCCGATCCGCCTGCGTGGCTGCACGATCCGCGGAGCGTTCGAGTGTCGTGAAGCCGACCTGCGATTGCTGGATCTCCAGCGGTCCTCGTTTAAAGGGGTGAATGGCGACGGCGTTCGCGTGCGGGGTGATGTATGGCTCCGGAAAACACCGGAAGTTACAGGTGGGGTCCGCCTGCTCGGCGCAATCATCGGCGGCGATCTGAGTTGCAAAGGCGGGACTTTCAAGAACGAAAACGGGTACGCGATCGCCGCCGACCGCGCCGAGATCGGTGGCTCTGTTTTCATGGACACCGGCTTCAACGCGCTCGGCGAGGTCCGTCTGGCCAGCGCGACCATCGGTGGCAGCCTGTATTGCGACGGCGGGACCTTTAAAAACGAGAGTAAGAAAGCAATGGTACTTCAGACTGCAAGTATCAAAGGCGGCTTTGTGTTCACGGGAGTCGCCCTATGCGATGGGCAAGTCGATATGACAGCTTGCCAGGTAAATATTCTGATCGACAACTTGGCGTGCTGGCCGGAACGTGTACAGCTGGAGGGCTTCGTGTACGGATCGATCTATCACAGCTCACTTGGAAGCCTTGAGGGTCGGCGGGCGTGGTTGGCGAAGCATGACAAGACTGCGGCCGGATACAAATCGACCACCGACAGCCCGTTCGACCCGCAGCCGTACCGGCAACTCGCCGATGTGCTGCGCCGGCAGGGGCACGAGCGGTTCGCGAACGAGATCATGTTCACGGCGTCGAAGAAGCAGGCGGCGGCTGAGCTAGATCGGCTCAGAGAGATCAAGGAATCGGACGCCGGAGCCTTCGACAGCGCGTTGACCCGTGTGGCCGACTGGATCATTCGGGCGTGGTACTTCTTGCTTGAGCACCTTGTCGGGTTTGGGTATCGACGCTGGTTGCCGGTGATGTGGCTCGCGGTCTACATCCTGTTCGGATCGGTCGTGTTCAGCGGACTGTCGTGGCGGGGTGTGATCGGTGCCGCGGACCCGACGCCGGTGGTGATGCAGCCGACGCAGGGGATCGCCCTGCGGGCGATGGAGGACGGTGATTCGTGGGTCGACGACTACCCCGCGTTCCGTCCGATCGCGTATTCGGCCGACGCGTTCTTGCCGTTGGTGAACCTGCATCAGGAGACGTACTGGACGCCGAGCCACTGGCTGGTGAAGTCGGTGTATCTGCCGTTCCACATCATCTCGGGGTGGGTGGTGACGACGCTGGCTGCGGTGTCGTTCACGGGGCTGGTGCGTCTGGAGGGCAAGTAGGGCGGCGGGCGGCTTCGGGCGGTCGTCCGCGGGGTCTGGCGGGCTCGGGCATTGTCAGTGTGTGTTTTCGGCGTGGAACCGGGGGGTGAGGGCTGCGTATCGGGGGGGTGAGGCCGTTATGTGCCTCGTTGAATGCTCCGTTTCAGGGGCGAGTTCGATCCCTTGTGGCTCGTTGAGCAGATACGCCGAGAGGCGTGGTGGGCTGGGGAGAGAGTTGAGAGATGAAGGCGGCCTTTGGAGGCGCAGCCGAGGGTGTGTTTGCCCCGGAGGCTGTCGAATCCGGCTGTCATCGCGCCGGCCGATCGGTCCCCTGGCGGTCGGCGCTTGAGAGATCGGGTGCAGCGCGACGCCGGGTGGGTAGGACTTCTCGGACTGCGTGATGGACCCTGTGCCACGCGTGGGTTGGGCGTGCGACCGCTGGTCGCGCGTCGTGCCCGGCGCGGAGAAGCCGTGCGTCCGGACACGACGGGGTGAGGAGCCCGCCGTTGCCGGGCGCCGGCGTCCCCTGACCGCACCGAGACGAGAGCGCTTTCCGCGCAGGTTTTGCGTGTGCGCGGCACGCGTTCCCCGGCCGCAATCGCCCGGACAAGAAGATACGGAATTCGGTCGTGTCGGGTTTTCCGCTCGGTAAGTGGCGGTGAGCGCGCGGTTTGTCGATGATCGGCGCATGGGTTCAGGACCGACTATTCCGACGATCGAAACCGAGACCAAGACCCCGATCGAGGTCGCGCTCGGGCCGCTGCATCGTTTCTCGAAGATGGAGTCTGCGGGCGGGATCCTGCTGATCGTCTTTGCCGCCGGGGCGATGGTGTGGGCGAACTCGCCCGCGGCGTCGAGCTACGTGAGCCTGTTCTACGAGACCTATGTCAAGGTCGGCTTCGGCGATTGGGGCATCGAGAAGCCGTTCATCCTCTGGATCAACGACCTGCTGATGGCGGTCTTCTTCCTGCTGGTCGGTCTGGAGATCAAGCGGGAGATCCTGGTCGGGGAGCTGCGCAGCCCGAAGGCGGCGGCGTTGCCCATCGCGGCCGCGATCGGGGGCATGGCGTTCCCCGGGGCCATCTACGCGGCGATCAACTGGGGCGATCCCGGGCTGCGGGGCTGGGGGATCCCGATGGCGACCGACATCGCCTTCGCCCTGGGCGTGATGGCGTTGCTGGGGTCGCGGGTGCCGATCGCTCTGAAGGTGTTCCTGACGTCGCTGGCGATCGTGGACGACCTGGGCGCGCTGATGATCATCGCGATCTTCTACACGGATAAGGTCGGCGTGGATTACCTGGGCTACGCGGCGCTGCTGCTGGCCGTGCTGGTCGGGCTGAACTTCGCGGGCGTCCGTTCGAGGCTGGTGTACCTGCTGGTCGGGCTGGTGGTGTGGTACTTCTTCTTGAAGTCCGGCGTGCACGCGACGATCGCGGGCGTGCTGGTCGCGCTGACCATCCCGGGCAAGACCAAGGTCGACCGCGCCCGGTTCGCGTCGTTCGCCGATCGGATGCTCGAGACGTTCAAGTCGCAGGGAACCGAGGGAGGAAAGGTCTGGACGACCTCCACCCAGCAGGGCGCGTTGCTTGCGCTCGAGGACGCCACGGAGAAGGTGGAGACCCCGCTGCGATCTCTCGAGCACAGGCTGATCCCATGGGTCGCGTTCCTGATCCTGCCGGTGTTCGCGCTGGCGAACGCGGGGGTGGCGTTGGGCGCCGGCGAGGGCGGCGCCGAGGGCGAGCCCTCGGTGTTCACCAGCAAGGTGCTGATGGGGGTGGCCGCGGGGCTGCTGATCGGCAAGCCGCTGGGCGTGTTCGTGTGCTCTTGGATCGCGGTGAAGATCGGGGTGGCCAGCATGCCGAAGGGCGTGAACTGGGGCATGATCCACGGCGCGGGCTGGCTGAGCGGCATCGGCTTCACGATGGCGTTGTTCATCGCGAACCTGGGTTTCAAGGGCGAGGACCAGGCGTTCATGCTCGACGCGGCCAAGCTGGGCGTGCTGGGCGCGTCGGTGCTGGCGGGCGTGATCGGGCTGGCGATCCTCGCCAAGGCGACCGGCAAGCCGGCGGCGTGACCCCCTCGCGCCCGGGCTAGTGTCCCGGCATGAGCGATGTGTTTGTCAACGGGAAGTTCGTGCCCCGGGAGGAGGCACGCGTCGGTGCGTTCGACGCCGGGCTGCTGCACGCGGTGGGGCTGTTCGAGACCATGAGCGCCCGGCGGACGCCGGACGGCGTGGTCGTCGATGACCTCGACGAGCACCTCGACCGGCTGCAGGCGTCGGCGGCGCAGCTCGGGCTGAGCGACGATCTGCGCACGGGCCCGCTGGGTGACGCGGTGACCGAAGCCGCCGACAAGAGCGGGTTCGAGCGTGTCCGTCTGCGGCTGACCATCACCGGCGGTGACCTGAACATGCTGCGTTCGGCGGGTCGGGCGGCGCACACGCCGACGGTGCTGATCGACGCGCAGCCTGCGACGGCGTACCCGGACGAGATGTTCGAGAAGGGCGTGATGGCGACGATCGCCGACGCGCGGGCGAACCCGCTGGACCCGATGGCCGGTCACAAGACGCTGAACTACTGGTGGCGCCTGCGGGAGTTGCAGCAGTCGGCCGCCAAGGGCGCCGGCGAGGCGATCGTGCTGCAGGTCTCCAACCACATCAGCGGCGGGTGCGTGTCGAATCTGTTCGCGATCAAGGGCAACACGCTGATCACGCCCATCGCGCGGGGTGAGGAAGAAGAAGCAGGCGGCAAGGGCTCGCTGCCCAGCCCGGTGCTGCCGGGCGTGACGCGGGCGAGGGTGATCGCGGAAGCGAAGAAGCTGGGGATGGAGATCGATCGCCGCATGATGGGCATCGGCGACGTGCTCGACGCGGACGAGGTGTTCCTGACCAACTCGAGTTGGGGCCTCTTGCCGGTGACGCGGGTGGAGGCCGAGCCGGTGGGGAGCGGGGAGGTGAGGGAGGTCGCGAAGGGGCTGCGTGCGAGAATCGGCTAGATGAACGTGATGGTGAAAACGATCGCTGAAAGCAGGAACAGCGCACCGGCAACAGACAGCATCAGCATCACCACGAAGAATGTGATCAGTGCCGCTCGTTTCAAACGAATCCGGCTTGGTGATGTGGGCAAACCAAGATTGCCACACTCGGGGCATCTCGCTCGGACGCCGGGTCCAGTTGAGCACCCCTTAGGTCGTAGCGACACTTCCCGCACACACTCCTTGAGCTCTCACTCATCGCGTCGGATCACCCGCACGTTGCGGCGCCCGTCGAGGGGACCATTGGGGGCGTGGGCCCGGCGGAGTTTGAGCTTGACCCAGTTCCACGCGATGAACAGCGCCAGCGCGATGCCGGCGATGATCAGCAGGGGGATGAAGATCATGAAGCCGACGATCGCCAACGCCGCGATGATCGCGAGCGCCAGGATCTGGGCGAGCGGGCCGGGCACGCGGACGGCGGTGCCGGTCGGGAACGCCTGTCGGTTGTTCGACGGGTTGTTCTGGGCCGGGTCCATCGGTGCATGGTACGGGTTGAAGGGGTGCGGATTTCACGGGGATTCGTTGGGAATCGTCCCGCCCCGGCGGGGCGGGCGTTTATCATGTTTGTTCCGGCGGGCGTCGGCCCGCGGGCGATCGCGAAAGGTGTGTATCCGTGCCGAAAGCCGATGCGAAGGTTGCCAATGACGGCGCGCCCGGGTCGGGCGAAACCGCCAACAGGTTCGTCCACCTGCACCTGCACTCCGAGTACTCGCTGCTCGACGGCGGCAACCGGGTCGACAAGCTCGTCGATCGCGTCAAAGAGCTGGGCATGCACGCGGTCGCGGTGACCGACCACGGCAACATGCACGCGGCCGCCCAGTTCTGGTCGACCGCGAAGAGGGCGGGCATCAAGCCGATCTTGGGCGTTGAGGCGTACGTGGCCGCGGGCGATCGGCGGGACCGCACGTACACCGGCATCAAGGACGGCGGGTACCACCTCGTGCTCTTGGCCGAGAACCAGAAGGGCTGGGAGAACCTGCTCTATCTGTGTTCCGAGGCGTACCTGACCGGGTTCTACTTCAAGCCTCGTATGGACCGCGAGATCCTGGCGAAGCACAGCGAGGGGCTGATCGCGATCAACGGGCACCTGGGGTCCGAGCTCGCGCACCATCTGGTCAAATACGAGGACAGCAAGGACAAGGTCCATTGGGACGCGGCGGTCGATGTCGCCAGGTGGCACGCCGAGACGTTCAGGGGCACGGACGCCGGGCCTGGGTTCTACGTCGAGATCCAGCACCACATCGGGCTGCAGAACTCGATCAACCCGCACCTGATCAGGCTGGCGCGCGAGCTGGACCTGCCGCTGGTGTGCGACAACGACAGCCACTTCCTGATGGAAGACGACCACGACGCGCACGACACGCTGATCTGCATCTCGACCGGCAAGGTGAAGAACGATCCGGACCGGATGCGCTACCCGACCGAGCTGTACGTGAAGAGCCCGGAGGAGATGTGCGAGCTCTTCGGGGCCGACGAGTACAACAACGACGAGATCGGCGACGCGGGCAAGGAGGCGCTGGCGAACACCGTCGCGATCGCGGACCGGTGCGAGGCGGACATCGGGTTCGGCGCGAACCACGCGCCGGTGGTGATCGTCAAAGCGCCGGCCAAAGGCAAGCTGCCCAAGCACAGCGAGAAGAAATACAACGGCGACCTGACGGCGTGGTTCACCGAGTTCTGCGCCAACTTCGCGCTCGACCCGGCCAACGACCCGGATCTGAAGCAGGAAGAGCTGAAGATCGAGTGCGACAAGACACTCCGGATGCTGTGCGAGGCGGGCATGGTGTGGCGCTACGGCGCGGGCATCGAGAAGCACCGGCACGAGCACATCGAGGGGGTCGAAAGGACGGCCGAGGCCCGGGAGCGGGCGGACGATCCCGACGCGTTCGACAAGTGGGCGCGGCTGAACCGCGAGCTGAAGATCCTGGCCGACAAGCTGATCAGCGCGTACTTCCTGATCGTGTGGGACTTCGTGAACTGGGGGCGCCAGAAGGGCATCCCGTCGCTGGCGCGCGGTTCGGGCGTGGGCACGATGGTCGGCTTCGTGCTGGGTCTTTCCAACGCGTGCCCGGTGCACTATGGCCTGCTGTTCGAGCGGTTCACCGACCCGGACCGCACCGAGTACCCCGATATCGATATCGACCTCTGCCAGGACGGGCGCGGCGAGGTCATCGAGTACGTGCGTGAGAAGTACGGGCACGTCGCCCAGATCATCACGTTCGGAACACTGAAGGCGCGGGCGGCGATCCGCGACGTTGCCCGCGTGCTGGAGATGCCGCTGGGCGACGCCGACAAGCTCGCCAAGCTGGTGCCCGAAGAGCTGAAGATGACGCTCGACAAGGCGCTCGAGCAGGAACCGGATCTGAAGGCCTGGTACGACCGCGACGAGCTGGTGCGTCGGGTGATCGACACGGGGCGGACGTTCGAGGGCCAGGCCCGCCACTCGTCCGTGCACGCGGCCGGCGTGATCGTCGCGACGCGCCCGCTGCACGAGGTGGTGCCGCTGTACAAAGCACCGCAGGCCGCCGACAATGAGATCGTCACGCAGTGGGACGGCCCGACGTGCGAGGCGGTCGGGCTGCTGAAGATGGACTTCCTCGGTCTGCGCACGCTCAGCGTGATCGAGCGGGCAAAGAAGCTCATCCGCGAGACGCTGCCGGAAGAGGAGATCTACCGCGCGGTCGGGCGCGAGATCGGCGACGGCGGGGACCACCCGCTCGATCTGGAACGACTCAAGTTCACCGACCAGCGCGTCTTCGAGATGTTCCGACGCGGCGACACGACCGGCGTGTTCCAGTTCGAATCGGGCGGGATGCGTCGCTTGCTGACCGAGATGAAGCCGGACCGGCTCGAAGACCTCATCGCCGCCAACGCGCTGTTCCGCCCGGGCCCGATGGATCTGATCCCCGATTACAACCGGCGCAAGCACGGGCAGGACGAGGTGCCGGAGGTGCATCCGATCGTGGACAAGTTCACGGCCGAGACGTACGGCGTGATGGTCTACCAGGAACAGGTCATGCAGATCGTGCACGAGTTGGGCGGCATCCCGCTCCGCTCGGCGTACGCGCTGATCAAAGCGATCAGCAAGAAGAAAGAGAAGATCATCGCCGGCGAGCGCCCCAAGTTCATCGAAGGCGCCGGCAAACAGGGCCTGGGCGCCAAGCAGGCCGAGGAGTTGTTCGAACTGATCCTCAAGTTCGCGGGCTACGGCTTCAACAAATCGCACTCGACCGGCTACGCGATCGTCGCGTATCAGACCGCGCTGCTCAAGACGTACTTCCCCGGGCAGTACATGGCGTCGTTCCTGACATTCGAGAGCCAGGCCCAGAAGGTCAGCGACTGGATCCCGTACCTGGAGGACTGCAAACGCACGCGTTCGATCGATCCGAACTCCGGCGAGCCGGTGCGGTCCGGGGTCGAGGTGATGGCGGCCGACGTGAACCTGTCCCGCGCGGACTTCTCGGTCGTGTACGCGGAGGGCGAAGAGCCCCGTGCCGATCGCGGGCAGATCCGCTTCGGCATCCGGGCGATCAAGGGCGCGGGCGCCAAGGCGATCGACGCGATCGTGCAGGAGCGCGAGTTCGGTTGTGCGTTCGGGCAGGAAGACCCGGGCGCGAAACCGTCGCCCAAGCCGTTCACATCGCTGTTCGACTTCTGCGAGCGTGTCCCGAGCAACATCGTCAACAAAGCGACGATCGAGGCGTTGGTCAAGGCGGGCGCGTTCGACTCGCTGCACGGGCGGGACCAGCGGGCGTCGATGGTCGCGACGATCGAGCAGGCGGTCAGCGCCGGGCAGAAGATCGCGGCGGACAAGGCGGCGGGTCAGGGAGCGCTCTTCGGCGGAGGCGGATTCGCGGACGAAGAACCCGAGTCGAACGCCGCGGACGCCACGCCCCTCGCACGCGTTGAGCCCTGGTCGGAGGCGGAAACGCTCAAGCAAGAGAAGGAAACGCTGGGGTTCTATGTGTCCAGCCACCCGCTCGAGGAGTGGGGGAGTTGGGCGCGTGCGTTCACGCCGCTGAGGGTGGGCTCGCTGAAGGGGCAGGCTCAGGACAAGCGGGTGATCGTGCCGGCGATGGTGCAGAGCCAGCGGATCATCGTGGTCAAGAACGGTCGCAGCGCCGGGCAGAAGATGGCGATCCTGACGATCGAGGACGCGAGCGGGACAGCCGATGCCGTGCTGTTCGCCAATGTCTACCAGCAGTTCGGGCACCTGTTCGAGAGCGACCAGCCCAAGTTCTTCATGGGACGCATGGATCACTCGCGCGGCGACCCGCAGGTCATCGTCGATCGTCTGGTGCCCATCGATGGGCACCCGCTCGAGCAGGGCACGATCCAGGTGATGCTGCGGGGCAAGGATCTCAACGGCAGCGCGCCGAGCAAGGCCGCGTTGGTCCGCGACATCCTCTCCGAAGAGCCCGATCCCAACGACCTGTCTCTGGGGAAGAGCCCGCGCCCGGTCGAGTTGATCGTCGAAACCGACGACGCATGGGTGCTGGTCGAACCCAAGGGCTTGCCCAAGGCGCAGCTCCGGCCTGATCTGGTCAGGCGGCTGGCCGGCGAACTCGGAAACGACTGCGTGCGCCTGGCGGGCGGGGTGTCCGTCGAGCTCAACAAAGAGAACGACCGGCGCAGGCAGTACGCCCGGGGCTAACGCGGGGCATCCGGCGCGTCTCGGCCCGACGCCAGGATCAAGGCGCGGGCTTGGCGGATGTCTGTCCCGCACTCGGGGCATGCGTCGGCGTGCAGCCCGCGGAGGTTGTAGCCGCAGACATGGCAGCGTCCGGGTCGGATCGCCCGGTGCCTGCGCGCGACGTAGACGCTGGATCCGATCGCGCCGAGTCCCGCGGCCAGGAGGCCGACCACCGGGTGGACCGCGCTCCCGACGACCCCCAGCACAAACGGGACGCCAAAGAGCGGGAGCGCCGACCGATCGAGCCGGGTTCGCGCGGGAATGGTCGCGGTGAACAAGGCGGCGAAGAAGCCCAGGACCATGCCGAGGGCGTATCCGATGTGCGAGAAAGCCAACGCCTTCATGACGTCAGTGAACCGGACGGAAAGGTCGAAGTCGTAGCGGATCAGCGCGGCGATCAGGCCGAACGCCCCGGTCCAGCCTCCTGACAGCATGCTCAGCCCGAGCAGGGCGCCGCTGCGTTCGCTCGGCGTCGAGAGATAGGACCGCCATGTGTCGTCGGATCGCACCGCCCGGCGCATGAACGCGTCCGCGAGCACCAGCCCGGCAGCGGTGTGGAACACGAGGACGCCGATCATCACGGTCAACACATGGCCGACATCCCATCCGGTGCCCGATTGCCAAACACCGATGGCGATCGGCAAGCCCGGCCAGAGCGGGTTGACCGCGAGCAGCATGGCGCACCACGCCTCCGCTCGCGTGACCACGCCTCCCCGTCGCGCGTCGCGTGCGAACAGGACCATGAGGCAGAACGCGCACAGCGTCGCGATCCCGCCGGCGATCTCGTCGACCCGTCGCACGCCCTGCCCGACGCTCAGCCACAAGCCGAGGATCGTGAGCGACTGGTAGCCCGCGGCCATCGCCGCGATGGACCGGATCTGCGACACGCGGAACGCCGGGTGCCACGCTCCGCGCTGGCCGGGCGGGTCTTGTGGCCCTCTTCCTGTCGGCGGGGGGCGTTGCGGCTTGGGGTATAGGGGACGGACTCGATCATCAAACCCTGGTGCGTGACGGGCGGGCGGATGAGAGCACGGATGCGAATGCCGGGCTGTTCGGCAACCGATTTTTTCCGACAAGACAGGATAAAATCCTGTTGACCAGTGATTTGTGGACTCTAAACTCCCTTGCTATGAGCCCCGCCCGGGATCATCTTCGGCTGCTGTGCGTCTGGCTGTTCTCGGCGGGCTTCGTGCTCGTGGGCTCGAACTGGGGCCCGGCGCTGGCCCGTGTGCTCGAGCGCGGGCCGAGTTGGTCGGTGTGCGGGCTGGCGCTGTGCGAGTGTCGCCCGGTGGACATGCCGGACGACTGCCCGCTGTGCGCCGCGGGCGAGGCGATGCCGTGCGAGCCGGGGCGTGTCTGCTCGGAGGGCACCCCGCGGGTTGATCCGACGCGCCTGCTGATCCGTCGGACGAACTCGGAGGCCGCGATGACCCGGCTCGATGCCGCCGGGCGGGTCCTGCTGATCGGGTGCTTGCTGATCGGGCTCCGCTCCGAGGAACACGCAACGGCCCGCACGCCTGGCGTGATGACGGCGCTCGGTTCGTGGGCGATGCCGGCGTCGATGTCGGGCGAGGTGCCCACGCCCCCGCCCCGCGTCTGACCGGTCCGCCGTGACGTCGCCGCTCGGGCTGCGCGCCGCATGGCGCCCGGACCAAGGGGTGCTTGATCGATCGAACGGGTTGGTGCCCGCCGGCGTGTGATGTCTCGCCGGTGCGCGGAGCGTCTGATGTTGATCCGGAGATGTGCCGGTCGGCGTGCCTTCACACTGATCGAGCTGATGGTCGTCATCGCGGTGATCGCGGTGCTGGTCGGTCTGCTGTTGCCCGCGCTCGGGAGGGCGCGGGGTGCGGCCAGATCGGTCGTGTGCCTGGCCCGCCTGCGCACGCTGGCGCAGACGGGCGTGATGCACGCCGAGTCGAACCGCGGCAGGCTGCCGCGCTCGTCGCATTCGGCGGGGTTCGGGGCGTTGCCGTGGCCCGCGGTGTTCTACGAGGAACTGACCGGCGCGCCGTTCGGGGGCAGCTCGTCGTCTTGGGACAACGAGGGCTGGTGGTCCGCGACGGACTCGCACTACCGCTGCCCGCACGACGCGAGACGGGGGCCTCAGGAGCAGCCCGGGCTGCCCTTCTCGCTGCCCGCGTACTCCTACGGGCTCAATGTCTACTTCGAGCTCCGCCTCGAGGAGATCGACCCCGAGCGCCCGGGCGACCGCGCCGAGCCCTGGCGTGACATCGGTCGGGCGCCGTTCCCTTCGAGGACCGTGCTGTTCGGCGAACTGCCCGAGACATCGCGGATCGATCACGTGATGGCGCACTTCTGGCGGACGCGATCCGTGCCTGCCGGGGACGGGGTGGCCGTCGATCGTCACGGCGACGGCGCGGGATATGTGTTTCTTGATACCCACGCGGAGCCGCTCGGCTTCGCGAAAACGTTTGACATGGGACGGGGCGTGGATCTGTGGGATCCCGACCCCGCGATGAAGTGATATGACTCGGTATTTTCCCGCCGATCGGCGGACAGGAGATTTGTGATGAAGAACGGAACGAAGGCTCTCTCGTGGTGCGTGTTGGTCTCGGTCGTGGGCGTGCCCGCGTTGGGCGAGCCGGTCTGGCCCAACAACGTCGGGATGCCGATGCGCCACGTGATGATCTCGCTGGAGGGCAACGCCGTTGGCGTGCATGTCGACGGCGGCGACGCGCCGACCACGCTGATGCGATTCCCTGGCGAGACGTACCTCGGCAGCGCGAGCGTGCTCGACGGCAAGGCGTACGGCGACCAGTTCGGGTGGCTCGCCGACGGGTTCATCGATCCCGGGCCCGGCAACGGGATCTCGATCGAGCTGGTCTCGGCGAGCGCCGGGCTCGAGACCTACGAGGGCGGGCGTCGCATGATGAAGGACACGCACACCTACAACCCGATCTTCGGCACCGCGGGGTCGTCGATGGCGTGGGACTGGCCGGGCACGATGGTCCACAACTGGTACGCCGCGCAGGACAACGGCTTCTACTCGGCGACGTACCGCGTGTTCGTCAGCGACGCGGACGGCAACGCGGTCGCGGGATTCACCGACGCGCAGGTCACGCTGCACTTCGATGCGGTGCCCGCGCCGGGCGCCGCCGGGCTCTTGGCTCTGGGCGGGCTGGTCGCGTCCCGCCGGCGGCGGGGGGGCGCGTCGTGAGGGCCGCGATCGCGTCATCGTTGTTGCTCGCGGCGTCGGCTGCCCACGCGAGCCCGACGCTGGGCGGCCCGATGAGCCACCTCCTGGTCAGCGTGTTCGAACAGCGGGTGTTCCTGTCGTTCGAGTCGCCATCCATGAGCGTCGTCACGATGCAGGACGGCGATGGGTTCGGCGGGCCCGCGTCGGTCCTGAACGGCGCCGGGTACAACGCGCAGTTCGGGTGGCTCGCCAACGGGTTCGTCTCGATCCCGTCGGGATCGGGCGTGTTCGTGCGAGAGATTGGCGGCTCACCCTGGCTGGACGTCTACAGCGAGTCGGGCTTCCGCCCGATCCTCGGCACCGACGGCTCGGACGAGCTGTGGAGGTGGAACGGCGCCATGACCCACAACTGGTACGCGACCCAGGTCCGCGGCACCCACCGCGTGGCGTACGAGGTGTTCGTGGGCGACGCCGACGGGAACCCCCTCGACGGGTGGACCGGGGGCACGATCGCGCTGGAGTTCCGGTACGGGCGGACACTGCGCACGCTCGGCGTGCAGCGGGCCGGCTCGGTCGCCCCGGTGCCCGGCGCGGGGTCGCTCGCGGTGCTTGGCGTCGCGTTGCTGGGCATGCCTCGCCGACGCCGGAGCTAGTCATTCACCCCGCAGCCCGGACCGGGAACGGCCCGGGCTGTCTTTGACCGGCGCTGATCAGCCGTGGTCTTCCCAGCGGATCTTCAGGTCGTGCCCGATCCCGAGCAGATCGAGGTACTTGCCCACGACGAAGTCGATGATCTCGTCGATGGACTCCGGGCAGAGGTACAGCCCCGGGTTGGTCGGGCAGACGGTCGCGCCGGCGAGCGTCAGCGTGCGCATGTTCTCGATGTCGACCAGGCTCAGCGGGCTCTCGCGATGCCCGATGATCAGCGGGCGGCGTTCCTTGAGCGTCACCATCGCGGCGCGGGTCAGGAGGTTGCTGCCCGAGCCGGTCGCGATCGCGCCCAGCGATGTTGACGAGCACGGCAGGACGACCATGCCGCTGTGGAGGAACGAACCGCTGGCGATGACCGCGCCCACATCGCGGTGGGGGTGGAGGTAGAGCAACCGCTCGTAGGCGTCGGCGTGGGGGGATTCGGCCAGGTGGGGGCAGAGCGTCCGGAGGCTGAGGCTGCGGATGTCGAGTTCGTCGGACAGCAGACGCTTGCCGTAATCGGATACGACGACGTGGAGTTCGTGCCCGAGTGTCAGGCAGAGCTCGATGAAACGGACGGCGTAGACAGCCCCCGAAGCGCCCGAGATGCCCAGCACGAACTTGCGGCCGCTGGGCGGGGGCGCATCGGTCGGGGCGGGCGATCGGGTGACGTGCATCGGCATGGGAGATCCTACGAGTGTGACGGGCGGGGGCGGCTCGGGCCGCTTAGAGTGGTCCATCGGCGTACAGGACGACGCACCGGAGGTAACGCATGGGCCCGTTGACGAAGAGGATTTCGAAGTTCGCGGCGTTTGGGATGCTCGGGCTTTCCGGGGTGATCGCCGGCTCGCTGGGCGGATGCACCAGCTACACCAATGTCCCAAGTCCTGATAACGCCCTGTACGGGCAGGATCCGAACGCCCGCCAGGCGTCGGCGGCGACGCTGGCCGGTCTGCGCTGGACGGTCCGCAAGCACCCGGTCGCCGGCCCGTACCTGATTAATCTTCCCTTCGGGACCTCGACCGAGACCGCCGAGCGGATCGCCGCGTCGCTGGGTCCCGGCGCGACGATCCCAGACGGCACGGGCATCGACCTGCCGACCTATCACGTGCCGCGCGTGTGGATCCGCCTCTCGGACGCGAAGGTGGACGTGGTGTACCCGGTGGAGGGCCCTGACGGGGTGCCGTTCAACCGGGGCGTGACGACGTGGCTGCACGCGGGCGTACGCCCCTGGAAGGTCTCGCGGGGGCAGTACTGGATCCCGGGAACGGTGGACGTGCCCCCAACGTGGGTGCCGGTGCCGCAGGCCGAACTGGACGCGAGGGAGCGTGCCCAACGCGAGCAGCGCCGGGCGTTGCGTCGCGGCGAGTCGGGCCCTTCCGAAGCGATCGAAACCGAGCGAAGAGAAGCCGAGCCACAAGGGGGCACGCCGGTCGGGCCCGAGCCCGTGCCGGCGGGGATGGACCCGGAGCCTTCGGAGTCCTCGCAGCCCGAGCCGAGCGGGAGCCCTCCAGCCGCCGGCGCGGTCTGGCGTGAGGTTCCCGCGGGTCGGGAGGATTGACGCATGTGGCGCGGCGCCCATCTGATCGGGATGCACGGGGCGGACGCCGAGGAGCTGCGCGCACTGCTGGATGTCGCGGCGGACGCGTCGTTCGAGCCGGACGCGATCCAGGGGCGTGCGGTCGCCAACGTGTTCTTCGAGGATTCGACGCGAACGCGTGTGAGCTTCTCGCTCGCCGCCCAGCGTCTCGGGGCCCGGGTCGTGGACTGGACGAGCGCGGGCTCCTCGGTGTCGAAGGGTGAGTCGCTGCTGGACACCTTCGGGACGATCGAAGCGATGGGCTTCGACGCGGTGGTGGTTCGGCACCACGAATCGGGTGCCGCGCAGCTCCTCGCCGATCACGCCCGGTGCGCGGTGATCAACGCGGGCGATGGGTCGCACCAGCACCCGACGCAGGCCCTCGCGGACGCCCTCACGCTGGGCGAGGCCCTCGAACGCGATCGCGGCTGGGATTTCACGGGCCTGACCGTGGCGATCGTGGGTGACTGCGTGAGTTCCCGGGTGGCGCGCTCGAACGCCGGGTCGCTCGCGGCGCTGGGAGCCAGGGTGGTCCTCGTCGGCCCAGAGGCGATGGTGCCGGCTGAACTCGGGGAGGCGCTGGGGTGCGCTGTGTCGCACGATCTCGACTCGGTGCTGGCGGAGATCGACGCGGCGATGATCCTGCGGATCCAACTCGAACGCGGCGCGGGGGAACTCCTGGGGCAGGGCTTCGACTATCAAGGGCGGTTCGGGATGACCCGGGAACGGGCGTCGCGGATGCGCGACCACGCGGTCGTCATGCACCCGGGCCCGATGAACCGGGGTGTCGAGATCGAGGGCGCCGTCGCCGATGGCGACCGATCCGTCGTCCTCGGGCAGGTCGAGGCGGGCGTCCGGGTGCGGATGGCGGTGCTCGAGGAAGCCATCCGGCGTTCGGTCTGATCCGGCGCGACGATCACGCCCCTTGATCACCCGCCCGGGATACCCTGAACCCATGACGCCCGAGCGATACCCGAGACTGCCGACCGACACCGATGACGGGCTCCTGCTCGTCATCTCCGGGCCTTCCGGCGTGGGCAAGACGACGATCACGCGGGCCGTCGAACGGTCGATCCCCGACTCGGTCTTTTCGGTCAGCGCCACGACCAGGGCGAAGACCGACGCGGACGTCGAGGGCGTGGACTATCACTTCAAGACCGAGTGCCAGTTCGACGCGATGGTCGCGGGCGACGAGTTCCTGGAGTGGGCGGGCGTGTTCGGCAAACGCTACGGCACGCCCCGAGCCTGGGTCCAAGAGCAACTCCAACGCGGCCGTCTGGTCATCCTTGAGATCGATGTCGAGGGCGCCAAGCAGGTCAAGCGGGCGATGGCCGAGGCCTTCGGGGTGTTCATCGTGCCCCCCAGCGAGGAGGAGTTGCTCCGGAGGCTGCGCGACCGCAAACGTGAGGACGAGTCGCTGATCGAGAAGCGGTTCGCCGAGGCACGCCGGGAGATCGAGGAGGCCAACCGCTGCGACGCGTACGACGCGTTCATCGTCAACGATGATCTGGAGCGTGCGATCCAGGACGCGGTGAACGCGGTCCGGGACGAACGGGCCCGGCGCCGCGTGGCCCGCGGTGCCGCTCGGCGCGAGGCGGGCGACGCCTGATCTCGGGCCCCGCCCGGCGTGCGACCCCCCGAAGCGGCGTCGGAAACCCGGGGAACCGGCACCGATGCACATTTCCGATCTGTGCGGGAACAAACATTGGGATCGCGAACTTTTTTCCAAGCCGACCGCAGGAATCGGCCCGAAACACAGGAGCCCTCATCATGGCGAACCGTCTGCAAGACAAAGTGATCCTCGTTACCGGTGCCACCAGCGGCATCGGGCGTGAGACCGTGCTCGAGATCGCCCGCGAGGGCGGCAAGGTCGCGTTCACGGGCCGACGCGAGAACCTGGGCAAGGAACTCGAGGGCGAGGTCGAAGCCATCGCGCCCGGCGCCGGTCTGTTCATCCAGGCCGACCACGCGAAGGAAGAGGACAACAAGCGGGCCGTCGACGAAACGGTCGCCAGGTTCGGGCGTCTGGACGGCGCGTTCAACAACGCGGGCGTCGAGGGTGACCTCGGGCCGATCGACGGGGTCACGCCCGAGGCGTTCCGCTACGTCTTCGACATCAACGTGCTCGGCGTGATGCTGAGCCTGAAGTACCAGGTGCCGGCGATGCTCAAGACCGGCGGCGGTTCGATCGTGAACACGTCGTCCGCGCTCGGGCACATCGGCATGCCGAATGTCGAGATCTACACCGCGAGCAAGCACGCGGTCGAAGGGCTGTCCAAGGCGGCCGCCCTTGAAACGGCGCCGCTGGGCGTTCGCATCAACACCGTCGCGCCCGCGGTGATCGAAACGCCGATGTTCGATCGGTTCGTGGGCGACGGCGGCGAGGAGGCCCGCCGGTACATGACCTCGCTGCACCCGATCGGTCGGTTCGGCCAGCCCACCGAGATCGCCCAGCCGGTGGTGTTCCTGCTCAGCGATGAATCGAGCTTCGTCACCGGGCAGAGCCTGCTGGTCGATGGCGGCATGACCGCGACGTAAACCCAACGGGCCCAGACACAGTCCAGAGCAACAACGCCCCACGCCATGGCGTGGGGCGTTGTTCGCTTGTGTCGATCGCCAGACGCCTCAGCAAGGCGGGCAGTGGAAGTGCTCGCGCACGACCTTGCCGTTCTCCACGGTGTAGTTGGCGACTTCCTTCATCTGCATGCGCGGCATCGAGCCGTCCTTGGCCTCGATGTCCATCTCGAAGATGACCGAGAAGCCATCGGGCCCGACGAAGGGCCCCTCGGCTTTGGCGCTGTGGCACTCGAACGTGTCCATCCACCACCTGTACTTCTCGATGACGGCTTCGCGACCCGAGAAGACCTTGCCGTCCGACTCGACCGAGTCCCAGGACTCGGCGAAGTGCTTGTCCCAGAGCTTGGCGTCGTGGGCGATCGGGTCGCCGTCGCCCGGCGGCGTGTTGCAGTGCTCGACAAGCTCGTTTCCGATCTTGGTGATCTGTTCGATGACCGGGTTGGTTTCGGTGGTGCTCATGGTGATCCTCTTCGGTGTGCATGGAGTGGCCGCGGAATGCCATCGCTCAGCGCTGCGGCCCGGGGCAGATTATACCCATCCAGAATCCAAACACAAGACATTCTGCTTTAGAACTCACCGGATCGTCAGGCTGGGGCGGGTGGTGCCCTGCTTGAGCGAAGCGAGATTGAGCTGCCCTTCCAGATTCTGGACCATGCGTTCGAGGGCCAGCGGCAGGGCGTCACCGCCGGCGGCAACGGGGTCGAAGTTGTTCAGGGGCTCGCCGCTGTCGGAGTTGTGGCGGAGCGCCATGTTGATGGGGACCGCCCCCAGGAAGGGCAGCCCGAGCCGCTGGGCCATCTTCTCGGCACCGCCGCGGCCGAAGATGTCGTACTCCTTGCCGTCATCACCGATGAAGTAGGACATGTTCTCGATCGCGCCGAGGACCTCGACACCCAACTGCTCGAACATCTTCGCGGCGCGGACCGCGTCGTCCTGCGCGACCTTCTGCGGCGTGCAGACCACGACCGCCCCGGTCAGCTTCAGCGATTGGGCCATGGTCAGCGGCACGTCGCCCGTGCCGGGGGGCAGGTCGATGATGAGGTAATCGAGTTCGCCCCAGCGGGTCCGTTCGGTGAGTTGTGTGAACGCCCCGTGGGCCATCGGGCCGCGCCAGATGAGCGGCTTGTCGCTGTCGACGAGCTTGCCGATGGTGACCGCCTTGATGCCGTGCACGTAGAAGGGCTGGAGGGATCCCTCGAGGGCTGTCTGTTCCATCGCGTCGAGCCCGAGCATGGTGGGCAGCGAGGGGCCGTAGATGTCGCCGTCGAGCAAGCCGACGCTGTGCCCGTTCCGGGCCAGCCCGACCGCGAGGTTGACCGAGATGGTGGACTTGCCAACCCCGCCTTTGCCGGCGCCGACCGCGATGATGTGCTTGACGCCATCGATGCCCGACGCGGACTCTTGTGCGGCTGGCGGTGTGGCGCCCTTGGGCTCTGGCTGGACTGTGTCGCTGGCGCTGTTGTTGGCGCCGAGCCTCATCGCGACGTTCCCGTGGTGGTCGACGAACTCGACGCTGAGCACGACCTTGCCCATGCCGGATGCCATGGCGCCTGATGAGATGGTCTGGATGACGCGTGCGCCGAGCGTCTTCATCGTCTCCTCGGACGGGTCGGGCTCGTCCGGGCCTTGCACCAGCGTCATGCGTACCGAGGCGTTCTGATCGCACGCGGCGATGTTGACGACCGATCCTTTGGAGACGATGTCACCCCCCTCGGGGTGCGGGACGTTGGCGAGCCAGGCGCGGACTTGGTCTTTTGTGAGGCCCATACGGTGCTCCGTTTTGGTGATCGATCTCGGTGATCGGCGGCGGTCCGGGAACCGCTGGGCGGGCGGAAACGGGCGTTGGAACTCCGTTTTTCGCGGTTTCGGCGCGTTGGTGCCCTCGCACGGGATGGTAGGCAGATCGGTGTTTGAGATAATCGGGTGCAATACGCGTTCGGCGCGAGCGTTGGGCGTGTCGGCACGGGGGATTGGCTCCGTGCGGGAACGGAAGGTGACGCCATGAATCGCACATCGATGAACACTCGCGGGCTGCTGGCGGCCGGCCTGATCGCGGCCCTCGCTGGCGGCGCACTCGCGTTCGCCCCGGGAGAGAAGGAAGAATCGGGAACGCAGCAGGTGAACCTGGGCGGGCCGAAGGTCGAGCAGGGCGGCGCCCCGGAGGAGAAGCGGGCGGAGCGTGAGGGCCCGCGCCTGGTCGAGTTCATGGCGGCGGCCCGCTCGCTGCGTCGGTCGGGCGAGGAACTCGGCATCACGCCCGAGCAGCGCGAGGCGATCGGGGCGGCGGTGCGTGAGCACCGCGCCGCGATGGCCGAGTTCATCGCCGAGCACCGAGAAGAGATCGACGAGCTGCGCGCCCAGGCCGGGCTCCCGGAGCGCGATCAACGCGCCGGGCTGCTCGGAAGACGGGCCGGCGAACGGGACGGGCAACGCGGCGGAGCACGCGGCCGCGACGGGGATCGTGATCGCGGCGCGGAGCCCGAGAACGAGATGGGTCAGCCCGGGGATGCCGAGGGTTCGCGGGACAGCAGCACCGTCGGGGGACGGGGCGGCCGGGGAGCCCAGCCTCCGACGCCCGAGCAGATCGAGGCGATCGATCGGCTCCGCGAGTTGATGGCGACCGGGCCCGACGAGTCCGCGGTCATCGAGAAGATCCGGGGTGCGCTCAGCGCCGAGCAGAACGGCGCGATCGACCGCGCGATCGTGGAGAACCGCGAACGCCGGCAGAAAGAAGGCACGCGGGAGCGCCGCCAGCGCGGCCCGCAGGGGACCGATCGGGAGCGGGGCCAGCGTTCTCAGACACGCCGTCAGAAGCAAGAGGACGACTCCGACGGCTGATCCCGCGAAGACGTGGTTTCTGTGGTGTGCGACGCCCCGCGTTCTGCGGGGCGTCGCTGTCATCGCGGCCGGGAGCGCGTAGGCTCGATCATGCCCGGATGGTTTGGGATCACGCTGCTGGTGTGGCACCTGGCCGCGTGCGCCGTGTCCGCATCGCTGTACGCGACCGACAAGCGCCGGGCGGTCAGCGGCGGCTGGCGCATCCCGGAGAAGCGGCTGCACCTGATCGATGTGCTGGGCGGCTGGCCTGGTGGTTGGATCGCGAGAAGGCGTTTGCGACACAAGACAAGCAAGATCCCGTTTGTGGTTGTGTTCTGGATGACCGCTCTGCTGCACGCGTTGCTGGTCGGCACCGTCTTGTGGGTGGCGGGGCGGAGTGCCTACTAGATGGCCAGCCGCCGGTGCCATCTGAGCGGTCGCGGGAGCGGCATGGCGGCGCACTCGATGTGCAGCACGCGCCGGCGTCCCTCTCGGGTTTGCTTCGATGAGGCGTGCAGGAGACGGGGGCGCATGACGAGGACATCGCCCGCCTCGGCTTCGACCAGCCGAGCCTGCTCCGTCGCTTCCGGCGTGGCGCTGTCATCGGTTCGGTGGGACCCCGGCACCACGCGCAGCGGCCCGTGGGACGCCGGCGCATCGTCGAGGTGCAGCCGGAGGGTCGCCATCTGGTCGAGCACCGATCTCGGTGCGCGGGCGTGAGGCACGCGGGCCTTGTACGACCAAGGCCCGAACCCGGGGAGTTCCGCCTTCTCCGCGACCGCGATGGTCTCGTCGCGGTGCCACGACACGGACCAGTTCGTGTCCGGACGTTTGTCGAACAGGATCGAGCGCACCGCAAAGGGACCCGCGCCGAGGACTTCGGCGGCCAGCTTCCCCAGGCGCGTTGAACGGATCGCTTCCAGAAGCCCCTCGACCGTCTCGAACGGATCACGGACACCGCCGCGACGGTGCCCGGGGGAATCTTCGAGCTCGTGCGTCAGATCGCGGAGTTGCCGCAGCTGTGCCCCGCCCACCACGCGCGGCACCAGGGCAAAGCCGTCGTCTTCGAGTTTGGCGCGATCGATCATCGGTTGCATGAGCGTCGCACCGGGCGTTCAGCCGCCGATCGAGATCCCCACCGGCACGAACGTGGGGCGGACGCGCGACTCGAACTCATCGCGGTACTTGTTCATGATGGTGCGGGTCGCCCAGTTGTTTCCGTCCGCGAGCCCGCAGATGGTCGTGCCAGGCATCGAGCCCATGCTGGTCGCGATCTCCAGCGCCAGGTCGAGGTCCTTGGTCCTCGCGTCGCCCTCTTCGATGCGGCAGAGCAGCTGGTAGAGCCAGCCCGAGCCCTCGCGGCACGGGGTGCACTGCCCGCAGCTCTCGTGCTTGTAGAACCGAGCGATGTTGCGGGCCACGGCCACCATGTCGGTGTCTTCGTCGAACACCGTAGGACCCGCTGTGCCCAGCCCGAGCACGTTGTACTTACGCCCGATGTCGAAGTCGAGCTCGGCGTCGTACTGGTCGGGCCCGAGGATGCCCATCGACACGCCGCCGGGGATGGCGCCCTTGTACTTCTTGCCGTTGCGCATCCCGCCGCAGAAGTCCTCGACGAGTTTGCGGAGCGGGATGCCCAGTTCGATCTCGTAGCACCCCGGTTCGTTGACATGCCCGGAGACGCCCATGAGCTTGGTCCCGAAGCTGGGCGGCCCGCCGATGGTCGACTCGACGCCCTGCTCGTTGAACCACTCTGGCCCGTGCTCGACGATGCTGGGCACATGGGCGAGCGTCTCGACGTTGTTGATGATGGTCGGGCGACCGAAGAGGCCCTTGACGGCCGGGAAGGGCGGCTTGATGCGGGGCCAGCCGCGCTTGCCCTCGATGCCCTCGAGCAGCGCGGTTTCTTCGCCGCAGATGTACGCGCCGGCGCCGCGGTGCACGTGGCACTCGCCGACGAACGGGTCGCCCGATTTGTTCGAGCCCTGGTTCAGCAGCCCCTTCTCGCCGAAGATGCCGTGGGCGTACGCGTCCTTGATGGCTTCCTCGAGCACGTGGGCCTGGTGGTGGTACTCGCCGCGGATGAAGATGTACGCGCGGTTCAGGCGGCAGGCGTACATGCAGATCGCGATGCCCTCGAGAAGAAGATGAGGGTCGAAGTCCATCAGCAGGCGGTCCTTGAACGTGCCCGGCTCGGACTCGTCCGCGTTGATCGCCAGGTAGCGTTGGCCCTTGTCGGGGCCTTCCTCGACCGGGGGGAGGAACGACCACTTGAGCCCGCAGGGGAAGCCCGCACCCCCGCGCCCGCGGAGCATGGACGACTTGACCTGCTCGGTGATCTCCGAGGGGTCCATGGTGACGGCTTTGCGGAGCGCCTCGTAGCCGCCGGTCCTGACGTACTCGTCGTAGTGGACGACGTGGCGGTCCCGGATGTCCCCGAACGGCGGGGTGGGGATGCGCTTGAGCAGGACGTGCTCGGTCAGCGTGTCTTCCCAGATCTTCTTCGGCATCGGCAACGGCTCCGCTAGTGGTCTCCGGGGGGTTCGCACGAGCCCCGGGACCGATTCTAGGGCAGGGGGGAATGTCAGCCCGCCCGACGGGTCGCGTGGTACAGCGCCCGACGGGCCCGGACGGCTTCGGGCGTGTAGAGACGGGCGACGAGTGCGCGGAAGCCGTCGATCAGTTCGTCGCGGGCCATGCCGGTCGGCTCGTAGTTCACGTCGAACAGCGTGCAGCGGTCCCATCGCCCGGGGTGGGTCAGGCGGCCTTCCGCTTCGAGTTGCCGATAGAGCGGCGTGCCGGGGAACGGGGTCTGGACGGTCACCTGCACGTCGTACAGCCCCACACGGTTCGCGAACGACTCGACCGCGTCGAACGCCCCGGGGCCCTGCCCGTCGAGGCCGAGCACAAAGCAGCCGATCACGGTGATGCCGCGCGACTGGATCGTGCGTACGGCCCGCTCGTACCTGGACGCCTGGCGCAGCTTCCAGCGTTTCGGATCGACCGAGTCCAGCCCCGACTCGTCGGGGCTCTCCAACCCGATCAGGACCTGGCGGCACCCCGCGGCGCGCATCAGGTCCAGCAACTCGACATCGTCGGCGATCGAGACGTCGCACTCGGTGAACCACTTGATGCGCTCGGGCTTGAGCGCACGCATGAGCTCGCGCGCGTGCTTGCGATGCAGGAACGAGTTGTCATCCGCGAACTCGATGAACGGGCGGGGCCAGATCGCCTTGATCGCGCGGATCTCGGCGATGATCTTGTCGACCGGCTTCACGCTGTACCCCGGGTTGATCAGGATGGAGCTGGCGCAGAAGCCGCACTTGTGCGGGCAGCCGCGGGCGGTCTGGACGGTCAGGCGGTTGTACTTGTCCGGGTCGAGCAGGTCGAACCTGGGCATCGGCGCATCCCTGAGATCAAACGGCGTTTCGGCCTGGTATCGTCGCTTGAGACGCCCCTGGCGGGCGTCCTCGATGAGGTCGGCCCAGACCGGCTCGCCCTCCCCGACGACGACCGCGTCGGCGTGCCGTGCGCACTCGTCGGGCACGCAGGTCGCGTGCAAGCCGCCGATCACGACCTTCACGCCCGATGCGCGGAGCGCGTCGGCGACGGCGTAGGCCTCGAACGCCTGGGCGCTCATGGTGCTGATCGCGACGAGGTCGAAGCCGCCCGCCGGCAAGCCCTCGGTCGCGAACTCGGCGATCTCGTGGTACGAGATCTCGACATCGTCCGGCGTCAGCGAGGCCAGGGTGAGCAGCGACAGGCTCGGGAGCGAGGCGATCACCTCCGATCGCTCGACGAACCCCGGCAGCGTCAGCCCGAGCTTCATCAACTCGGCGTCTTGCACACGCACACCCGACATCGCGATCATGCCGACCTTCACGAGGCCCCCCCGCCCGCGACGACGGGCGCCGTCAGCCCGAACGCCGTGATCGATGCGCCGAGCAGAAGAGAGAGCACCGGGACGGGGAACAGGTTGCGCATCGGCTTGCGCCAGGCGCTCAGCGCGCAGGTCAGCGGCATGGTCACACCCCCGACGATCAACGCCCAAGACGCGGCGGTCACCCAGACATCGGGCGCGTCGATCCGGGCGACCGCCAGCGCGAACAGGATGTTGATCAGCCCGAGCCCGAAGAAGGAGATGTGCCCGAGGCGGAGCATGCGTCGCGCCCACGACCCGTACCCGCCCAAGAACCCCTCGCGGGCGAAGCCCAGCCCGAGCAGCGCCCCCGAGCCCATGCCCATCACGAACCAGATCCAGCCGAACGCCTCGTTGACCACGCGAGCCCCCTTTGACAGTTAGTGATTACTAATTCAATATACGGGAGGGCCTCCTTCTGGTTTCGCAAACTCCGGACGATTTATCTAAATCATTCTGGAGAATGATCTTGCGACGAACCATCGTCGCGGAACTCGATCTCTTCGATCGTCGTTCGGCGGAGGATGACCGGTTTCCCGTCGATGCTCGCGGGGTGTTCTTCGCGGGTGTGGCGGGTCTTCTGGGCCTTCGGGGGCTTTGGCTCGACGGGCGTGGTGGCCGCGTTCCAGAGGTGCCCGAAGAACCTGCCGACGGCCCGGCTGATCGGGATCTCGCGGTCGGGCGGGGGG
>DIYM01000134.1 GCA_002429045.1 Phycisphaerales bacterium UBA6054
GGGGGCACCAATCTTGCCGTGGCGCTCGAGGCGGCCCGCCGAGAACTCGCCGGGGTCGAGACCAAGTCCAAGCACGTCATCGTTCTGTCCGATGGCGAGAGCCAGGACAGCGAGCGACTGCCCTCGCTGGCGGCTCGGCTGATGGGCGAGGGTGTGCGGGTCACAACGATCGCGGTGGGGGACGGCGCCGACGTCTCGACGCTGCGGACCGTCGCCGAGCAGGGCGGGGGGGTGCTCTACCGCGTGACGAATCCGAACACGCTGCCGCAGGTGTTCATCAAGGCGGTCCGGGTGCTGCGCGAGCCCGCCGTGCGGCGCACCCCGTTCGGGCCCATCACCGTGGATCCGGACGCCACGGTGCTCGCGGGCGTGGGGGAGATCCCGACGCTGGGCGGCATCGTGCTGTCGACCCGGCGCGACCGCGCGACGACGCCGGTCGTGACCCCGGACGACGAGCCGATCGTCGCCTACTGGCCGGTCGAACTCGGGCGCACGGCGGTCGTGACGACGGACGCGCACGAATGGAGCTCCGCCTGGCAGGCAACGCCCGGATTCGCACGCTTCTGGACGAACCTGACCGCGTGGGCGACCCGGGCGATCGAGGACGCCCCGGGCGAGTTGCGGATCGCGCCCTCGGGCGATTCGGCCGAGCTGGTCTACGAAGCGCGTGACGATTCGGGAGCGCCCCTCGACGGCATGGACGTCGCGGTGAGCCTCTACGGGCCGGACGGTTCGGAGCGTTCGGTCGAGCTGACGCAGACCGGCCCGGGGCGGTACGAGGGCCGGGCCGACAGCCTTCCCGAGGGCGTGCTGGTCGCCGCGAGCAAGGCGACGAGCGACGGGCGCCCGATCGCGCCCAGCGTCGCGGGCGTGCAGGTGCGGACCAACGCCGAGGACCTGGCGTTGTCCAGCGACGAGGCGGGGCTGCGCGCGCTGGCCGAGCGGACCGGCGGGCGGGTGTTGGACTGGGAGAACCCCCAGGCGCTGTTCGCCCGCGAGGGCCCGCCGCGGATCGTCCGCAGCGCCCTGTGGCCCACGCTGCTGATCGCGGCCATGATCTTGTTCCTCATCGACGTCGGCATGCGCCGCCTGGCGTGGGACCGCTGGGTCAACTCCGCCCGCGAGGGCACGGTCGCCGCGACCGCCGAGCGGGCGTCCACGCTCGAACAGCTCAAACGCGGCCCGCGCGCCGAGCGGCCGACGGTCGAGACCGACGCGGCCGCCGAGCGCCAACGCATCGAACGCCAACGCGTCCAACGCCAGACGACCGAGGCCCGCCAGCGGGCGTCTGGGCGGGGGACGCCGGAGGTGAAAGGGTCGGCGTCGCCCAAGCCCGAGGCGAAAGCGGAAGAATCGGGGCTGCTCGCGGCGAAGCGCCGGGCGCGAAAGCGGTTTGAGGAGTAAGCGGCGTCAAGATCCGAACAAGCGGTCAGCTAGTCCGCTCATTGTGCTGACTCGAACAAAATACTTGTGCTTCACAACTCGCAAGCCTGGCCGATCTTTCTTGAATCCGTCTTTGTCTGCCTTGGTATGCTTTGCAACAGGAAACGACTCTAGCGAAGGGAGCGGCTCGCCCGGTTGGCCTCCGAAGAAGTCGATATCGCGGATTTGCATTTCTGAGTTGTCGTACCACATCCACACGACACACGCCGACGGTTTGCTGGCAAGCTTCAACTGCACCTTTTGCTCGCGCGTTGATGCACCCACGCGGCTCGACTTGAGTTGGATGTGCCTAACCACTCCGTTGTGCTCAAGCACGATGTCGTATCCAGAGTCATCTACTTCAGGCTTGAGAATTTCAACGACCTCTTGGCTGCGTTTCCAAAGACAGGCCAGCAAGTCCGCAAGGAAGACGTGCTCGATCAGCTTTTCAACATAGCTCGATTGGAGGTTGGTCCGGTTAGCAGTCATCTTCCGGACAGCTTGCCTTGAAGCGACAGCCGATCCGCCCCCGTCACCTCGACGTCCACGATCCGCCCGAGCATCCGCTTGGCGGCCGCCCCGTCGGGGGCGTCGAAGAACACGATCAGGTCGCCGTCGGTCCGCCCGGAGAGCTGGACCCGCTCGGCGGACTCGGGCAGTTCCAGCGTCGCGACGGCCGCCGGGTCGCGCCCGCCGACGGTGATGCCGACCATGCCGGTGCCCGGCTTGACGTCCCCGCCGCGCTTCTTCATCTCGGTGCGGCTGAGCCCCTCGACGAACACCGGGAACCGACGCCCGACCTGCTCGCGGCTGATCGAGTCCGAGACCTGGGTCTGCAACGCGAGCAGCTCGTTGTTGCGGGCGCGCTTGACCGCGTCGGGCACGTCGTCGGGGATACGGTCGTACGCGACGGTGCCCGGGCGGGGCGAGTACTTGAAGATGAACTGGTTCTTGCACCGCGAGCGGACCAGCATGTCCTTGGTCATCTCGAAGTCTTCGTCGGTCTCCGTGGGGAACCCGACGATGATGTCGCCCGAGAGCATCAGCGGGCGTCCGATCTCGGGCTGATCGAGGAACGCGCGGGCCCGGGCGATGAACTCGTCATACTCGCCGATGGTGTATCCGCGGTTCATCTTCTTGAGGATCCGGTCGCTGCCGGATTGGGCGGGCACGTGCAGGTAGCGGCAGAGCCTGGGGTGATCGCGGATGACCTCCAGGACATCGTCGCCGAAGTCGCGGGGGTAGCTGGTGACGAAACGCAGGCGCTGGACGGCGGGGACCTCGTCGTGGATCCGCCGCAGCAGGTCGGCGAAGGTCGTCGTGTGCTCGCCCGCGAACGCGTCGCGGTGGTGGCTGCCCTTGTAAGTCCGGCCTTTCTGAGGCTGGGCGATGCCGTCCACGAGCACCGATGAGCCGTGCTCGTAGCGGTAGTGGTTGACGGTCTGCCCGAGCAGGGTGATCTCGATGACGCCCGCGTCGGCGAGCTTCTTGCACTCGTCGATGATGTGCTCGGGCGGGCGGTGGATCTCCGCCCCGCGCGTGTGGGGCACGACGCAATAGGTGCAGAACTTGTTGCACCCGCGGGTGATGCGGACGTAGGCCGAGCGTTTGGCGTCGTCGGAGGCGGGGGAGACCGCACGCGAGAGATCCAGCATCTCGAGGCGGTCTTCGGCGGCCGCCAGGGTCCCGGACCGTCGCGACGCCGAACCCTGGAGCGCCGCGACCTTCGCCGAGCGTTGTGCCGCCAGCGCCGGTTCGGACGCCAGCGAGGCCCGCGTGCGGACCGCGTTGTCGAGCAGTTCGGGCAGCTTGTCCAGCTCGGCCGGGCCGCACATGACGTCCACGACCGGCATCCGCTTCATGAGGTCCGTGCCGTCCCGTTCGGCCATGCAGCCCAGCACGCCCACGACAAGCCCGGGGCGTCCGGACTTCTCGTCCTTGAGCGCCCCGAGCCGGCTCCACACCTTCTGCTCGGCCCGTTCGCGGACCGAGCACGTGTTGTACAGCACGATGTCGGCTCGGTCGCTGTCCGCTGTGAACGAGTACCCCAGCGCAGCAAGCTGCCCGGTGACCAGCTCGGAGTCGAGCTCGTTCATCTGGCAGCCGAAGGTCTCGAGATAGACACGTTTCGTGGGCACCGGAGCGGATGGTAGGAGGCTCTCGATCCCAGGAGCCGCTATGGAGCCAAACAGGCAGCATCGCCGACTGTTGAATCAGGCCCAGGAGGTCGCCCGATGTTCCGATCTGCCGTCTGTTGTGCGTGTGTGGTTGCCGCGAGTGCCCATGCCGGACCGAGAGTCGCGTTCCAGCCCATCGAGGATGGTACGAGCGGCCTGTTCTGCAAGTTTCCGCACGCCATCAGTGCCGACGGCTTCGTTGTTGTCGGTGAGGCATCGCGGTTCGGCGCCGGGTTCCAGCGTCCGAGCCGGTGGGCGTTCGCCGAAGGGTTCGAGATTCTCTCCGATGTACCGCCCAGTGCTTTCGGCGGCCATGCCTCGGGCATCTCGCCCTCAGGCGACGCGATCGTGGGGCATTGGAACGGCGTTTCGGGTGAAACGCACCCGTTCCTCTGGACAGACTCGGGCGTGACCCCGCTCCCGGTGGAGCAGTCCTCGGGCGGACAAGTGCCGTACGCGGTCGGCGATGGCGGGGCGTTCAGCGTGGGCTCGGGCTGGATTTCCGATCAGTTCCGTGCGGTCGGCTGGGTTGATGCCGGGCTGATCGGGCCGATCGCGGATCGATCGGGCGTCGGAACAGCGATCAGTGACGACGGCAGCCGTGTCGTTGGCGCGTTGGCCGATTCGGCTGCATCCAACGCGTGGTTTCCGGCCCTCATCGAGGGCGGCACGCACCGGTTCCTGTTTGGTGCGCCGACGGAAGCCGGTTACGCGACAGACCTGTCCGCTGATGGGGCGGTCGTCGTCGGCTCGGTCGGCTTGTTCGGCTCCGGGCGTCGTGCCTTCCGCTGGACCGAGGCAACCGGGCCGGTGTTGCTCGGGCTGCCGTCGGGCGAGCACAATGAGAGCGAAGCCTGGGCGACCTCGGACGAAGGCGACCTGATCGTGGGGCGTCGCTGGGAGGTCAGGGGCTCTTCGGTGATCGAGCGGAGGGCGGCGATCTGGACATCCGATGGCGCGTACCACGACCTCGCGGATTATCTGGAGAAGCACGCGGTCGACACGCTTGGCTGGACACTCACCGACTGCCGCGCCGTCAGCGCCGACGGAAGGACCATCGTCGGAGCCGGCATCGATGCCGATCGGATCGAGCGGGCTTGGATCGCGGTCGTGCCGCACCCGGACGCGTGCTCATCAGCCGACATCTCGCGCCCGTTCGGCCGCCTCGATTTTTTCGACCTCGCCCGCTTTCTCAACGCGTACGCGGCGCATCATCCCGACGGCGACTTCGCGTCGCCCGACGGAGTGTTCGACTTCCACGACGTATCGGTTTTCCTCGCGGAGCTGACCGCGGGCTGCCGGCGGTCAGCACGGCGGCGCTAAACTAGCCCGACGTGTCACGGATCGAAGACATCAGGGCCTGGTTCAGCGAGCTGTCGCTTGCCACAAAGTGTCTGCTGCTGTTCGGTGGGGCGTCGGCGTTCATCATCGCCGTGGCGTTGTCGCTGGTGCTGCTGCGTATGAACGGGCTCGTCGGCGCGTCCGAGCTGGAGCTGGCCCGGGTCGTCTACGATGCGTGGAACAAGTCCGACGACGCGGACGCCCCGGGGATCGCCAGCGCACGGGTCGAGGTGATCGGGAGGGCGGGCGCCGACGACCACGAGAGCCGGTTCGTCCGCCGGGCGTTCGGTCGGTTCACCCAAGATCGGTCCGTGATCGAGCGGTTCGAGCCCGACTGGTCGGGCTGGAGCCGTGTCTACCGGTACGCGCGTGTGCGACGCGCGCCGGACGGCTCGGTCCGGGAGATCGTGTTCATCGAGCGGACCACGGACGGGGCGGCGCGCAGCCTGCTGGTGAACTTCCTCTACGTCGCGGCGGCGGGCTCGGTGGTGCTCGCGCTCGCGTTGGTCGTGTTCGTCACGCTGACCAGCCGCCTGATCCTGCGCCCCGTTCTGAGCCTCCAGCGAACGGCCGAGCGGGTCCGTGAAGGGCACCTCGACACGCGTTCCCATATCGACACCGGCGACGAGTTCGAAGAGCTGGCGGAGACCATCAACCTCATGCTCGCCGAGTTGCAGCGCCAGCAGGAGCAGCTCAAGTCCGCCAACGCGGCGCTCGATTCGCGCCTGACCGAACTGACCGAGGCGAACTCGGCGTTGTTCGAGTCGGCGCGTCTGAAGGGCGAGTTCCTCGCGTCGGTCTCTCACGAGCTGCGCACGCCCCTGAACTCGATCATCGGGTTCGCCGAACTGTTGCTGGAGATCGCCCGGGCCGACGTCGCCCAGCTGGCCGAGCACCAGCCCGTGCACCCGGGCCCCGACGCCCTGGCCAAGCGCGAGCGGTATCTGGTCAACATCGTCAGCGCGGGCCGCACGCTCCTGGAGATGATCGAGACGCTGCTGGAGATGGCCAAGATCGAGGCGGGGCGCATCGAGATCCACCCGGGCCCGCTCAACCTCGCCGAGGCCTGCCAGGCGCTCGCGGGCCTGATCCACCCGCTGGCCCGCAAGAAATCCGTGGAGGTCACCCTCGACCTGGCGCCGGCGCTCCCGGTCATCGAGACCGATCCCAAGAAGTTCAACCAGATCGTGTTCAACCTGCTCAGCAACGCGGTGAAGTTCTCGGGCGGGTCCGACGGGCGACGCGACGACACCGGGCGTGTGATCCTGCGGGGCGAGCACCTGCCCGAATCCACCTCGAGCCCCGAGCGGGTGCGGATCTCGATCATCGACAACGGCCCGGGCATCGCGCCCGAGGACCAGAAGCGCATCTTCGATAAGTTCCAGCAGGTCGACGCGTCGCACACACGCTCGCACACCGGCACGGGGCTCGGGCTCGCGATCGTCGCCGAGCTCACCCGCCTGCTCCACGGGGAGGTGCAGCTCGAGTCCGAGCTGGGGCAGGGTTCCATGTTCTCGGTGATCTTCCCGGTTCGGCTCAGCGACCAGGACATCGAAGAGTCCAAGCTGGAAGCGCGATTCCGCGGCACGCTCTCGCCCGCGCCGACCACCGGAGCGCCCCCCCCCGGCAGCGCCGACGCTCAGGCGGAAGACACCGCCCGCTCATAATGGCGCACCGCGACCGGGGGATGCCGCCCCCGCGCGAACTCGACCGCGATCACATCGATCCGGAGGCCTGCGTCCCGCACCCGATCGTCCCTCATCAGCGACTTGGCCAGCACCAGCAGCTTGCGCCGCTTCGCGTCTGTGATCGCGTCCTCGGGGCGCCGGTTCGAACCCGGATCGACGAGGCGCGCCTTCACCTCGACGAGCACGAACCGGCCCGACCCGCGGTCGCGGCAGAGCAGGTCGATCTCTCCGGGGCTCAGCCTGAGATTCCGCTTGATCACCCGGAACCCCCGACGCCACACCGCGTCGCGGTCCTCACCGGGCCGCGAACCGACCCTCGCGAGCAGGCGCCGGATCGGGCCCATCACTCGGGCCCGTACCGGTCCTCGGCGATCGCGAGCAGACGCCGGATCAGCGTTTCCCGGTTGTTCACCCGCGCACGCTCGAACAGCTGCCGGATGTACTCCTGGCGTGCGGCCTCCCGACGCTCGCGGTTGAGCTGCACGTTGATCGCCAACTGGGCGTCGTACAGCGAGGTCGACTCCCGCTCGATCGCCTCGAGCTTGATCCAGCAGGTGTAGCTGGCCAGTTCGAACGGCTCGCTGATCTCACCGGGCGAGAGCCTCCTGGCCTGTTCGTTGAGCACGTCCGAACCGAAGAACTCGGCCTCGGCGTACGCGCCTTCGAACTCGGATCGGATCAGCCCGCCGTCGCCCGGCTCGAACGTGTTCCAGTCCTCGGACGCGATCGCCTCGAACGCGACGCCCTCGCTGATCTGGGCGTTGATCGCGACGATCGAATCGGCCCGGTCCGTCGGCACGCGCAGCAGGCGGAGGACGGCGGTGGGCGGCGGGTTGAACCGCTCGTGCTGCTGCTCGTACGCCTGCTGGATGTCACGCCAGGAGACGTGGACACGCTTGTTGACCTCCTGGAACAGCGTCAGACCGACCAGCGTCTCGATCTCCTTCTCGCGCATCGCCGCGTCGACGCTCTGCCCGCGCTTCTCGGCCAGCTGCGCCGAACCGAGGTTCTCGGTCAGGATGTTCCTGCGGAAGTCGGACAGGAACGCCCGCAGGCCTTGGCGCTGCTGGGCAGACAACGCCGCGAGCGCCTCCGCCCGGAGCAACTCGTCGACCATCAGGCCGGTCAGACGCTCGTCGATGATCTTGATCGCCTCGGAACGCCAGCCCGCCAAACGCATCCGCTCGGCGTTCGCGATGAGTCGCGCCTCGATCGGCTCGAAGAACGACGTCGCATAGATCGGTTTGCCGTTGATATCGCCGACCTTGGACTCGATCAGCGTGAGGCCCTCCGGCGCGACGGGGCGCGGTTCGGTCGGCGCGGTGCCCCCCGCTTGGCGAGTGACCGGCTTGACGACGATCTCCGTGCCGGTCTCGGCGGGCGGTTCCGGGCGTGACCCGGCGGGGTCGTCGGAGGGCAGATCGGTGGCCGCCGAGGTGCTGGCGAACGCGTCGGGCGTGACGGCGACACGGGCGGCAGGCTTCGGGTCCGCACGCTGCGCCGAGCCGCACCCCGCGACGGACCCGAGCAGCATGACAATCAGCAGTGCGATCAGCAGCGCCGGTCCGGCGGTGGGGGTGGGGCTGTGTCGCGTCATCGGGATCTCCTGTCTCGCTCGATTTCGGCCTACGATGCCCTGTTTCAACAGAGCGTTTCGACAGACCCCGACCCCCGTCCAGAAACGCTCGCCCAGAGGGCCCTTCCCCGGGCCGAGGAGCCTCGCGATGACGGACGCCGACCAGCCCAAGATTATCGTGGATGACGACTGGAAGTCGGCCGCCCGCGCCGAGAAGGAAAAACTCACCCAGGCCGAGCAGGAGAAGCAGGCCCAGGCCGCCGGGCAGGGCGGGCCCGGCGCCCTGCCCGAGCAGCCATCGATCCAGCACCTGATCTCTCTGCTCACGTCCCAGGCCCTGATGTACATGGGCCAACTGCCCGACCAGTCAGGGCGGGCGGTGCTCGCGCTCGACGTCGCGAAGATGCAGATCGACCTGCTGGGCGTGCTTGAGGAAAAGACCAAGGGCAACCTGTCCGAGGAGGAATCGGCCCTGCTGACCGGGACGCTGGGGGAGCTTCGGGCGGTCTTTGTCGAGGTCTACGACGCCGTGATCAAGGCGCAGGCGGAAGGCAAGCTCACGCCCCAGACGGGAGGGGGCGATCCGCTCGGCGGGGGCACCCCGCCCATGTCACCGGGCCCGGACCTGAAGATCTGACCCGGTCCCGGATCCGTTCTCCGAGGCGAATCGCGTCACGGATCACACCCGAAACCGCCGATACCTCTGCATCGGCCGCTCAGACAACCGATCTCAACCGCGCCGCCGGCGTTGAAGGCGGCACCCGGAGCAACCCACGTGAACCAGCCTCAAGCCCATGCCAAGCCAGGCCCGCTCCAGAAGCACCACTTCCTGATCCGAAGACTGCACTCCCTGACCGGCATCGTGCCGATCGGGGTCTTCCTCATCGCCCACCTCGTGACGAACTCGTCGCTGGCGTGGGGCAAGTGGGGGCTCCGGACCGAGGGGCGCGGCTATTCGGTCGCCGAGGGAGGCATCAAGTACTTCCAGAAGGAAGTCGCCTGGATCAACACCCAGGTGCCGCACCTGCTGCTCATCGAGATCACGCTCTGGGTGTCGATCGCGTTCCATTCGATCCTGGGCTTCTATTACGCCACCACCGGCAAGGGCAACCTGCCGCGTTACCCGCACCAGGACAACTGGCGGTACTCGCTCCAGCGCTGGTCGGGGTACATCGGCATCCTGTTCATCTTCTACCACGTCGCCACGCTGCGATGGGGATGGACGTTCCTGGTGCCCGAAGGCACGAAGTGGTCGCACGACTTCAGCGCCTCGACGCTGGCCGCCGCGCTGCAAGGCTCGCCCGAGGGCTGGACCGCAGCCGGGATCGGCATCTCGCTGTTCTACTTCGTCGGTGTCTCGCTCCTCGTGTTCCACTTCGCGAACGGTTTGTGGACCGCGGCGATCACCTGGGGGCTGACCGTGTCCGAGAAGGCCCAGAAGCAGTGGGGCGTCGCGTGCCTCGGGCTGGGGCTCGGCCTGATGGTCGCGGCCTGGGCGTCGCTCGGCGGGGCGCTCCTTATCGACTACGACGAGGCCAAGGGGATCGAGTCCAAGCTCATCGTCGAGAAGTACGGCGAGGACCGGCTCGAAGAACTCCTCGATGCCGCACCCGCCGAACCGGAACGACCCGACGAGCAAGCGATGGCCGACGATTAATCCGGCGCTGCAAGACGCATCGGGTCGCCAGGATAGAGCGAAGCAAACACTGGTCTTGTCCGGGCTTTCCCGGGAAGCGAACGAGGTTGGAAATGACTGAACAACGCGTCATCGTGGTCGGGGGTGGGCTCGCCGGTCTCGCGGCCGCCGTCCGCGTCGCCGAAGCCGGCGTCCCCGTCGATCTCGTCAGCATGGTGCCCGTCAAGCGATCGCACTCCGTGTGCGCCCAGGGCGGCATCAACGCGTGCAACGAGGTCGCCCGCCAGCAGGGCTACTCCGAGTACCAGCACTTCGACGAGACGATCTTCGGCGGCGACTTCCTCGCCGACCAGGGCCCCGTCCTCGAGATGGCCAACTGGGCGCCCCGCATCATCGACCTCCTCGACCGCATGGGCGTGCCCTTCAACCGGACCGCCGAGGGCTTCCGCGACCTCCGCCTGTTCGGCGGTTCGCTGTTCAAGCGGACCCACTTCTCCGGCGCGACCACCGGTCAGCAACTGCTCTACGCCCTGGACGAGCAGGCCCGCCGCTACGAAGCAGAGGGCAAGATCAAGAAGTACGAGTTCTGGGAGTTCCTCTGGCCGGTCACCGAGGGCGAGGGCGACGACAAGCGATGCGTCGGCATGGTCGCCCAGGACATGCGGACCATGCAGATCCGTGCCTTCCGCGGCGCCGCGGTGGTCATGGCGACCGGCGGCAACGGGCTCGTGTTCGGCAAATCCACCAACTCGGTCATCTGCAACGGCGGCGCGGCCGCCCGGTGCTACCAGGCCGGCGCCCACTACGGCAACGCCGAGATGATCCAGGTCCACCCGACCGCCATCCCCGGCGCCGACAAGTGCCGCCTCATGTCCGAGTCGGCACGCGGCGAGGGCGGCCGCGTCTGGGTGCCCAAGCAGAAGGGCGACACCCGCCGACCCAAGGACATCCCAGAGTCCGAGCGCTACTACCTGCTCGAAGAGCGCTACCCCGACTACGGCAACCTCGTCCCCCGCGACATCGCCACCCGCGAGATCTTCGACATCTGCGTCAACGAGGGCATGGGCGTCGACGGCGAGAACCAGGTCTACCTCGACCTGACCCATCGCGACCCGGACTACCTGACCCGCAAGCTCGGCGGGATCATGGAGATCTACGAGAAGTTCGTGGGTGAGGACCCGCGTTTCAACCCCATGAAGATCTTCCCGGCCGTGCACTACAGCATGGGCGGCATGTGGACCACCTACACCGCCGGGGCGTACAACCCCGACTCGCCGCTGCCCGCGCACAAGCCCGGCAACGCGATCCCGGTCTCGTCCGATCCGGGCCAGGGCCTGACCATCGGCGCGCCGAACAACATGATGACCAACATCACCGGTCTCTACGCGTTCGGTGAGGTCAACTTCGCGTACCACGGCGCGACGCGGCTGGGCGCCAACGCGCTGCTCAGCTGCATCTTCGACGGGCTGTGCAACGGCCAGTCGGTCGTGAACTACGTCCGCGACGAAGCCGGCGCCGTCGATGATGTCGCGTCACCCGTCTACGACTCGGTCGTCAAACAGGAGCAGGACAAGCACGATGCGCTCGTTTCGTCCTCCTCGGGCGGCTCGGGCGACAACTCGTTCAATCCCTACGCGATCGCCAAGGAGATGGGCGACGAGATGAACGCCGCCTCGACGGTCGTCAAGTCCGGCCCGCGTCTCGGGCAGTGCATGAACAAGCTCTCCGAGCTGCGCGAGCGATACGCCAAGGTCGAGCTGGGCGACGCGGCCGCATGGACCAACCAGTCGCTGAGCTTCTCGCGTGCGGTGGGCGACATGCTCATCATGGCCGAGGCGGTCGCCAAGGGCGGGCTGCTCCGTGAGGAGTCCCGCGGCTCGCACTACCGGACCGACTTCCAGGACCGCGACGACGACAAGTTCTGGAAGACCTCGCTGGCCAAGTACAACCCGGACACCGGATCGACCGACATGGAGTTCGTCGAGGTCCGCAAGGGGCTCGTTCAGAGCCGCCCCCGCACCTACGGCAAGACGGCGCCCGCCAAGTCCGAGCCCAAGCAGACCGCCGCGGCTTCGTAAGCATCGCCCCAATCCGCCCGGGCCGAGTCAGCCGCGGGTGTTTTCAGGAAGGAACGCGTTCGATGAGTGACGCATACGCCCATCTCCACGACGCCGAGCAACGCCGCCAGAACCGCAAGAACGCGGTGCCAGGGCGTCAGGTGATCATCAAGATCAAGCGCTGCGACGGGCCCGGCAAGCCCAGCCGCTGGGAATCGTTCAAGGTCAAGACCGAGGCCGGCTCGAACGTGATCAGTTGCCTGAAGTCGATCGCGGCCAATCCGGTGACCACCGACGGGAAACAGTCCACTCCGGTCGTCTGGGATTCGGGCTGCCTCGAAGAGGTCTGCGGCGCGTGCACCATGGTCATCAACGGGCGTGTCCGCCAGTCGTGCTCCTGCCTGATCGATGAGTACGCCCCGCGCGAGGGTGACACGCTCACCCTGGAGCCGATGAGCAAGTTCCCGGTCATCCGTGATCTGTGGGTCGATCGTGAACGGATGTTCCATGCTCTCAAGCGCGTCCAAGCCTGGGTCCCGATCGACGGCACTTACAACCTTGGCGCCGGGCCCAAGGAATCACCCGAGCAGCAGCAGACACGGTACGACCTCTCCGAGTGCATGACCTGCGGCTGCTGCCTCGAGGCGTGCCCGCAGTTCAATCTCGAAGAGGACGAACAAGCGTGGGACACCGCGTTCATCGGTGCTCAGGCGATCAGCCAGGCCCGACTGTTCAACGAGCACGAGACCGGCAAGCGTCTCAAGGGCGAACGCCTCGACACCCTGATGGGCGCCGGCGGTGTTTCCGATTGCGGCAACGCCCAGAACTGCGTCAAGGTCTGCCCCAAGGGCATCCCGCTGACCGAGTCCATCGCCGCAGTGGGCCGCTCGACCACGATCCACGCGGTCACGCGGTTCTTCCGGGGCAAGTAGCCGGCTCAAGCCGATAGCGGAATGGATTCAGCATCACGCACCCATGAAGGGTGCGTGCTTTCTTTCCGGCTCGCCAAAAGGGAACGCACGCGTCTCGTGGACGCGTGCGTCGGGTGGGTCCCGGTCTCGGCGTGATTCTCGAGCCGGCAGAAAACACGAACGGCGACAGGCACCGCCGCACGCGTGGGGGACACAATCCGTGTTCAGCGGCGCCGACGACCCATCAGTGCACCGCCCATGCCGATGAGCGCCACCGCGCCCGGGGCGGGCACGACGTCACCCATGATCTCGGAGGTGAACACCACGGCGTCGTTCAGACCGGACTCGTTTCCGCCGATCACGAACTCGATCACCGAGCCTTCGTTCACATCCAGCGTGAGGTCGTACGTGGTGCCCGCGAGATCGTCGCCCGCCACCGCGTAGTGGAACGCGACCTCGCCGTCGATGGTGATGTACGCGTCGATACCGTCCCCGATCAGCGGGCCCTGATCGACCTTCGCGAGACGCCCGAGGACCTGCACTTGGCCGTCTATGTCGCTCGTCCAGCGCCGCGACGCCCAGCGTGCTTCGGTCGCCACCGACGGCTCGCCCGCGATCGGGCTGTTGGCGTGCATGTACTGGGAGGTGATCACGGTCAGGAAGAACGGGGTCTGCTCCTCGCCGCTCGCGGCCGAGGCGGCGTCGTGCGTCCACCAGCCGATCTGACCGTCGTAGTGCTCGAACTCTTGGAAGTTGCTCGTGTCGAGCGACCCAGAGCCGCCCGACAGACCCACCTGATCGTCCGCGTACCACCCGTAGCTCCAGCCGTCCTGCCCTTGGACAGAGGAGAACTCCTGGATGCTGTCGGCCACTTTCACGATGTCGGCCGAGGCCGACGCGGCGAACACCGAGCCAGCAGCCAGCACACCCATCAGAATCATGCGGTCCATCACGTCTCTCCTTTTCAGTTCGCCCCAAGGCTGACCGGGCTCCCGCTTGACGGACCCCGGCAGGGACCGCCTCGCTTGCGGAAACTCACATCAACCATGTCACGGACCGGAGAGACCCGCCAACCAATGCGCAAAAATTACCCGCCGGCGACGTCCGAAAACGATCGCGGCGGGAGATTGTAAGTGTCTGCCAATATTTGGTTTACAGAGTCGGGCTCAGGCGCTCACATCCAGCGAGGGGCCTTGCTGGTCGCGATCAGGGCCCTGCCGGGCGTGCCGACGCTGGGTCGCTTCACGCTCTTCTCGGGCTTCTTCCTGGTCCGCGTCCGCCAGCCTGCGGATCGCCTCGGTCGGCTCGATCCCCCCGAGGGCGGCATCGAACGAGTCGCCCTCACGCGCGGGGGCTCGGGCGGCGCCCGTATCCCGGGCCCGGCGTGCCCGTTCGGCTGTCTCCTTCGCACGCAACGCCTTGGCTGCCATCTGGTTGGAGATCGGCTCAAGCATAATCGGAGTATCGACAAAGAAACCCGTGCCGCACCAGCGACACGGGTCGTGTTTCTCTGCGTCTGAGCCGCGCGGGATCGGACAGGCCCGGGTGAACCGGATTATCGGCGGCGTCGTCCGAACGCCATCACACCGAGGCCGAGCCCGGCGAGCAGCCCCGGAGCCGGAACCACCTGGGTGATCTCGGCCTGGAACACCACCGCATCGGAGATCGCGTTGCCGATCGGGTCGATCGCGAAGTCGATCACGGAGCCCTCGACCACGTTGGTTGTCAGATCGAGCGCGATCCCCGCGTCATTATCGGCGAACATCTCGACCGCCAGCGTTTGGACGCCGTCGATGAACATCCGCAGGATGAAGCCGTCCCCCGCGAACTCGGGGTTCCCGCGGGCGAAGTCCACGTTGATATTGATCTCGCCGGAGGTCGTGCTGACCCAGCGGCGGACCGCCCACTCGAGCTTGTCGTCGATGGACGGGGCAATGAACGCATTCGGGTGCATGAACTGCGAATCGATCAGCGTCAGCGGGCCGCCGTCGGTGTCGTCAACCCACCAACGCTGCGAATCCTCATCAAAGATGTTCATGAGTTCGAAGTCATCGGCGGTGAACGAGTCATCGCCGGCGTTGCCGTCGTAGAACCCGTAGAACCACCCGTTTTCGCCCTGATTCCCGCCGAAGTCATCGGCCGAGTTGGCGATGACGAGCGTGAACTGCCCGTCGTCCCCGAGTCCGGCCTGGACGCCACCCGCCAGCAGCAGCACAGCCGCGGCGCTCGCCCAAGTTGTGTGATCTCTCATCGTGCACTCCCAGTAGTTGACAGCCCGTCCCCTCTCGGAAGGCTGCTCGGACTGGAATGTGCGCCGCAGGATCGGTTTTGCCAGCAAAGTCGGAAGAAAAGGTCCGGTTCGATCGGGCTTTTATCCGCCCAGCGACCCCTCGTCGGGGGAGATCGCCCCGGCCCGGCGGACGGGGGCCCGCC
>DIYM01000147.1 GCA_002429045.1 Phycisphaerales bacterium UBA6054
CCGGACCGGCGGCGACAGGGCGACCCGTGCGGGGCGGTCCGGGGGTCGATCGCGGGCGACCTCGATGGTCACCGCCGCGAGCGCGACGACCAGCCCCGCGTGGATCGCCAAGGACGCGGCGGGCGGGAGCAGCCAACGAGAGGCTCGTCCCCGCGGTGCGGATCGTTTCCCGGGATGACGCTCCGCGGTCACGGCGTTTCGTTGGGCCCGCGATCGAACACGGTCCGCTCGCGTTTGGCTGGCTCCGAGCGTTCGAGTCGCTCGGGCGGGCGGAACAGCGCTCGGTCGAACCCGATCGGGCCGGACCCGAGCATGAAGACCGCCGATGCCATCGCGAAGCACGCGAGTTGCCAGAGCAGCGTCGCGTAGGAGGCGGGTGCCCAGGGGTCGGGCGTTCTGGGGATGAAGCCGAGATACGCGTCGGTCAGCCCCACCGCCGCGGGCCCGATCTGCGTCAGCCACATCGCGGTGAGCATGACGCCGGCGACCATGATCGCGCCGAATCGTGTCAGCACGCCGAAGAACAGCAGGACCGCGGCGAGCAGTTCCGTGATGGCGGCGGACCACGCGAAGTAGTGGGGCCAGCGTTCGGCGGCGACCCACGCGGGCATGGTCGCCGGGAGGCGGTTCGATTCCTCGTCGAGCCCGGGGTTGCCGGCGCGGGAGAGCAGCAGCGCGATGCCCGAGACCCGCTGGACGGTGTAGGTCCCGCGGAAGTCGTCGGGTGAGTACGTGGTGCCCATCGGCTGATCGGCGGCCCAGTCCTGCTCGTCGGGGGCTTCCGACGCGGGCGGCGCGGCGGGCTCATCGGGTTCGGCGACCCCGTCTGCCGGCGCGTCCGCCTGCTCCGCGAACGCCTCGGCCGCGGCATCAACCGCGTCTCGGATGTCCTCGATCGTGGGCTCGCCCTCGGGAACCACCAGCGTGCTGGGCGGTTCTTGCTGGTCGGCGGGCAACTCGCGGACGGGCTCGGGCGCCGGTTCGGTCTCGTTCAGTGCGACGCCCATCTGGGCGAGCCGGGCGGCGGCGTCGCCTGTCACCTCGAACTCGCCCTTGATCTTGCCCACCCCCGCCCAGAGGAACGTGAGCGCGAGCACCAGGCGCAGGACGAGCGCCGGGAGCGTGAGGGCGACATGATCGCGGAATCGCATGGCGGTCTCCACCTCTCTGCCGAGTCGGGCTCGGCCTGCGGGTGCCCGGGAGGGAATCCCCAACTGATGATATCGGAAGGAGGTTGCCCGCTTGTCCCAAGAATCCGCCCCTCGGTCGCGGTCAAGCGGCAACAATCGTGCGGTTCGCGACGGATGGGCGGTCCGGAGACATCGTCCCGGCTCGCCCGGGGCATCGCGGGTGTGGCGGAACTGGCAGACGCGCGGGATTTAGGTTCCCGTGGGGCAACCCGTGCAGGTTCGATCCCTGTCGCCCGCATTGGACGATCCAACGAAAGAGGGGCCCCGGCGGGGCCCCTCGCTCGTGCGTGCGGCGGTTGGTCAGCCGGGTCAGGGCGCCGGGCAGCCCGCGTTGAACTGCCCGATGTAGGCCGCGATGTCGAAGAAGTTCCAGGCTCCGAACGGGGCCGAGATGTCGGCGTCCGGATCCTGGGCGTTGAACAGCGTGATGAACGCGGTGATATCGAAGAAGTTCAGCGTGCCGTTGAAATCGATGTCCGGTTTGCAGACCGCGCCGACACGGATCTCGTCGGGGAAGTAGCGGGCCCGGACGATCAGCCTGGGATCGTTGGGTTCGGGCGCGACGATGGTGTCGTAGCGCCCGGTGACCCCGCCGTCCGATTCCACGATGGTCGTGCCCCAATAAGTCACGGGATCGAACCCGTCGATGAACTCCACTGTGAGGGTGCCGTCGGCGTGGTACGCGCCGGACGTATCGATGAAGTCGGAACTGTCATCGCCCGAGACGTCGATCACATAGTTCGCCGAGTCGGTGTTGGTGATATCGGAGACAGCGAGCATCTCAACGATCGGGGCCGACAGCGGGAAGCCCGGGGCGATGGTGCCGTGGTTGGTGAGCGGCACGGCGATCCGGCCCTGACCCTCGATGGTGTGGTCGGCGCCCTGGGTCGCCACGATGGTCCCGTCCAGCCCGCCGAGCTCTGCGCGCGAGCTGAACCCGTTCAGGACGACGGTGCCGGTCCCGCCGAGCGTGCTCTGGTCGTCGAACCGGAGGACGGTCACGGCCCCGCCGGCGTTGTTGTTGATCACGAGCACGCCGTTGTTCGTCAGATCGTTGGTGATGCCGAGGGTGTCGCCGAGCTCGACCTCGGTGGTGCCCTCGAGTGTGACGCCGTTGAAGAACGAGGTGCCGTCGATCCGGGTCAGCCCGCCGAGATCGGTCTCGACGGAGCCGCCGTTGAGCGTGACCGCGTTGAAGAGGGCGGTGCCGGCCGTGACCATGACTTTGCCGGCGCCGGTGTTGTTGATGGTGCTGCCGTTGATGTCCAGTGTGCCGCCCGACACGGCGGCGATGGTTGAGGTGTTGTCGATGGTCGACGAGTCGATCGCGATCCCCTGACTCGGGACGTTGGCGGTGATCGGGCCGTTGTTGATGATCGAAGCGTTGATGCGCCCGAACCCGCGGATCGCGTGCGATGCGGCGTGGGTCATGGTCCGGTCGGCCGCGGTGAGGATCTGTGAGCGGGTGCTGAACCCGTTGAGGACGACGGTCCCGGTCCCGCCGAGCGTGGACGAGTCGTTGAAGCGGAGGGTGGTCACTGCCCCGCCCGTGTTGTTGTTGATCAGGAAGTCGCCGTTGTTGGTGATGCCGCCGGTGACGTTGAGTGTGTCGCCGAGCTCGAGCGTGGTGTCGCCCTCGAGCGTGACCCCATCGAACGATGAGGCGCCGTTGATGATCGTGGCCCCGGTGGCGGTGGTCTCGACGGTGCCGCCGTTCAGCGTGACGGTGGCGAGTTCCAGGACGCCGCCGTCGGCCAGCAGCCTGCCGGCGCCGGTGTTGGTGATCACGGTGCTGTCGATGTCGAGCGTTCCGTTGTTGGTCGCGGCGATCGTCGCGGTGTTCGCGATGTCCGATCCGGAGATGATGATGTCCTGGCCGTCCACATCGGCGGTGATCGGGCCGTTGTTGACCATCGAGGCCACGATCTGCCCGAAGCCGCGTATCGAGTGGGTCGCGGCGTGGGTCATGGTCTGATCGGCCGCGGTGAGCATCCGCGAGCGGGTGCTGAACCCGTTGAGGACGACGGTGCCGGTGCCGCCGAGCGTGGTGGAGTCGTTGAAGCGGAGGGTGGTGACGGCGCCGCCCGCGTTGTTGTTGATCAAAAGATTCCCGTTGTTCAGGAGCCCGTTGGTGATGCCCAGGGTGTCACCGATCTCGAGTTCGGTATCGCCAACGAGCGTCACGCCGTCGAAGTCCGAGTTGAGGTCGATCCGCGTGAGCCCGGGGGCGGTGGTCTCGACGGTCCCCCCGACGATGTTGACGCCGCCGATGAGCACGGTCCCGCCGTCGGCGAGGAGCCTGCCCGAAGCGGACTGCTGCATCGTGAACGGGCCGATGTTGATGATGCCGTTGTTCGTCGCGCGGATGGTGCCGGTGTTGAAGACCGGGCCGCCGAGGATGATGAGTTCCTGGCCAGCGACGTTGGCGTCGATGAGGCCGTCGTTCTGCATGTCGGCGACGATGCGTCCGAATCCATCGATGGTGTGGTTCGCGCCGTGGGCGAGGTCGGCTCCGGCCGCCGTCGAGACCTGCGCCCGGGTCGAGAACCCGTTGAGCCGGAGGGTTCCGGAGCCGGTCAGCGTCGAACCCGGATCGTCGAAGATCACGTTCGTGGTAGCGCCGCCCGCGGATGTATTGACGACGATGAGGCCGTTGTTGGCGATGCCGGCATCTACGCCAAGAGTCCGTCCGAGCAAGATCCCGAGCGCCGCGTCCGGGTTCGTCATTGACAGAGAACCGAGGTTCAGAATCGAGCTGTCGAGGGAGACGGTGTACGTGCCCGGCAGCGCGATCGAAGCGGTCTCGCCCGACGCATCGGGGATGTTCATCGGTGACCAGTTCGCGGCGTCGTTCCAGGTACCCCCGGCAGCCTCGTCCCAATCGATGACCTGTGCGTGTGCGGTGCCGGCGAGCGCGCAGAGCGTCGCGGCGGCGATCGTGCGGGTGCGCATGATGTGTCCCTCTCCAAGTTCTTGGCCTGTGTTGCCCCCACCCCACCCCGGGACAGGGGGTTTTATGGTAACGCGTGGTCCGAGAATGGCCTACACCGTCCTGGGCAGAAAGCACCAGCGGGAAGCCCGGAGCCACAAAAACCCCCGCCATCAGACGGGGGTTCGGTGTCCGCAGGGTTATCGGGGCAGGCGTGGCCCGTCAGGGGCAACCGGCGTTGAACGCGGTGATGTACGCGGAGATGTCGAAGAAGTTCAGGCTCCCGAACGGGGCGGCCAGATCGGCCGACGCGTCGCCGGCGTTGAAGGCGGCGATGTACGCGGAGATATCGAAGAAGTTCAGCGTGCCGAAGGGTGCCGCGAAGTCCGCGACGCAATCGGGCGTGTCCTCGCAATCGAGGAACGTCAGATCGAACGCGTCGACGCCCGCCTCGATCACCGAGCCGGCGCCCGCGTCCTCGGCGATGAAACGCACACGCGTGGTTTCGCTCGGCGTGATGATGTCGGCGACACGGAAGCTGCTGGGGATCCAGCCGCCGCGGGTCCCTTCGCCCGCGGGCCCGACGACCTCGACGGTTGACCACGACGCCCCGTTGTTACCCGAGACCTGCACGGTGAAGACGTCCTCGTTGGGGGACGCACCGGCGGCGTTGTTGTACCACCGGTCGTATGAGATGTACGCGTCGCCGGCGCCCGTGGTGTCGAGCGTGGGCGAGGTGAGGATGGTCTGCCCGCCGTCGACATCGGTGTTGCCCGCGCCGTTGCCTGTGACGTAGCAGAACCCGGAGCCGTCGGAATCGGAGGCGGGGTCGCCGCGCCCGCCGCCGCCGCTCGGGATGGCCCGCTGCCACCGCCCGCTATCGGCGCCGCTCACCGGGCCGGAGACCGACCAGCCCTGGTTGGTCTGGAAGCTGTCGGCGAACACGGTGTCCTGCTGCGATGCGACGATGAACTCGAGCGCGTCGGACGGGCCGCCCGCGGGGGCGAAGACCTGCCCGCCCCCCGAGGTGGTCACCCGGAAGTAGGCGAACACCTGGCTGTCGCAGGCGACCCGGGGGAGCTGCGCGGTGTACGTGCCGTCGCCGTTGTCCGAGGCGTCGACGGTGGCCTGCCCCTGGGCCGTGGTGACCACGAGTTCGACATCGCTGACCGTGGTGCCCGCCCGGACGGTGACTCCGACGGAGAGCGGCCCGCCGCCGGCGGGGTCGATGACGGTCGGGACGGTGCCCCGGATGCTCGCGACGGCGGAGATCGGCTCGGCGTCGAGCCTGAGCATGAACAGCCCGCGCTCGATATCGGAGACGATGATCGTGCCCGAGGGGAAGTAGGGGTAGCTCGACCAGGCCCCGTTGAACGAGACGCCGTTGGACTCGGGGCGTGTGTCGAAGAACGCCAGCTCGACGGGGTTCTCGGGGTCGAGCGCGTCGAACACGCGGAGCCCCGATGTGTAGTTCGACTGGTAGATCAGCCCGTCGCGGACGTAGAGGTTGTGGTCGATCGAAGGCAGCCCGGTCGTGAAGGTGCCGACGAGGAACGGGTTTGCCGGGTCTTCGACGTTGATGATGCGGGTGGTTGTGACGGGCACGGTCGAACCCTCGTCGAGTTCGTCGTTGAGGTAGAGGTACCTTTGGTCGTCGCTGAGCCAGACCTGGTGCGCGTAGCCCGCCTGCGGGTAGAACAGGGTCGAGAGGACCTGCGTGTTGCTGGGGTCGGTCACATCGACGATGCGCAGCCCGGTGGACGTGAAACCGCCATCGAAGCCGGCGCCGCAGAACGCCAGCTCGCGTCCGGCGAACGGGCCGGACCGCATGGTCGCGACCTGGGCGTCGTGGACGTACATATCGGTCCAGCCCCCGTTGAAGGAGGGCAGCTGCGGATCGGAGAGATCGATGTTGATCAGCCCCCCGTTGCCGACGTTGGCGCCGCAGATCCACAGCGAGCCGGTCTCCTCGTTGGAGACGATGTTGTGGGTGGTCGAGTAGCCCCCGCTGGTCCAGTTTCGGACGAGGGTGACATTGCCCGAATCGATCTGGCGGAGGTCCATGACCTGGATGCCCGACCCGCCCTCGGAAACGCCGTACGCGTACTCGCCGACGACCTTGACGTCGTGCCAGTCGGAGATGGGCCCGACGATGGTCTCGACGACGACCGGGTTCGTGGGGTCGGTGATCTCGACGAAGCCGAACCCGCCGTACAGCCCCATGATCGCGTACTCGCGACCGGACGGGGAGACGTAGCCCCAGCAGTCGTTGCCCAACTGGGAGTTGACACCGGTGAAGTTGTTCAGGGGGACGCGGGAGAGGCATGTCATCCCGGAACTGTCGAACCCCCCATCGCGGGGGATGGGGTCGCCGAGGCGCCAGATATCGCCGTGCACGGGCGTGAGCTTGTCCTTGAGCTTGCGGAGGTCCGGGTCGGCGGCCGATACGGCGCCCGCGGCGAACGCGATCGCGGAGGCGGAAAGAACGAATGCCGAGACCCCGAGGGGGGTCGTGCGGGAAGGGGTCATGCTGTCATCCTCTCTGGGCGGGCATGCCGCAGAACGCGGGCCCGGTTGGGGGTCTGAGGCTCACGTGTATCCGTGCGCGGACGCGGTTCGGTTTCAGGATTCGCAACCCCGGGCCCGCGGCGACGAAGAATGGGGCATGAATGCCCCCGGTGCCATCGGTGTGTCGGCCTTGGTCGCGTTGATGGCGGGTCTCTCGCCCGCGCCCGCCCCAGATGATCCGCGCGCCGGGTTTTCGGACGGGCGGTCCGAGGACAGCGGCAACGCCCCGCCCCCTCGCCGGTCGTTGCTGCTGATCGAGGACGCGACCGTTCCCGATATGCGTGTCCGCTGGCGTGCGTTGGGAGAGGTCGTCGACGTTCGAGGGCCTCGCCCGTTCGGTGCGCCGGACGAGGCGGTGCTCTTCGAGGGTACGAACATCGCCGGGTCCGTCTCGCTGGGCGGCACCAGGCTGCGCACCGGGCAGGGCGACCCCAACGGGGCGATCCTCCGGGTCGAGATCCGCAAGCACGTCGAGGCCCGCGCCCTGTTCCCGGGGGTCGAACCCGGCTCCACGTTCACCCTCGAGGTGACCGGCGTGCGGTTCAACCAGCCCGTGCGGGTCGTGGAACGCACGGCGTTGATGCACCTGCGGTACTCCAAGGCGGACGTGCAGGCGTGCGCTCTGCCGCCCAGCGCGACGAGCCAGTTTCTGCTCGCCGACCCCGGGGACACGCTGGGGGGGATGGTCGCGTCCGGGATCAATGCCACGCCGGGCGGGCTGTCGGGCGCGGAGGGCGCCGGATCGGTCGAGGCCCACGTCGATGGCGAGGGGTTTGTGACGCTCTCCGTCGAACTGCCGTACGGCATGCTGCGACACCTCCAGGACCCGTGGGCCAGCGAACTGCCCGGGACGTTCTT
>DIYM01000043.1 GCA_002429045.1 Phycisphaerales bacterium UBA6054
GGAAGCGCCGGGCGGGCGGCCCGCGGTCCGTGAGGAGCCGGACGAGCCGCGCGACCCGGCGCGCTGGGTTTGGATCACCAAATCGGGATCGCGGTACCACCGGGAGGGGTGCCAGCACCTCAAGAGCAGCCGGACGCGGGTGGAGCGGGACGATCTGGATCCGGGCATGGCCCCGTGCAAGACGTGCGATCCGGACGGGTGATTGTCTCGGTGGGGCGGCCCGATCGCCGATAGTGGCACCCATGTGCGGGATCGTGGGTGTCTTCGGGCTTGGGTGCGGCGTGGGGGTGTCGGATCGCGAGCTGATCCGGATGCGGGACACGATGATGCATCGCGGGCCCGACGACGCGGGCCTGTGGTGCTGCCCGTGGGCGGCGCTGGCGCATCGGAGGCTGTCGGTGGTCGCCCCGGGGCCCGAGGGGCACCAGCCGATGGTCAGCGGCGATGGGCGTGCCGCGTTGGTCTACAACGGCGAGTTGTACAACGACGCGGAGTTGCGTGCCGAGTTGGAGCCCCGGTGGTCCTTCGCGTCGTCCTGCGATACCGAGACCGTGCTGGCCGCGCTGAGCGTGTGGGGCGCGGACGCGTTGGAGAAGCTGCGGGGCATGTTCGCGTTGGGGTTCGTTGACCGCGATCGCGGGCGTGTGATCCTCGCGCGGGATCCGTTGGGCGTCAAACCGCTGTATGCGGCGCGTGTGATCGGCTCGGAGGGCGCGCAGGTGGTGTTCGCGAGCGAGCCCGGCGCGATCCTGGCCCATCCCGACATGAAGACCGAGCCGGATATGGTGACGGTGTCGGCGTATCTGACGACAATCCGCCCGACGCTCGGGTCCCGGACGATGTTCGAAGGGCTGGAGACGCTCGAGCCCGGTGAGGTTCGCGTCTACGACGCGGTTGAAGGGACGTTCTCGCGCGGTTCTTTGTGGGCGGCGGCGGGGAGCGGGACGGTCGCGGACGCGGGGCGCACGAGGTCCGTGATCGAGGGGTCGGTGCGGGCTCATCTGCGCAGCGACGTGCCGATCTGCTCGCTGCTCTCGGGTGGGCTGGACAGCGCGATCGTGACGCGCACGGTTCACGAGTCGCATGCGGATCTGAAAACGTACTGCGCGGGGGCGGTGACTGGGGTTCGGGACGACGACCTGGGATTCGCCGACCGGCTTGCTGACCGGCTCGGGGTCGATCACACCGCGGTTCCTGTGGACGCGGGCGGGTTCGTTGGGCGTTGGGCGTGGATGGTGCGGAGTTCGGGGGTCCCGCTCTCGACGCCGAACGAGGTCGCGATCTACGAGGTGGCGGCGGCTTTGCGCGGCGAGGGGCACGTGGTCGCGATGTCCGGCGAGGGTGCGGACGAGTTGTTCGGTGGATATGCCGAGCCGATGCGGCTTGCCGCGGGGCACGTGCGGTCGCTCGCCGGGGCGGAAGACCGTGACGGGGGCGGGTTCCACCTGCGCATGAACGCGTGGGTTGGCGCGGACGTCAAGCCGAGGATTCTCCGAGGGGATGTGTTCGGGCGTGCCGGCGGGGACGAGGCGTTGAGAGAGGCGTACCGGGGGTTGTTCGAGCGATGCCGCGTGGGTGCTCCCGGGGACTGCGGGCTCCAGCCCCATCTCCGCTTTCTGCGGCGTGTGAATCTCGAGAACTTGCTCAGGCGGCTGGACTCGGCGACCATGCTGGCGTCCGTTGAGGGGAGGACGCCTTTCGCGGACATCGGGGTGGCTCGGTTCGCCGAGTCGCTGGCGGTGTCGGACAAGTTCGTGGATGGCGATCCGCCGGGGACAAAGCTCGCGCTGCGTCGGGCGTTCGCGTCGGTGTTGCCGGATGAGATCGTGGGACGCCCCAAGGCGAGTTTTCCGCTGCCTTTCGAGGCCTGGCTGGGGGGGATGTCGCCGGTGCTGGGTGGTTCCGGGTTCGCGGACTCGGTGTTCAGCGCCGAGGCGGTTGAGGCGGTCTGCGCATCGCCGCGGGCGCTGTGGAATCTTGCCTGGCCGATGATGAATCTGGCGTTGTGGGGCGAGCGGTGGTGGGGCGCGGGATCGGGTGAGGTCGCGGTGCCCGAGTCGGCGTCTCTGTGAGCGGGCCGGCGGGCTACATGGCGCCGCCTTCGTAGACGAAGCGTTGCTTGGTGCGGCGGGGGTTGGCTTCGGGCACGGCGGAGAGCAGCGAGCGGGTGTAGTCGTGCTGCGGGTTCTCGATGATCTCCTCTCTGGTGCCCGCCTCGACGATTTTGCCCTTGTACATCACGGCGATGCGTTTGCAGACGTGCTGGATGACGGCCATGTCGTGGGAGATGAAGAGATAGCTGAGCTTGAACTCGCTCTGGAGGTCCATCAGCAGGTTGATGATCTGTGCCTGGATGGAGACATCGAGGGCGCTGGTCGGTTCGTCGCAGACGATGAACTTGGGTTCGAGCGCGAGGGCTCTGGCGATGCCGATGCGTTGGCGCTGGCCGCCCGAGAACTCGTGTGGGTAGCGATCGGCGGCGGCGCGGGGCATGCCGGAGCGTTCGAGGAGGGTCTCGACGCGTTCGCGGAGTTGGTCCTTGTCGTTGTTCGGGATCAGGCCGTGGATGATCAGGGGCTCGCCAACGATGGCGGCGATGCGCATGCGGGGGTTGAGCGATCCGGCGGGATCCTGGAAGACGATCTGCATGTTTCGGCGCAGTTGCTGGAGTTCGGAGCCTGAGGCGCGGAAGACGTCGTGCCCGTCGAAGGTGACCTGGCCGGAGGTCGCCGGGATGAGGCGGAGCAGCGTGCGTCCGACGGTGGTCTTGCCGCAGCCCGACTCGCCGACGAGCCCGAGCGTCTCGCCGTGCCCGACGTTGAAGGTGACGCCATCGACGGCTTTGAAGTGGTCGGTGACGCGTTGGAGCAGCCCGGAGCGGATGGGGAAGTGTGTCTTGAGGTTGTCCACGCTGAGCAGCGGATCCGCTCGGTGCGGCGCGTTCTCGGGCTTGGTGTTCGCGTCTGTTTCGGTCATGCCGGGATCGTAGCAGAAGGGGCGGAGGCGATGCGGGCTGTGCGGGCTGAATCGGGTCTCGGGGCGACAGATCGGGGGTCGTGCTGGTTGACCGGGGGGCGTGGGGCGATACAGTGGGGACCAGCCGGGTCCTCTCGGCGACGGGCAGGTAGCTCAGTTGGTAGAGCACGGCATTGAAAATGCCGGTGTCCCCGGTTCAAGTCCGGGTCTGCCCATTCGGTAGTTCGCCCCGGTTCTCGCCGGGCATCGCTGGACGCCTTGCACCCTCGCACATCAGCACGATCGGTGACGCTGCGTTGATCTCCCGCGTTCTGTGTGGACGGGCGGCGCGTCGGACTTTGGGCCGTCTGTAACGGGTCGGGCAAACAGTGGTGGGGGCGGCGCGAGCGAGTTCATCCCATCGCGGCTCTGATCGATGCCGGCCCATCCGAGCAACAGGACCTCGCGGGTACCGGTGGCCGCCCTGGCATGCGAGGGCGATGATGCACCGCCCGAGCCGGTATCTCGTGCGGCATCGCGCAGCGGCGCCGCTTCACGGGGTGTGGCGTAGCGGGCCCGCGAGCGGTTCACCTGTGAGCGAGCACCGGGCATCGGCGGCAGGGTTCGCGTCCACCCCACTCCGCCGCGCAGCCTGCGTGTAAGAACACACGGGTGGGCCCGGCATCGCGGGGACGGTCGCTTCGGCGTATCCGTGTGGCAAGGTTGTCTTGATGCAGTTGTGGAGGTATGTGTCAATCGAAGTGTCGGTTCGGATTGTCTCTCGCAGGGCATGCAATGAGCCAAGAGACCGGCTGGCGTTTCGTCGTGCTTGGAGTCTCCTCCGTCCCGTAGCGCCGCAGTGTGGGTTCTGCTGGCCCGGGCGGAGGGCTATCGATCAAGAGTTCGCCGGGCAGGCCGTGCCCGCCGGTGGGACAGGGAGCCACCGGCGGGCATGCAGTCCAGACTGAACTGCCTGACCTAGCACGTACAGATCGGGTGCTTTATCGCCGCCGGCGGGCTGTGACAAGCATCCCGAGTGCCGCGAGGCCCGTCGGGCCTGGGGCGGGCACTTGGGCCAAGATCGGGCCCGTGATCAACGCCATGCGACGGTTGTTGCTGAACTGCCCGGGTTCTTCGCCCGGGACGGTCAGGTCCACGACCAGCCAGACGTTGTCGCCGAATGAGAGCGGGTCGGTCAACTGGTTGGTGTTCGCGGTGAAGGTGCCGTTGTAGAGATCACCCGGTGAGAGGGTCGGAGCGTCGTAAATCGACCAGCCCGAGGCCGCGAAGAAGGGCCCGCCGTTGTTGTTCCAGAGATAGGTCTGGATGCCGGCGTTGTCGCTGTCGTTGACGGGTGTCCTCCCGTCGAGATCGTACGCCACATCACCGACGTTCTCGAGCGTGAATCCGAACTCGATCTCATACCAGCCCGATTCCTGGGCGACGTTGAGGATCTGGACATCGGTTAGCGCGATGTCGAGTGTGCCGATGGGGACAGCCGGGGCCATCACGGAAGCGAGTGTTAGACCGGTCACGGGCATGGGATCTCCTTTCGTCCCCGGCGGTCTGCCAGAGGATCGCGGTTGGGATGCGGCAGGGTGAGCCGCAGAGTTCAAGACTGATGAGTTTGGTTACGAGTCGGACTTGCGGCAGACGTAGAAGTAGTTCATGACGTCGTGCTCGAGCGTGTTGACTTCGACGGATTCGAAACCGGCGTCGTCCATCATCTCGACGGCGAGTTCGCGGCCCCATGCGGCACCGAGCCCCGCGCCGCCCTGGGCGAGCGAGACCGTCATGCAATGCATGCAGGAGATGGTGTAGATGAAGGGCGCGAGAGGGCCGCCGATGTTTTTCGCCACATCGCTCGATCCAAGGATGTCCTGCGCGAGGAACACGCCGCCGGGCTTGAGCGAAGCGTGAACGCCGGAGAGCAATCCCGCCGGGCTCTTCTGATCGTGGATCACATCGAATCCGGTCACGAAATCGTACGTGCCTGGCTCGGCGAACTCGGTGAGGTCGCGGGCGGCGAACCGGATGTTTGTTAGGCCGCGCGCCTCGGCCTGCTCGGTCGCGTAGGCGATCGTGTCATCGGAGAGGTCATACCCGGTAAACCGGCTTTCGGGGAAGCGCTCGGCGAGCGCCATGAGAGCATGGCCGCGTCCGCACCCGACATCGAGGAGTGACGCTCCGGTTTCGAGCGATTCGGTCATTCCATCAACGAGCGGGAGGATCGCGCTCTCGAGCCCCGAGACGACGGTCTGATCGCTCTCTTCGGCCATCACTTCATGGAACCGGGGGAACTTGGCGTAGGGCACGCCGCCGCCGTTCTTGAAGCACTCGAGAACCTCGTCTTCGACCTGCGCGAGCACGGGCAGGAACTGGAATGGCACCGCGATGTTGGCGTCGGCGTCTCGGGTGAGGAGCGCCGCGTGAGACTCGGGAAGAACGTAACGCTGGCTCTCCGGTTCGTAGTCAACAATCTCGCCCGTGACCATCGCTCCGAGCCATTCGCGGACGTACCGCTCGTTGAGACCGGCACGCTCGGCGAGTTCGTGGCTGTTGGCGGGGCCGCCACTGGAAAGGGCATCAAACAGCCCCGCCCGGTGCCCGAGCGAGATCATGAGAGAAACCGCCCCTCCGTTGAGGAGTCCGAGCAGTTTGCCCGCGAACTCGTCTGGGCTCTGGATCTTGATTGAACATGCCTGGCACATGGCGTTTCCTTTCGGTCTGCGATTCCGTGTGAATCGGTGTGTGCAAGACCGTGCGGGAAACGTGCCGGTCGCGGCTCAGGTTGAGCCCGAAATTTTTTCGTTCTTCTCACGCTCACCCAGGGCGGTGTAGAGCCACGCCCGCGAGAACGCCCATTGCCTGCGGACGGTCGAGAGGGAATCGCCGGTCACTTCCGCGATGTCTTCGAGGCGCATGCCGACGAAGTAGCGGAACCGGACGATCCGAGCGAGCCGCTCGTCTTCGGCTTCGAGCTTTGCGAGAGCATCGTGGACCTCCACGACGTCGAGGTTGCCCCCGGGGCTGGGTAGGGCCGGATCGCTGTTCCGGGCCAGCGCGCCGTCATCTCTGATCTCGTCAAAGGTGACTCGGATGGCGCCTCCCCCCCGTTTCTGGGCGTTCTTTTCGCGGGCGTGATCGACCAGGACGCGTTCCATCGCCCGAGCGGCCGCTCCGAAGAAGTGGCCCCGGTGCGTCAGTTGCTCCTGGTTGCCAACGAGCCGCAGGAACGCCTCGTTGACCAATGCCGTCGGCTGGAGCGTGTGGTTGTTGCGTTCCCGGGCCATTTTGTCTGCTGCCATCCGCCGGAGTTCCGCGTACACGACCTCGAACAGCTTGGCGGACGCGTTTGGATCTCCGGAGCCGACCCCGTTCAACAGGATGGTGATGTCCGGGGTGCCCATCGGGGTGCTCCGAGCGCGATCGAGGAGGTTTGGCCAGATTTTTCCAAGGACAGGTTATCAGAAATGGGCGCTGCATCGTCCGTTTTCCGCATGTCATTCCGATGCGTTCATTCCGACGACACCATCCAGAACGCTCTGATGCGCTCCCCAGCAGACGATCCGTTCCGGGCTCGGCCCGTGCCTTCGAGACGGCGATAGAAGAGATCCGATCGGCCCGAGCCGGTCGGGATCGGGTTGCCGATCTCGGCGGCAGCCAGGAACTGTACCTGGCGCTGATCGCCTGGCTCGCCGTCGGTGATGTCCAGGCCGGCGGGGCGGACTCGGTCATCTCGCTGTTTCGCACCCTTGATCGTCTCGGGGCTCGGCCGCTCGGCCCGGGTCAGGTGTACAACGAAACAGTCGTGATGTTCTGGATCGTCGTCGCTCGGCGACGGATACCCGCCGGGATCGCCGCGACCCCGAACGAGAGAGCGGCCGCAGCAAGGGCGTTCGCTCGGGCTTACGCGAGCCGGGATCGCCTTATCTATGAGTTCTACCGCAGCTCCCGTGTACACTCTTGGAAGGCAAGGTCAAGCTGGGTCGAACCGGATCTGAAGCCGATCGAGGCGTTGGATCAGCCTGGGCGCGGTGCTTCGGGTGGTCACGGGATGATGCCCCACGCGTAAGCGAGTTCTTCGGGCCGATCGTCGAGGCATCCGGGGCGGAGAGCGGGATTGGCGAGCAGCAGACTGAATCAGGAGTTTGACGTCTTTCTCGCGTCTCTTGACCGTCCCGAGTCGGAGCGCGTCGGGTTCGTTGAACGCCAGTGCGCTCCTGATCGTGCCTTGCGTGATCGGGTCCTGGAGCTCCTCGCGAATCACAAGATCGCGGAGAGCCAGGAGACCACCGTGCACGCCGGTTCCGGTCCGGCACCGGTGATCCCAGAGACGATCGGGCCCTACACCGTTTGCTCTCGGCTGGGCGAAGGTGGGATGGGCGTGGTGTACGCCGCCGAACAGCGCCGGCCCATCCGCCGGAGTGTCGCGGTCAAGCTGCTGAAGAGCGGTTCCGACTCGACGGATGTGCTGGCCCGCTTCGATGCCGAGCGTCAAGCGCTGGCGCTTATGAACCACGCGAATGTTGCCAGGATTCTCGACGCCGGGGTCTACGAAGGGAGGCCGTACTTCGTCATGGAACGGATCGCGGGCGTCCCGATCACGACCTACTGCGATCAGCGTGGCCTATCCACCGAGGATCGCCTCAAGCTGTTTCTTGATGTGTGCGAGGGGGTCCAGCACGCCCATCAGAAGGGCATCATCCATCGCGACCTCAAGCCGAGCAATGTTCTCGTGACCGATGAGGGCTCGCGTGCGGTGCCCAAGATCATCGACTTTGGTATCGCAAAGGCCGTGACTAGCCAGCTGCTCGATGCGAGCATCCACACCGAGATCGGGCGGATCATCGGCACGCCGGACTACATGAGCCCGGAGCAGGCAGATATCTCGGCGCTCGATGTCGATACACGATCGGATGTCTATTCGCTGGGAGCTCTGCTGTATGAGTTGCTGTGCGGCTCAACGGTCTTCGGTCTGTATCAGAGCAGGGCCGGTCTCGACCTGATCCGGTCGACCATACTCGAGAAAGCGCCCGAACGGGCCAGCAATCGGCTTGTGTCGAGCGTTGATCGGGATGTGATCGCCCAGCGGAGATCAACCACGCCGGAAGCGCTCGGGCGGGTGTTGCGGCAGGATCTCGACTGGATTACGCAGAAGGCGCTCGAGAAGGACCGCACGCGTCGGTATGGATCGGCTGCGGAGGTGGCGAATGATATTCATGCCTATCTGCGCGGGGAAGCCGTGGTCGCCCGGCCGCCGAGCGCAGGGTATCGGATCCGGAAGTTTGTTCATCGCAATCGCGGCGCCGTCGCGGCCGGGGTCGTGCTGGCGGCAGCGGTCGCGACCGCGACGGTGACCAGCGTGCTCGCAGCGGTCACGGCCCAACGGCAACAGATCGAAGCCGAGCGACGCGCCGAAGACCTTGAGCGAATCGTTCGGTTCGAAGCCAGCCGTCTCTCCGCCATCGAGCCCCAGGCCTTTGGGAGCACCATCCGAGACCTTATCTCCGAAGAGGCCGGCGAAGACGCGGCCCGGCTGCTGGAGCCGATCAACTTCACCACGATTGCGCTACGCAGTATCGACCGCCATGTCTTTGATGCCACGATCCGTGAGATCGATGCCCAGTTTGCGGGCGATCCTGCGATCCGGGCTTCCTTGCTTCAGTCCGCGGCGTCGACGATGGCCAGGATTGGGCTGGCGCAAGACGCGCTGGACCCTTCCGCCCGGGCGCTTGAACTGCGCCGAGAAACGCTCGGTGCCGACCACGAGGAGACCGCGGCTTCCCTCGCCGAGCATGCCGGCTTGCTCATGATCCTCGACCGTTTCGGGGAAGCCGAAGCCGGGTACCGTGAAGCGATTTCCGTCCTCTCCCGATCGCGCGGTCCACGGGACCAGAAGGTGCTCGACCTGAACCGCAAGTTCGGGCTGCTGCTCCAAGTCATGGGGCGATACGATGATGCCCTGGTCGAGCTTCGGATTGCGCTCGACGGCTACCGGGCGCAGGATGGCCAAGCTGGCGAAGAGATCGCCCGAACACTCAATGAGATCGGGCTGGTGTACTACGAGGTGGGCGACCAGGATGCGGCGTTGGAAGCTCTCCGCGAGGCTCTGGACGCTTCACGATCGATGCTCGGTCCGGACGATCCGCAGTTGCTTTCGGCCATGACGAACTACGGCGGGGCACTGATCCGGGCCGGTCGGCTCGCGGAGGGCGCGCCGTATTTCGAAGAAGCGCTCGGCGGTTTTCGGCGAATCCACGGCGACGACCATCCGATCACGCTGACGATGATCAGCAACATGGGATATCTCAAGCAAGAGCTCGGCGCCTTCGAGGAAGCCGAGGCCCTGTACATCGAGTCGCTGGAGACACGTCGCAGGGTGCTCGGGGCAGACCACACCGACACGGTGTCGTCCGAACTCAATATGGCGAATCTCTACATCGAACGGGGTGACCCCGAGCTCAGCGAGCCGCTGCTCCTCCACGCTGCCGAAGTCCGCAAGCGTGATCTCGGTGAGTCGCACCCCCGCACGGTCAACGCGTACAACAACCTCGCATCGCTGTACCGAAGGCTCGGGCGGCTTGATGAAGCGTTGCACATCACGGAACACCTGGTGGGTGTCATGCTCCCCGGTTTGCCCGCTCGGCACAGTCTGATCGGGTCGGTGTGGGGCGAGCACGCCCGGACACTCCTCGGTCTGAATCGGCTGCCCGAGGCCGCGGCCGCCGCGCTGCGATCGCATGATGCTCGGGTGGCAACCTATGGACCAAGCCATCCGACGGTTGAGTCTGCGGCACGCTTGATCGTCGCGGTTTTCGAGGCCTGGCACGGCGCTGATCCGGAGGCAGGGCACGACACCACCGCGGAACACTGGAGTTCGCAGATCGACAGCGGTTCCGGCGTGAGCACCGATTGAGTTGCGGACGGGCGTAGGCGTTCGGCGCGGACTCGATGTACGGGGCCTCGGGCTCGTCGAGAAGCAGGCGGGCATGGTCCCGGCGTGCTTGGCTCGATCATGCTGTGCGGAGCATCTCGCTGACCTGACTATCGGCCTGCCCAAGTCGTCACCGGTTCACCCGCGCTTCGGGTCACGGCGGGCGATGGCGGACCGCAGCAGCTCGACCGCCCGCTGGGCCTTCTCGAGGGCTGCTCGGTTGATCGCCCGTTGATCCTCGCCGGGCAGGCTCGAGAAGATCTCGTCCTGGGTTTCGGTAAGATCGCCCTCGTCCCGCTCGATCTGATCTCTCGCCGCCTTCACCGTTTCGGCCAAGCCATCCTCGTCGATCTCCTTCCACGTCTCGAGAATGCTGAGAGCGGCATCTAACGGAGTCTCCCGCTGCTTGTTTCGCTTCAGTGGATCGGCGCCGGCTTGGAGCAGCAGTTCGATGCAGGCCGCCTCGCCCATCCCGGCGGCCAGCAGCAGTGGGGTGTCGCGGTTCTTGTTGGTCGGATCGGCCGCGGCTCCCAAGTCGAGCAGCGTTTGGATCGCTGTGGGATTGCCCCAATCGCCCGATGCGGCTTCGTGCATCGCAGTATCCCCGTGCTTGCTCTTGGCATCGACGGGGACACCGGCGGAGACGAGTGATCTGATGATGGCCTCGCATGTGACGTTGGCGTCTCCGTCCTGGTATGCGCCTTGCCAGCAGATCGAATGGAGAGGGGTGGTGCCGTCTGTGTCGAGCCTGTCGGTCTTGGCACCAAGGCGCAGCAGCAGTTCGACCCCATCGGCGTGGTGACCGAACGCGGCCGACGACAGCCTGGTCTTCCCGAACTCATCCACCCGTTCTAGGTCGGCGCCGCCTTTGACGAGCGCTTCGGTGACCTCGAATCGCTCGGGCCCATCCGCTCCCGACTCGAAGGACTCTTCCAGAACTGACTCGAGCGCGTCCTTTCCGAACGCATTGATCGCGTCAATCTCTGCACCATGATCGAGCAGCGTCCTCACCACCGCGGCTGATCCAGCGGACATCAGCGGGGTGCTCCCTGACGAGTCGCGGGTTTGTGGGTTCGCACCGGAATCAAGAACGAGACGGACACAGGAATCCGAGCCAGAGCGGGCCGCGCAGAACAGCGGGATCTGGAACGAGTCGAGTTCTCCCCTTGGCACCTCGAACTTGCCGCGGATGCCGTGCTCGTCGAGAAGCTTCGCACGCGTGACTTCCGGCACGTCACCCAACTCGGACGGTTCGACGACGGCACCGCGATCGAGCAGGACTCTGACGCGGGCTGCGTCCCCCGCCTCGCAAGCCTCTGTAAGCAGCGATCGTCCGATGAAGTTGCGCTCCGTCGGATCGAGCCCGAGGCCAAGCAGGTACTCCAGCCGTTCCGCGTGATCCGGTGTCACCGCCTTCTTGTGGAAACCCCAGCGGGCCCCATGGCCGGCGGCGTACCAGGCGGCGGTGTTCCCGCCCTCCGACGTCGCTCGGTAGTCGGCCCCGTTCTCGACCAGCCAGCGGAGCGTGTCGACGGTCGCGCCGTCGATCGAGCGGGCCGCGATCATCAGCGGGGTCAGTCCGGTGAGATGCGGACCGTTATCGTGCTCGAGATCGGCACGTTGGTTGATGTCCACGCCTTCGCCGATCAAACGTGTCAGGAGTGCCTGATCGCCCTTGCGAGCCGCCCAATGGATCGGGGGCTCGCCCGGGCGGGTCCAATCGGCACTCGGCTTGTCCCTGTCGTCGATCAGGTGCTCATCCATCGGGGTACGCCTCTCTGCAGCCTGTCCAGTGGTACAGGCAACAGTATCCATGCGTCAGGCCCGCATGCTCCCGCGAACGGATTCGGGTCAGCGATCACTCCCTTTGCGTTTTCGAAGGAGCAGCGGCATGAAGGGCTGAGCGTTGCATTCAGGAATGCGAGGGGAATGTGGCCGCGAGGTGGTCTCGGTATCGGGCCAGGTCGTTGCTGACGTCCGGGTTCTTCATGACGTCGTAGCACGCGAATGTGGGCAGGGGCTCCATGTCGAAGAACGCGAAGTTCAGGTGCATGGGCTTGAAGAGATCGTCGACCGACATCCCGGCAAAGAATGTTTGCGACGGGTCGTTGAAGGACTCTCGCGGGGCGTTCAGGGTCAATGAGAGCATGTACTTTGTGCCCGATAGTCGGCCGCCCGTGCCGTACTGCTTGTTGGGATCGGAGCGCGTCCGGCCGTCGCCCTTGCACATCCGCCCGTCCATGCCGAACGAGTAGACGAAGTCCATGTACTTCTTGAAACTCCACGGCACGCCCATCCAGTTGACCGGCGTTTGCAGCAGCACCGCGTCGGCCCACCGGTGGTTCTCGATTTCCGTGTCGACCTCCCAGTCGTCTTTCATCGTGATCGATCGCGTCTCGTAGCCCGCGGCCTGGAGGTAACCGAGAGCGATCTGCGTGAGGGTGCGGTTGAGCTCGCCCTTCGCGAACTCGTACTCCTCGTGGGCGTTGATGACAAACACGTTCTTCATGGCAGGGGCTCCGTCTCGATGGTCTGTGGAAAGCGCACGCCGAGCGGCTAGGCCCGGCGTGTGGAGAGTTGACAACAGGTCAGATGACGTGATCCTGGTCAAAGACTCGGATGAGCTTGGCGTTCACGAACTCCATGATGCCGAGATCGGCGAGTTCGCGGCCGTAGCCGGACTTCTTGACGCCGCCCATGGGCATGCTGGCGTACGTCCAAGAGACTTGGTTCACGAAGCAAGTTCCCGATTCGATGCGCTCGGCGACTCTGCGTCCGCGTTCGAGGTCGTTCGTGTGGACAGATCCTCCGAGCCCGAAGTCGCTGTCGTTGGCGGATCGGATCGCCTCTTCCTCGTCTTCGACGATGTGGATCAGGGCGACGGGTCCGAACAGTTCCTCGATGTCCGCTGGCGATCCCTTCGGGATGTCGGTCATGATGGCCGGCTCGATGAACGCTCCGTCACGCTTGCCGCCCACGAGGATCTTGGCGCCTGCCTTGACGGACTCGGCGATCTGGCGTTCGAGGTCGATGGCGGCCTTCTCGTTGCAGACCGGGCCGTAACCCGTGGTCTCGTCGAGCGGGTCGCCGGGTGTGAGTGCGGCGAAGCGGTCCCTCGCCCGGTTGATGAACTCCTGGGCGATTGACTCGACGAGGATGATGCGCTTGGCCGCGATGCAGATCTGCCCGGTCGCGTGCAGCTTGGCGAACATGAAACGCTCGAGCGTCGCGTCCATGTCCGCGTCTTCCAGGACAATGAACGGGTCGACGCCGCCGAGTTCCATGACGGTCTTTTTAACGTTGCGTCCGGCCTGCTCACCGACAGCCGCGCCGCCGCGGTTAGAACCCGTGAACGCCACGCCGACGACTCGGTCATCATCGATGATCGAGCCGGCGTTGCGCGCCGAGAGTTGGAGGTTGGTGTGGACGCCCTCGGGAACGCCGGCCTCCTTCAGGATGTCATCGAACGCCTCGGCACACTGCGGCACATTCGAGGCGTGCTTGGTGAGAACGACATTGCCGGCCATCAGCTGAGGAGCCGCGACGCGAGACGGTTGATAGAACGGGAAGTTCCAGGGCTGGATGCCGTAGACAATGCCCGTGGGCTGGTGCACGAGCGTCCCCTCGCCCTCGAACGTCTTGTACTCCTTGGGCGCTAGGAGACTCGCGCCCTCATCGGCGTAGTAGTCGAAGATGGTCGCGCACAGGTCGATCTCGGGCAGCGAGTCGCCGATCTTCTTCCCCATCTCCAGCGTCATGATCCTGGCGAGTTCTTCGCGTCGCTCGCGGAGGAGCCTCGCGACGCTGCGGAGCATGCCCGCGCGGTGCTCGTAGCTCGTCTCCCGCCACTGGCGGTACGCGCTGTCGGCCTTGCCGATGGCGGCGTCCACTTGATCGGGCGTCATCTCTTCGTAGGTCTTCAGCACCTCGCCGTTGTACGGGTTGACGGATTTCAGGCTTCGTGTCTCGGTGGTTGTGGTCGGGATCATGGGGGCGCTCCTTGGGTAGCGTGCGGATGGATCGGTGTGCAGTTACGACGACGCGGCGGTTCGCGGCTTTGTCCAGCCGTACTGCTCGGGCGGATCGTCGAGCTTGGTGTGCGTGATGGCGTTCGTGTAGTTGCTCATCAGCTTCACAGCCAGACCGAGCACGACATCGAGCGCGTTCCGCTGCGTGTACCCGGCCTCGAAGAACGCGACGAGCGCCTCGTCACCCGCGTGTCCGCGGCTCTGGATGAGCGATCGTGTGAAAGTGCGGAGCGCGTCGAGCTTGGCGTCGGGCAGCGGCTCGCCCGAGCGAAGGGCGTCGATCACGGCGTCGGGCATCTTGGCTTGCTTCATGATGAACGTGTGCCACGGGACGCAGTAGTGGCAGTTGTTCTCGAAGTTGGCGGTCATCATGACCACCTGGGCTTCGAGCGGGGTCAGAGAGGACCCTAGCGAGAGGTCCCAGAGCCGCTTGTACCCCTCCAGCAACGCTGGCGACTCGGCCATGATCGCGTGGAGGTTCGGGACGAACCCGTTCGGGAGCCACGCCTTTGAGTTCTCCGGGGCGGACTGCTTGGTGTGGTATGTGAACTTGTTGCTCATGCGGATCTCCCAATCGGTCCAAACCAACCGATCGGTTGGCCTTGGCGGTAAAAAAACTAGACGATGATCGACCGGATGTACGACGACGCGGCTCGACTGAACATGTCCAGGTCCCGCTTCGCCCGAGCGAGCACCTGAAGGCCTTCCAACAGCGCAAGAAACGCCGCGGCGGCATCGGCTGGTGCCCCCTCGAAGCGAAGAGACCCTTCTCGCTGCCCCTGCTCGAAGACTCGGGCGTAGCGGTCGATCGATTGGCTGACCGAAAGCCGCAGGTCATCCTGCACCGCGGCGGCGAGCATTGGCACGCTCTGCCCGAGCGAGTTCAGCAGGCAAAGGCGGTCGTCCCGCAAACCTATCTCGAAGATACCGGCTATGCGTTGCAGCTTTTCCGGCGCACCCAGATCAGCATCGATGACCTCGCCGTACTCGGCACCGTACTTGGTCTGGCACCGTTCGACCAACGCCTTGGCGAGTTCTTCCTTGTTCTTGAAATGGTGGAAGACGCTCGGCTTGCTGAGCCCGACCGCGTCGGCGAGATGCTGGAAGCTGACCGCGCTGAGGCCTCGCTCCTGCACCATCTTCTCCGCAACATCGAGCACGCGCTCTCGCATGGGACAAGCCTACCGTTCGGTCGGTTGGGAGTCAAGCCGGGGTGCCTTTGGATCTGGCGAGCATCTCGCGGGGCCAGATCCCGGCGAGCGGTCACGTACGCCATGATCCTCCCTGAGCGTGACCACACTCAAGGTCCGCTCGCGATCCTCGTTCAGAATCGGGAGAGTTCGCACATACGACATCGAGCAAGGGGGGTCGGGGACGCGGGGCTCTTTCGGGAGGCGATCCGATCAGGACCCGGGGGTCTCATCGGGGCGCCCGGGGTTGGCGGGTTGCGGCTCGGAGGGTCTGCTGGGACTCGGCCGCCCCATCGCTTGAAGAGCGGCGCCGGCCGCGCTCGACCGGGTGCGGTGTTCCACGCTGCGGGTCATGTGCAGGGCGGCCGGGGAACTCGACCCTGCCCGGGTTTGCATGGATGCTGTGTCTTGCTCGGCATGACAGAGGATCTCAAGGGCAGCGAGTCTGTGGGTTCTGCACTCGGGCGGGTGTGGTTTTTGCTTCGCGGTGGACTCTCCCCGCGCTCGGTGGACGAATGATCGGGTGTGCGTTTGGGCTTCGTGACATGCCGCATGAGTGTTCTGGTGGCCTCGTTGGTGCTCGGCGTCTTTGGCGGATGCCGACCGGCGCCGCGGGCGTCGTACGGGCTCTCGGATCTGGGGCGGGAGCCCGGGCGGGCGGGGTTGACCGAGGATGAGTTCGGCCTGCTGGTCGGCGAACTGGATTCGGGGTCGGGGCGCCCGCTGGTCGGGCTGTCTGCTTGGACCGAGCACTCCCGTGTCAGGGTGCATACCCGGTTCACGGACGGGACTCCCGAGCGGATCCTCCGCTCGACGCTCCCCGGAGATCGCGGCGGGCGGCGTGTGAACGAGATCACGGTCGGTCCGGTCGGGGCGGGCGAGCCCGATCTGCGGACGGTGATCGCGTTGACCGGCGAGGGGCTGGTCTCGCTCGAGACGCTCGGCGGCGGGGTGCTCAGCGTGTTCGAGCCCGGCGCGCTGTTCCTGCCCGCCGGGCTGGAGGCGGGCGAGATGCTCGAGCGTGCGTTCGGGGTGCGGTCCTCGGGCGGACCGATCGGGCGGGGCAGCGATGGGCGTGGCACCGTGCGGATCGAGGGGATCGGGAGGCAGGTGATCGGGACACCGATCGGCCTGTTCGACGCGTTCGTGGTGGACTCGGAGTTGTCGATGAAAGTTGGGGTTGCTCGGATCGTGTTCGCGAGGCGCATGTGGATCGACGATGCGTTCGGGCTGGTCGCCGAGCGTACGCGCGATCGCGTGAGCGTGTTCGGTATGACTGTTCGGAGGCGGGACTGGGTCAGCATCATCGAGTCCGAAACGGCGGGGGGTGCCCGATGATCGGCGTCGGCGATGCGGCCCCCGATTTCGAGTTGCCGTCGGGTGACGGATCGGTCGTGAGGCTCTCGGAGCGATTGCTTTCAGGACCGGTCGTGCTGTACTTCTATCCGGCGGATTTTACGCCGGTGTGCACCGCGCAGGCGTGCATGGTCAGGGATGCGCACGATCGCCTGATGGCGTCCGGCTATCAGGTGCTGGGGGTGAGCCCGCAGTCGGCGGAGTCGCACGAGAGGTTCGACGCGCGCCACGGGCTCGGGTTTACACTGCTCGCGGACACGGAGAAGCGGGTGATCAGGGCGTACGGCGTGTCCGCGGCGTTCGGGCTGCTCACGCGGCGGGCGACGTTCCTGATCGATCGGGACGGGGTCGTGAAGGACCGGGCGGTCGGCGATCTGTCGGTCACAAAGCACCGGCGGCTGATCGATCGGGCGACGATTCGATGAGGGGGCGTGCCCGTTGCCACGCGAGCGGGAACCACGGTGTGAAGGACTCGGGCGATGATTCGAGTTCCCGATCGAGTTCGTCGAGGGTGACCCAACGCCAGTCGTCGGCTTCGGCGGGGTTGAGCGTGGGGGCCTGACCCGAGGTGGCCACCAGCACGTGGTCGAGTTCGTGCTCGGTCAGGCCCGAGGCGTCGTCGTGGGCTTTGTAGGTGAACGTGCCGGCCGGGGTGAGTTCCGTGTCGATGCCCATTTCCTCGGCGAGCCTCCGCCG
>DIYM01000020.1 GCA_002429045.1 Phycisphaerales bacterium UBA6054
ACCACCGCGCGGAAGACCACCGCCGCCCGCAAGCCGGTCGCCCGGAAGAACAACCGCAAGGCGGTCGTCGGGCGGATCGGCAACGCGAAGAACAACACGCGTCGCACCCGCCGAGCCGCCTGAGCCGATCGCTCCGAAGGTCTCACCACCGCCCGACGGCGTGCGCGCCGCCGGGCGGTTTCTTTGTTCGTTGGATCGGTCGCGAGATCAGATCGCGGCTGTCTCGGCGGATGGCTGCGCGACCTCGGAATCGGACGCGGCGCCGTAGCGCTCGTGCACATCCCGATGCACCCGCCAGTAGTGCTCGAAGCTGGCATCGAAGGTCATGGTCTTCATGAACTTGGTCGCGGCCCGGCCCATCGACCGACGCCCGGGCTCGTCGCACGCCAGTTCGACGATCGCGTCGGTCCAGCGGGCGGGGTCCTCGGCCGGCAGGACATGCCCCGTCTCTCCGTCGCGGACGACCTCCTGCGGCCCCCCGACATCGGTCACGAGCACCGGCATGCCCGAAGCCTGCGATTCCATCACCACCTGACCGAGCGTGTCGGTCGTCGACGGGAACGCGAAGAGATCGCAGGACGCATAGAGCGCAGACAGTTCTTCGCCGTGCCGGAAGCCGAGGAAGTGAGCGCGATGGCCTCGGAGATCTCGCTCCATGCTCTCGCGGTAGGGCCCGTCGCCGATCACGACCAGGTCCGCATCCACGCCTCGCTCGGCGCACCGCCCGACGACCTTCGGCCAGATCGCGGTCAGGTTGGGGAGGTTCTTCTCGACGCTCACCCGCCCGCAGAACAGGACCTTGACCGAGTCGCGGGCGATGCCGTGCTCATCCCAGACAGACGGATCGCGGAACCCGGGCGAGAAGTGCCGATCGTCGTAGCCCGCGCGGAGACGGACGATCGAGTCGTCTTGGATCCCGAGCCCTCGCAGCGAGTCGGCGTAATCCGCCGATCGGGTGAAGACCGCCTTGAAGGGCTTGTAGAAACCGCTCATGACCTTCTCGCACGTCACGGTGGCGGCGCGGTCGTCGAAGAGGCGATCGACATACGCCGGGAAGTCCGTGTGGTAGACGCCCACCACCGGGACGCGGAGCAGTTTGGCCGCGAGCATCCCGACGGCGCCCACGGTGCCCGGGGTGGAGATGTGGATCACATCGGGGCGGACCTGGTCGGCGTACCGGAGCATCTTGAGGATGGGCGGCAGCGCGATCTCCAGGTTGTCGTACTTGGGCATCTTCGTGGCGAAGACCGGATCGAAGTTCTTGATGTTCGGGAGGTCCTTGACCGGGATGTCCAGCCGCGTGGAAGTGACCACGGTGAGATCACGCCCGGTATCGTGGGCCTGGCGGGCGGCGTTCTGGATGAAGCGGCACACACCGTTGACGTCCGCGAGCGTGTCGGTGAACTTCATGACACGCAGCGGTCTCGCCTGCTCGGCGGGGTCGTGCGCACCGGTCTCTTGCTGAAACTGATCCACGAATCGACGCTCCTTGTTCTGGCAGAACAGGCTGATAATGTACGGCAGCTGCGCTGCCTGGAGGATCAGATACCCTGTGATGTGTTCGAGAATCTTCGACGCGTCTTTCTTCTTGATCGCCTTGCCCGCCGACGACTCCATCGCTTTGCCGAGAGTCTGGATTACGTCGGCGACGAACTCTGCCATCTCATCGTGCTGGCTGGCGGCGGTGCCGTCCATCCACGCCTCGGGGTCCATCCGGTCCTTGAGGTTCGGGTACTTGGCCAGCAGCGGCTTGAACTCCTCACGCAGCGCCTTGAGCACCGGCGAGGGCTTGCTGGCTTTCTTGCCCAGCCATATCTTCCGGGCGGCGGTGTAGGCGAGCACACGCTTCTTGCTCGGAGCGTTCGCGTCGACCCCGAAGAACCGCAGGAACTTCGCGCTCACGTACCGACCGGTCGGCGATCGGCGTTTGAAGTGCTGCCTGGCGAAGTGGTTCGCGCCCACGGTTGAGATCTGGTGCGCGAGCAGCGCCGCGTGCCCGCCCTGCCCGCCCGCGGTCGCGCGTCCCTGCCCGATGCGCCGCACGAAATCCTGCGCGGTCACCGTCTCGTGCTCCCGCGCCCGGATCGCCGTCCACGTCCGCCCGACGTTCAGCAGCGCGTGGTCGTCCGAGCCTCCCGTGCGCGACTTCTCCCACACACGCGCCCACGCCGGTTCGATCCCGTGCCGATCGATCAGTTCCTGGGTCTTCGCGGGCGTCAGCGTGTCGAGATACCGCGCGATCGCCCGGTTGAGCGTGTCGTCGTGAGCCCCGTTCACCTCCTCGAAACTCTTGAACAGCAGCGCCGCCCGCTCGATGTGCCACCGGCTCAGCCTGCCGTTCTGCACGTACAGCGGGTGGGCGAACGAGTGCGGCAGGTTCCGCTCGCCCAGCCACGCCGCGAAGGCGTACACATCGTCTCGCAGCCCGCACGCGTCGATCTCATCGTGGAGTTCCGGGGTCAGGTCCCACACCAGGACGTGCAGCAGGCAGCGGTCCTCCGGGAAGTGGACCGACACCTCCTCGCCGACGACGAAGTTCTGGAATCCCCGGTCCACGAGTTCCATCGCGCCGTCGATCGTGTCGTGGTCAGTGATGGTCACCAGATCCATCCCGCGTGCGATCGCCTGGTCGTACACACGCTCGGGCTCGGAGTACGACTCGGGGCACCCGATCAGGCCCGCGGCGGCGATGACCGGCTTGCTCGACGCGTGCGAGTGGCAGTGCGTGTCCATCCGGAGCACGCGGGTGTCCGAGCGCGCGGCGCGCGCGGGCTCCCGGGGCGGGCGATCGAACGCTGCACGATGGGCATGATCGGTGTGGAGCGCGGTCATGGCGAGCCTCGCAAGGGGTGATCCGTGCGGCCTCCGTGCCTGACGGGAGGCTCGCATCCAAGCGTATCTTCCTATGATTTAGGCACTTACCAGATACGCCCTTCTTAACACTTCATTGTTGCCTCCGGGCGGTTCGTTCAGAAATCCGAACCTGCGGGCGCCCGCGCAGCCGTACGATCCCCGCCCATGGACACCCGCGTGATCTCGATCGGCAGCCTCTCGACCAACCCCATCTGGGACGAGCGCGAGCCCGCCCGCACCGGGCACAGCACGACCACGCTGGTGCGCACGGGCGACGCGGCGATCCTCGTCGATCCGGGGCTGCCCCCCGCGGCCCTCAAGGCCCGGCTGTCCGAGCGCGTCAACCTCGCACCGTCCGATATCACGCACGTGTTCCTGACGAGCTTCAGCCCCGAGTGCCGCCGGGCGCTCGAGATGTTCGACCGGGCCGAGTGGCTGCTCTCCGAGACCGAACGCGAAACGGTCGGTGTGCCCATGGCCACCTCGCTCCAGCGCCTCGCCCAGACCGCCGAGGACCTGCGCAACGCGGGCGAAGACATGAGCGACGACCAGAAGACCATGCTCGACATCGTCCGGCGCGACGTCGCGATCCTCTCACGCTGCCAGGCGGCCCCCGACTCGATCGCGCCGGGCGTGGACCTGTTCCCACTGCCGGGCGTCACGCAGGGGATGTGCGGGCTGCTCCTCGCCGAGCCCACCCGCACCACACTCATCACCGGCGACGCCATCGCGACCCAGGACCATCTTGATCAGGGCAAGGTGCTGCCGACCTGCTGGAACCGCGAGAAGGCCCAGGAGAGTTTTCAGGAAGCGCTCGAGATCGCCGACGCACTGATCCTCGGGCGCGACAACATGCTCACGAACCCCACGGCTCGCGCGACGCTCTAGACTCCGGCGGGTAAACGGAACGTGAGACGATCGCACCATATCTCGGGGGTCGGCGCTCTGCTGCTGCTCGCGGCCCCGATCCTCGGTGCGGCGATCTGGTCCGAGGATTCCCTGGACTTCGTGCGCCAGACCGAAAAAAGGCCGCCCGCGGCTTGGCCGGCGTTCTCTGCTCCTGGCGACCTGATCGACGCCGATACCTGGCGGCAGGCGGACCGGGCGATCGGCGACCGCATCCCATGGCGTGCGGCGCTCGTGCGCACCAAGGTCGGCATCGAGACACGCGTGCTCGGTGATCGGTTGCTCGGCGTGCCGGGCGAGGAAAAGGTCGGGCTCGGGCGGGACGGATGGCTGTTCTACCTCGACAGCCTCGGGGCGATGACCGGCGATTCGGAGCAAGTCGCCCGCGCGCTCGCGGCTGCCGAATCCGCCGCCGCCTCCGAGGATTGGCGGGCAAGGCTGATCCTGGTGCCGGCGCCCGACAAGGCCTCGCTCTACCCCGAGCAACTCAGCCGACCCCTCAAGCGGATGCTCGAGCCCCATGCCGGAAACCGCGGAGCAATCAGAGACTGGTTCCGCCAGCCGGGTCTCCCCGATCGCGTCGACACCTGGGCGTACTTCAAAAGGGCGCAGGCATCTTCCGAGAAACCGCTGTACGAGCCGACCGGTTCGCACCACTCTTCCTTCGGGTCCATGGTGCTCGCGCACGCGATGCTCGACGCGATCGATCCGTCGCTCTGGGAGCCGAACTTGATCACGCACCGTGCCACAGTGCGTTACCAGTCTGGGTTGAGCACGCTGGCGGGGTTCTTCGATCGCATCGAATCCTGGGAACGTTTCGAGATCGTGCGGCCCGGCATCGAGACAGAGGCCTTCATCCACGACGGAAACTTGATCCCGAACGCCGATCGTGCGCCGAACGGTCCCGGCGCCAACGATCTTCCGGCTCGGTACATCAACCGGTCAGCGGGCCCCCCGCTCGTCGACGGGCGTACGCTCATCGTCCACGACTCGTTCATCGCCGGGTACCTTCGCCCGACGCTGAGCAGGTTTTTTTCCGATGTCACCTTCATCCATTACCGCCTGATCACGCCGGGCGATCTGCAAGACGCTCTGCGGGATTACGACCTCGTGGTGCTCGAGTTCGTCGAGCGGAGCGCCCGCCAGACCCTGCAGGGCTTTTTTTCGAAGCGTGAACCCGCGGGGAAGGACGCGATACGCCGGCGTGTGTCGCTTCCGGTTGAAAGGCGCGCCGCACCAAACGGGCAGCCGCCGCCTTGATCATCGCCTCGGGGCGTTACACTCCGCGCACGCATGGTGTTCTCGTCGCCGACATTCTTGTTCGTTTTCTTGCCGATCGTGCTCGCGTGCTACGCGCTGACGCCCAGGGCCGGGAAGAACACCGTCCTGCTGGCGAGCAGCCTCGTGTTCTATGCCTGGGGCGGGGGCTGGTTCCTCGGTTGGTTGCTCGCCAGCATCGCGGCGAACTGGGTGTTCGGGCTTCTCGCCCACGCCTGCAGGTCGCGCCGGCTGCGCATGCGGCTCCGCGTGACGGTTCTCGGATCGGTCGCGTTCAACGTCGGACTCCTCGCCTGGTTCAAATACGCCAACTTCTTTGTGGATCAACTCAGCAGCGTCCTGGTGGCGATGGACGGCTCGCCGATCGCTTGGTCCGCGGTCATGCTCCCGATCGGTATCTCGTTTTTTACATTCCAGGCAAACAGCTACGTCTTCGACATCGCCCAAGGCGACGCCGGGCTGATGCGAAACCCCCTCGACTTTGCGCTCTATGTGTCGCTTTTTCCCCAACTCATCGCCGGGCCGATCGTGCGTTACCAAGAGATCGATCAGCAGATCCGCCGGCGGGCGTTCGGGGTCGAGAGCGTCTGCGTCGGGATGACGAGGTTCTCGTACGGGCTCTGCAAAAAGGTGCTTGTCGCCGACTCTGTCGCACCGCTGGCGGACGCGGCGTTCGCGCCGGGTGCGCAGCCGAGCGGCGCCGAGGCCTGGGTCGGAATCCTGGCCTACACCGTTCAGATCTACTTCGATTTTTCGGGCTACTCAGACATGGCCCTCGGACTCGGGCGCGTGTTCGGGTTTCGGTTCCCAGAGAACTTCGACCACCCGTACTCGTCCGCGAGTGTGACCGAGTTCTGGCGGCGGTGGCACATCACACTGTCGCGCTGGTTCCGCGATTACCTGTACATCCCGATCGGGGGTTCTCGCGCCGGTCGCGCACGCACGTACAGGAATCTCGCGGTCGTCTTCTTGGTCACCGGGCTCTGGCACGGAGCCAACTGGACGTTCGTCGCATGGGGCGTCTATCACGGTTTCTGGCTGATCGTGGAACGGGTCCGGGGGCGGCGCGAGCGCGCTCGCGGTCTCCGCCTGCTCGCCGCCCGCCTCGGCACCCTGCTGATTGTGATGGTCGGGTGGGTGCTCTTCCGGAGCCCATCGATGCCCGATGCGCTGGATTACGTGCACGCGATGGCTTCAGGCTGGTCAGGGTTCACGAGCCTGTCTCTGTTCACCGTTCAGTCCAATCAGGCCTGGCTGGCTCTGGCGATCGGATCGTTGTCGTTCGTCGCGCCGGCACGCTGGGCCATCGGGCCCCGGCTCGATTCCGGCGAAACCAGCCGCGACGGCATCCTGCGCCTCGCGGTGGCTCTGATCGGATTGCCCGTTGCGCTCCTGCTCGTCACCACCGGCACGTTCTCACCATTCCTGTACTTCCAGTTCTAACGGACCGGAAGCGTCACCCGATCGCGCGGTCCAGGTCCGCGATCAGGTCGTCCGCGTCCTCGATGCCGACGCTCAGACGGATCAGATTATCGGTGATCCCCAGCTTCGCACGCTGGTCGGCGGGGACCGACGCGTGGGTCATGATCGCGGGGTGCTCGATGAGCGACTCCACGCCCCCGAGCGATTCGGCCAGCGCGAAGATCTTGACCTTCTCCAGCATGGCGCGGGACTCATCGAGCCCGCCCTTGAGGTAGATCGTGACCATCCCGCCGAAGCCGCACATCTGTCTCTTGGCGATGGCGTGCTGCGGGTGGCTCTCCAGCCCGGGGTAGACGACCTTCTCGACCTTCGGGTGGGCGTCGAGGTGCTCGGCGACTCTCATCGCGTTCTCGCAGTGACGTTCCATGCGCACGTGCAGTGTCTTGGTCGAGCGCAGGAACAGGAAACACTCCTGGATGCCCGGCACCGCGCCCTCGGAGAGCTGGACGAACTTCATCCGCTCGAAGAGGCCGTCGTCGTTGGTCACCAGCACGCCGCCGATCGCGTCGGAGTGCCCGCCGATGTACTTCGTGGTCGAGTGGCAGACGATGTCGGCTCCCAGCGACAGCGGGTTCTGCAGGTACGGCGAGCAGAACGTGTTGTCGACCGCCAGGATCGCGCCCTTCTCCTTGGAGACCTCCGCGACCGCCTCGATGTCGATGATCTTCAGCGTCGGGTTGGTCGGCGTCTCCGCCCAGACGAGCTTGGTGTTGTCCTTGAACGCGCCCTTGAACGCCCCGAGATCGGTCATGTCGACCAGCGTGATCTCGATGCCCATCTGCGCGAACACCCGATGGAAGAGCCGGTTGGTCCCCCCGTACACGTCGTCGCAGAGCAGCACGTGGTCGCCCGCGCTGAGCAGGTGGAGCACCACGCCCGTCGCGGCCACGCCGGACGAGAACGCGAGCCCGTGCTTGCCGCCTTCGAGCGAAGCGATGTTGTCCTCGAAGGCCTTGCGCGTCGGGTTGGCGGCCCGCGAGTAGTCGTACTCCTCCACGATCACTCCGGGCGACTTCTGCACGAACGTCGAGGTCTGGTAGATCGGCGTGCAGATCGCACCGGTGCTGGGATCGGGAGTCTGACCGGCATGGATCGCGCGGGTGCCAAAGCCGTGGGAGTCGTTGCTGCTCAAAGGAAATCTCGCTTTGCTTAGAGTGTGTCTGTGTCAGGCGTGCGCGGGCTGGGAACTGTTCTTGGCCAGGTGTTCGATCAGGTCGATCTCGCTGAGCACGCCGGCGATCTTGCCGTCGCTCATCACGATCGCGGCCTGGTCGGCGCCGAAAATGCCGTACAACTCCTCGACACGCGCCTGCGGGGGCAGGATCCCGCCCAGCTGCGTCTCGATGCCCTTGACGGGCGAGTCCATCGTGACCGCGTTCTGCTGCAAGCCGCGGAGGATGTCGATCTCGTGGACCATGCCCAAAGGCTTGCCCGAGCCGTCGGTCACCGGGATCTGACTGATCCCGTGCTCGCGCATGCGGCTGACCGCCTGATTGACGGTGTCGCCCTCGCCGATCGTGATGACGTCTGCGGAGTTGTCGATCAGATCGCCGACCACGCCAAGCCCGCGGGGCTCTTCCATGAAGCCGTGCATCTTCATCCACTCGTCGTCGAGGTACTTGGTCAGGTAGCGCCCGGCGTTGTCGGGCAGCACGACCACGACCTTCTTGCCCGGACCGAGCCGCTTGGCGACCTCGATCGCGACGTGGGCCATGCCGCCCGAGGACCCGCCGCACGCGAGACCTTCTTCGCGGATCAGGCGCCGCGCCATCGTGAAGCACTGGTAGTCGTCGACCTGATGCATCTCGTCGACGACCGTCGGATCGAACGCCCGGCAGACGATGTCCTCCCCAAGGCCCTCGACCTTGTACACGTACGGCGTGCTCGGCTCGCCCGTGTGGAAGATCGAGTAGTGCACCGAGCCCAAGGGATCGACGCCGACGATCGCGGCCTCGGAGCCGTGGTTCTTGAAGTAACGTCCCACGCCCGAGACCGTGCCGCCGGTGCCCGTGCCGATCACGACCGCGTCGACCCGCCCGCCGTCGGTCTGCTCGAACAGCTCCTTGCCCGTCAGCACCTCGTGGGCCTCGATGTTCCACTGGTTGTGGTACTGATCGAGGTAGAACGAGTTGGGCGTCTCGCTGGCGACGCGCTTGGCGACGTTCACATAGTGATCGGGCGAATCGCCCGGCACGTCGGTGGGGGTGATGATGACCTGGGCGCCAAAGGCACGCAACCCGTCGATCTTCTCCTTGGACATCTTGTCGGGCATGGTGAAGACGGCCTTGTAACCCTTGGCGGCCGCGGTCATCGCGGCGCCCATGCCCGTGTTGCCCGAGGTGTTCTCGACGATGGTCCCGCCCGGCTTGAGCAAGCCCTCCTTCTCGGCCTTGTCGATGATGTACCACGCCATGCGGTCCTTGATCGAACCGGCGGGGTTCATGAACTCGCACTTGGCGTAGACCTCGGCCGAGCCCTCGGGCACGACCCTGTTCAGGTGGACCAGCGGCGTGTTCCCGATCGCGTCGAGGATGGTGTCTTTGGTGTCCATTCCGTGCTCCCTCAGGCATCAGAGACAGGGCGTTGGCGGGCGTCGGGCCGCACCCGCAAGCGTAGCGCCGTCGCCCGTCGGGCCGGGCCCGGCAAGGAGCCTTCCTACACTGGCTTCCACGCCGATTCAGGATCGGCCGATGCCCGGAACACCCCATGCCAAAGCCCTTCCGCCCGCCCAAAGACGACCCGGTCCGCCCGCAACTCGCGGCGTTCCACAACGCCATGAAGCAGGGCAAGCACTCCGCCTGCCTGCCCAAGCTCGTCGCCCTCCAGCAGAAACACCCCAACGACCCGCGCATCGCCTGGGCCGTCGGCTCGTGCAACGCCGGGCTGGGACGCCACGCCGAGTCGATCCGGGCCTTCGAGCGGGCCGCCCAACTCGACCCGGCGAGCCCCGATCTGCGGACCGCGCTCGCGTACGCCTACCAGCGCGGCGGACGCTACGAGAAGGCCCTCATCGCGCTCGAGCAGGCGCTGTACCGAAGACCCCATGACTTCGTCGCCACCCGCACCCAGGCCAGTGTGCTCATGGACCTCGCCAGGTGGGACAAGGCGCAACGGATCGTCGACAAGCTCCTCGGCGACCCGAAGACCTCACGCGTCCCGCGGCCGGACCGCGAGTTGCTCACGATCACCGCCGCCCGTCTCGCCCCCAAGCACCGCGATCCCTCGCTGGTCATCAGCGACCTCGAATCCATCACGTCAGAGCCCGGGGCCGACCCCGAGCGGGCCAGCACCGCCCACTGGCACCTCGGACGCCTCCACGATCACTCCGGCGACTTCGATCGCGCATTCCACCACTACACCGAGGCGCACCGCGTCAAGCTGCTCCCCTGGGACCCCGACGAGCACAGCGCCCGCATCGATCAGCTCATCGGCTGCTGGAAAGACGGAGACGTCCCCAGCGCCCCGCGCGACGGATCCCGGCTGATCTTCGTCCTCGGGATGATGCGGTCCGGCACGTCGCTGACCGAGCAGATGCTCTCGCAGTTGGAGGAGATCACGCCCGGCGGGGAACTCAACGCGGTCTCCCGGCAGGTCACGACCGTCGATCCGGTCCTCTCGGGCCATGCCCGTCCCATGCCAATCACCAGACAGAAATACACCCAGCCCGTCATCGACAAGATGGCGGCCGCGGCGTGGACCTACTTCGACGCGATCGCCCGCGACGGCTTCATCACCGACAAGCAACCCTACAACTTCATGTACGTCCCACTGCTGACCAAGCTGTTCCCGGGATGCACCATCGTCCACTGCACCCGGGACCCGCAGGACACCTGCCTGTCCAACTACATCCAGTCGTACTCACGCCCCCACCCGCAGACCCAGACCCTCGAGCGCCTCGGGCGCTACCACCGAGACTACCAGCGTGCGATGGCGGCGTTCGCCGAGATCCCGGGCGTGGACATGATCGAGACGCCGTACGAGCAGACCGTGGCCGATCCGAAAGCGAGCCTGACCCCCGTGCTCGAACGCATCGGGCTCGCGTGGGACGACTCCATCCTGAGCTTCCACGAGTCCGACCGCACGGTCAGCACGTCGTCGCGGGACCAGGTCCGCAAGCCGCTCTATCGGTCCTCGGTCAGAAAGCACGAGCGGTACGCCGAGCACCTCGCCCCACTCCGTGCCGCGCTCGGAGCCGGGGGAGACACCGGGGCGTGATCGCGACCCCTACCCTCCGCCCATGCGGATCCTCCTGACCAACGACGACGGCATCCACGCGCCCGGCATCGTCAGCATGCACAGGGCGCTCACCGATCCCGACGCCGCCCAGGGGGCGCTGGGAGAGGTCTTCGCGGTGGCCCCGCTGACCGGCCAGTCCGCGACCTCGCACGGCCTGACGTTCCACCAGCCGCTCATGACACGGGACGCTTCCGTCAACAGCGCCCCAGGGGTCGCCGTGGACGGGAGACCGGCCGACTGCACCAAACTCGCCCTGACCAACCTGTGGCCCGAACGCTTCGGGCAGGGATCCCTGCCCGATCTGGTCATCTCGGGGATGAACGCCGGTGCGAACTGCGGCATCAACGTCCTGTACTCGGGCACCGTTGCCGCCGCGTTGGAAGCCGCATTCCTCGGGGTGCCCTCGATCGCGGTCTCGCTGCACCTCGACAAGCACCGCGCCGACTTCGATCGCGCCGCCCGCGTCGCCCGCGCCGCGATCGACCGATTGATCGCCGGCGGCTTGCCGGGCTCGCACGAATGCCTCTCCATCAACGTCCCCGCGACCGAGTTCCTCCCAGACAACGCCGAGTCCGACCCCGATCTCGTGGTGTGCCCGATGAACACCCACGCGCTGGTCGATCGCTATGAGCCCCGGTCCTCGCCGGGCGGAGCGTCGTACTACTGGGCCGCCGGGCACGGGCTCGAGTTCCGCGGCACCGACCCGGGCACCGATGTCCACGAACTCTTCGAACGCAGGGTCACGGTCACGCCCCTGCGCTTCGACCTGACCGACCAAGCACGCCTGGCGTTCTGGCGGGACCGCGTGTCGTGAGCCCGGCCCGGCACGCCAGGCGCAAAGACAGGGCCGCCCGGCGCCGGGCGGCCTTTCGCTTGTACGGATGACCGATCCGGTCAGATCATGTTCTCGGCGTCCTGCACCATGACCTGCAGCTTGCCGACCATCTCTTCGATCTGCTCGTCGTTCAGCTTCAACAACTCGCGGACCTCCCTCTGGATCTCGCAGGACGGGTTGTCCAGGCGGAAACCATTCGCGAGCCGTCCCGCGAGGCAATCGGCCGCGTGGACCACCGCGACGAGCTTCTGCTGCTCGGCGGGCGCGCCGAGCGGGTTGTGATGGAACCCGGTGGCACTGGCGAACGGCGCCGGGAACTTCCACTTCGCGCACAACCCCTGGCCGAACTCCTGGTGGTTGGCGCCGAACACCTCGTTCTCGGTCTCGAGCAGCGAGACCTTGGGGATGCCGTCCACACCCGCGCCGGCTTTGTCGAGCGCATCGATCAGCTTGGACCGGTCGTACTGCATCTCGACCATGATGCCGATGTCATGGATCAGGCCCGCCAGATACGCCTCGTCACCGAGCCCCAGGCCGCAGGTGTCCGAGATCAGCTTGCACCCGATCGCCGTCGCATTCGAGTGGTTCCAGAGCTCCTTGGCCGAGAAGGTCGGTGTCAACTCACCGCCGCGGAAGAGCTTGGCCAACGACGCCGCGATCGCGATGTTCTTCACCGCGTTGAGCCCCAGCATCACGATCGCGCGGTTGATCGACGCGATCTGCCCCGGAAGCCCGTAGAACGAGCTGTTGACCACCTTCAGGATACGGCTGGACAGCGCGGGATCGTTGCTGATCACCGCGTGCAGATCCTGCGCGGTGCTGGTCGGATCCTCGACGAGCTCGATGATGCGGAGGGTCACCTCCGGGAGCGTCGCGATGTGCGAGATCTCCCGGATGGCCTTCTCCACGATCTCCTGACGCTGCTCTTCCGTGACGCTCATCTAAAGCTCCTTCTCAAAGACTTGCGGCAACCGGGTCATCGACGGGTTCCGTCAACGACTTTCGTGCGAACAACGAGCAGCCCGAATGACGCACCGCCCACACCCGGCGCGCCCCCCAGGAGCCCCACCCGGAGCGTCCGAGAACCCGCCAGCAGCCGCACCCCTCGATCACATCAGCCAGAGACTCACCCCGAAACACACAACCGACAGGATCGAACTCGCCGCTCTCAGATGGTTCCAGCGCGTCCAGACGACCAGATAGCGCCTCCAGAACGCGATCCCTTCTGGGTCTGTGTGGCTCGCCCGGTCCAGCGCGTTGTTGAGCGGGACGTTCCCCGCCGCGGTCACCAGGAACACGCCGAACAGATACAACGCGCCCGCGATCGCGACGGGGACCGACCAGGGCTCCCCGCTCCGGATCAGCCCGATCGCGACCGAGCCGCCCCCGACCAGCACGCTGGCGCCGAACCCGCCCATGAACGCGCCGTTGTACACCGCGCGGTTGATCGACTGCATCACGCGCATGCCTTCGGGCTCGGGCATCTCGCCCAACACGCGCATCATGAAGTTCGAGAAGACGAACACGGTCCCGCCGGTGATCCCGACGCCGACCAGCCCGACCACGCAGAGCATCGCCGCCGCATTATCCACGGTGCACCCCCGCAACGCTCGGTGCCCAAGCGCCGTCCGCCGCCGCCCGACGGGCGAAGGCGCCGAAACTCCGGGGCGCGCGCCCCAACGCCCGCTCGACGCCGTCGCTCACGTGCGCGTTCACGCCCGACCCGGTGATCTCGAACAGATAGCCGAGCAGATCGACCATGCCCCCGGGCACGCCCGCACGCCCGAGCCCTTCGAGGAACACGCCCGAAGAGGCCGGCTGGTACACGACCGGGCGGCCCGTCGCGTCGCTCAGAGAGGCGGCGACCTCGCTCATGGTCAGCAACGCGGGCCCGGTGACCTCGTAGACCTCCCCGTCGTGCCCCGGGCGCGTCAACGCCACCGCCGCGACTTCAGCGATGTCGTCCGCATCGACGAAAGGCTCCCGCGCATCCGGGTTGGGGAGCACGATCACCCCGCCGTTGACCATGCCGGCGAACTCGCCCTCGCTGAAGTTCTGGTTGAACCAACCCGCGCGGACGATCGTCCACGCGAGCCCGGAGCCCTCCACGATCCGCTCGCATGCCCGCGCCTCCGGCTCGCCCCGCCCCGAGAGCAGCACGATCTTCTCCACGCCCCTCTCGCGGGCGATCCCAACGAACCGGGCCAGATCGGCGGCGGCCCGCGGCACCGCCAGATCCGGTGTGTACGCGACATACACCGCGTCCATCCCCTCCAACGCCGGGCCCCACGTCTCCGGGATCTCCCAATCGAACGCGGGATCGCCCGAGCGCGAACCCCGTCGGACCTCGACGCCCGCGGATTCGAGTCGCGGAACGACACGCCGCCCGGTCTTGCCATTGGCGGCGATCACGAGCACACGGGCGTGGGTGGGGGGCTGCTGGGTCATCATCCGGCTCCTTTCGTGGACGTTCGAGCGATCCGCACGGATCACTATTGCTTATGTGTCTACTATCGAGCACATAAATCGAATTCTCAATCACACAAACCCCACACTTCTTGCTCGTTTGTCTAGATCAGAACCCGCTGACGCATGACCCGCACCAAAGCCCCCGGAACGATCCCACCGACAGCGCTGCCAGAGTCCGGCGATCCGCTGGGCGAAGCGCTCCACGCTTTCCGCCTTGAGGGCGTGGTCTACGCCCGTTCGCACCTGACCGCCCCGTGGGGCGTGTCGATGCCGCCGATGCCCGGCTGCGTGATGTTCCACGTCGTCACGTCGGGCTCGTGCGTGCTCGAAGGTGCGGGCGACGGGCCGACGACGCTTCGCCCGGGCGAGTTCGCCCTGATGCCCCGCGGCGAGGGGCACACGATCAAGAGCCAGCCGAACGCACGGACCGAGGACTACTTCTCTCTGCCCGTCCGGCGCATGACCGATCGGTACGAGGTGCTCCGCTACGGCGGCGGTGGCGCCGAGACCACGCTGATCTGCGGCGCGGTGTGCGTCGACCACCCGGCCGCCCGTGACCTCATCGGGATGCTGCCCGGACTGATCCACACGCGCGCCTGGGACACGCCCGACGCGGACTGGATGCTCGGCACGCTCCGCCTGATGGGCGCCGAAGCGAGCGCCCAACTCCCGGGCGGTGAGACGATCGTGACGCGCCTCGCGGATGTCCTGGTCGTCCAGTCGATCCGTGCGTGGCTGAACCAGCACCCCGAGGAACAGAGCGGGTGGCTCGGCGCCCTTCGCGACCACCGCATCGGCCCGGCGCTCGTGCGCATCCAGCGCGAGCCCGAGCGGGCCTGGACCGTCGCCTCGCTCGCGTCGTCGGTCGCGATGTCGCGATCCGCGTTCTCGGCACGCTTCACCGAACTGGTCGGCGAATCGCCGCTGCAGTATGTCACACGCTGGCGCATGCAGGTCGCGGGCGCCTGGCTGCAATCGGACGAGACCACCGCGGCCGAGTGCGGCGCCAGGCTCGGTTACAACTCCGAGGCGGCGTTCAACCGCGCGTTCAAACGCGTCATGGGCCTCCCCCCGCGGGCCTGGCAGCGGCATCAGGCCCAAACAACGCAGGCGCTCGCTCAGTAAGCGCAGCGCTTCCGCGTCAGCCCGGCCGCGTGCGGATCTTGCTCGGCAAGCACGCGAGCGATCCGCACCCCCGAGCGTCCGTCGCCGAAGGGATGCCCGCCGCGAGTCCGTGCCGGATCTGTCACCGCCCTCAGCGCGTCGCGGACCGATCCGGCGTCCTCGTGCGTCCACTCGGTCCACCCCCCGGCCCGCTCCCTGCCGCCCTGCCGCTCACCCACATCAACGCTGGGGCAACCGGCGGCGCTCGCCTCGATCAGCCCCGCCGACGAGTTCCCGACCAACGCCCCTCCCTCCGCGCCGACCCGCTTGATCAACGCGACGAACCCGGCACGATCGAGGTGGTCCCGAACGCGGACGCTCCCCGGCGCATTCATCAGCGCGCGCATGATGCCGTCGCGCCCCGGATCGAAGTTCGGGTGCAACGCCAGCACCGGGCGCCCGTCGAACGCGGCGAGGATCTGATTAGCTCCGTGCTCTTCGAGCTCGTCCGTGCGCCCGATCGGGTGATGCAGCATCACAAAGCGCGGGGATCCGAGCGCCCTGAACGCCTCGTCGTCCATCGGTGCGATCGCGTCGAGCCCGTCGATCGCCGGTGACCCGACCACCTCGATCGACCCGTCCGGCTCGCCCATCCTCCGCACACGCTCGGCGCTGGTTTCGGTCGCGGGCAGGTGCAGGTGCGCGAGCTTGGTGATCGCGTGACGCATGGCTTCGTCGGCCACGCCCTCGGCCCGGTCGCCGCCGTGGATATGGGCGAGCGCGGCGCCTCCCACGCTCGCGGCGGTGGCGGCCGCGAACGCCTCGATCCGATCGCCCAGCACCACCACCCAGTCCGGGCGGATCCGCTCGAACGAGCGTCCGAATCGGCCGATCCCCCTGCCCAGCGACTCCACATCGTGCCACCGCCCGACCTTGCCCGCGGTCTGCATCGGCACCGAGTCGGCGACATCGAACCGGGCCTTGACCTCGCGGAAGGTCAGCCCGGGCTGGATCAGGTGCGCCCCGGCCGCGATGACCAGCAACTCGCAGTCCGCCCGGTCGCGGATCGCCTCCATCACCGGCGCGAGCAGCCCGAACTCGGCCCGCGTGCCGGTGACCACCGCGATCCGCCGGCGGTTGTCCGCGCTCGCCCGCGCGTCCCGCGCCCGGTCGTCTTTCGAACCCGCCCAGCCGTCACCGATCACGCCAACCCTCCGACCAGATCGTCCTCGACGATCGGCACATCGCCCTCGATGTCCCGGGCGGTGGTCTTGCCGATCACATCGTCGAGACGGTACGCCAGAATCCCGGTGCCCGGACGCTTGACGGTCAGGTGCTCGCCACCGATCACGGTGCCGGCCGCGATATCGCCCGTGCTGACCACCGACTGACGCGAAACGCCCCGGACGTCGCGTTCGCAAGCCAGGACTCGCTTGCTCAGTTCACCGACACGAATGTCGCTCTCCGCGATGAGCCGCGCCCCGGCGCGGCCCAGTGTCATGCACGGGCCGAGCACGCCTGCGCGAGACTCCATCGGCTCGCTCGGCACGGGGTCGGCGGCACGAACCGTGCTGACGTACTCGACGAACCCTGCCGGCTCCAGCGAAGCCGCATGATCAGGCCCGCTCGCGTGGATGGAATAGGTCAGATGTTTCTCGATCACACACGCACCGAGCGAAACGGCCAGGGCTCCCGAATCGATCTCCTGCGTGTGGTCGCTGTACCCGGCAAGCGGGCCCAGCCCGTACTCTTCGGGAGTGCTCCAATAGCGAAGCCAGGAATCGGCGATATCGAACACGCCTCCGATCGCGGCATCGGCAGGCGACGTCGGGTAGCAGCTCACACAATGCAGGAATGCCACGACGTTGCCCCGCCAGACAGCGGACTCGGCGATCGGAAGCTCATCGAACTCCGTTGCTCCCGTACTCAGAATCAGCGGGCGTCCGGTCGCCGCGAGCCGTCGCAGCAGCGGCGTGTGCACGATGTCCGGGCTCGCGGTCTTGTAGGCGTCCCAATCCAACGTCTCGGCCGCGTCGACCAGCTCCGTGCTGAACACCGTCACGATCGCGTGGATGCCGCGCTCGTGCGCGCGATCGATGACCTGCGCCATCTCGTCGAGATCCAGTTCGAGCCGACGGAGCATCGAGATCGGGTCCGTCTCACCCGCGGCTCTCTGATACGCGGCCAGCTTCGCCGCCTTGCTCATCAACCGATCGGTCTCGAAGTACTGGAGTTTCACCGCGTCCGCGCCGCACTCCGCGGCTGCATCGGTCAACTCCAACGCACGGGCGACCTCCCCGTCGTGATTCACGCCGATCTCGGCGATCACGTACGCCGGACGGTCCAAACCGATCTCGCGGTCACCGATCTTCACAGCGGAACACCCGCACGCCCACGCAGGATCGCGTCGGCCACGATCTGATCGACGCGGCTGTCGATGTCGATCACCTCGCCCTCGCCGGTCATCACACCGCGACGGTCGCGCCCGAAGAACGCGTGCGGCCCTTCCGCCACACCAAGCCGCAGCATCAACGCGTCGGGAGTGCACGCGATCACGCCCCCGTCCGGGACGCACGCGCGCGGGAGATCTTGGCGTCTGTGCACGCCGTGGTTGAGCAGATCGCCCTCCCAGGGCCCGACCACGCCCGTGCCCGAATCGACACGGGCGGTCCACCAGGGGTGATGCTTGCCGACCGGCGCGTAGCTCTGCACGCTGTCGCACCCGCTCTCCTCCAGCATGACAACCGCGCGATCGATCAGCCCGTCCGGGCGGACCGGGACGTTCGCGTACAGAATGACAGCTGTTCCCTCTGGTTCACCCATCTGAACGAACGCGTGACGGGCCGCGTCATCGACACGCGAGCTGTCACCAGCGAGTTCCGGCGGACGCTCGACGGTCTCGACGCCCGCCGCCCTCGCGGCCGACAACGCTCGCTCGTCGTCCGATGACACGCACACGCGCGTCACCCGTTCCGCGCCGGTCGCGGCATCGATCGTCCACGCGATGCACGCCCGCCCGCCGACCTCGGCGGTGTTCTTGCCCGGCAACCCCTTGGAGCCGCCCCGCGCCAGAATGATCGCGGTCGCGCTCACGCGGCGGACCCAACGCCAACGCCCGGCTCGCCCCGGGTGCCGAGCACCGAGCGCCACGCATCGACCGCCGCTTCGAGCCCGGCATCGAACGCGTTGATGCCTCCGATCGACCTCCAACGCCCGTCGCACACCGCGCCGTCGCAACGGACCCGGAGCGTGTCGGCCGCGAGTTGCGCCGCCCGCCGGCCCGGCACAGACAGCGGGCGGATCCGATCGCTGCTCCACGCCGGAACCGGATCGATGACCGCCGACCCCATCGCCATGATCCACGGGTCGTAGAACGCCTCCATCGAGTCCAGCGTCGCGTCGCACTTGACCATCCGCGGCAGGATCCACGGGAGCTTCATCCCGCCGGAGACATCCCGGACCGACGCGATCGCATCGATCCGTTGCATGACCCGATCGTGGGCATCGACGCCAGTCAGCGCCGCGTACGTCGGCGCGTCCGCGCAGAGCAGGTCCACCGCGATCACGCCGACCCCGCTGCCCGCCACAGCTTCCGGGTCGAAGGACTCGGAGAGCAGATCGGTCCGCATCGCCACGCAGGCGATCCCCAGTTCATCGCCCATCGAGACGAAGTCGAGCGCCCCGGGATGCATCAGCGGATCCCCGGGCCCGTCGAGCGTCAGCACGCCGTCCGGGCGGTGCGTCGCGAAGGACCGCAGCAGCCCGCCCGCCCGCCCGGC
>DIYM01000005.1 GCA_002429045.1 Phycisphaerales bacterium UBA6054
CCGCCGATCAGTGTCGGCGGGGCCGCCGCGGAACCCTCCGGTTGTCTGATGGGCTAGCGAATCGGTTCCCGGACCCACCCGACGCGCGACGCGTCAGAAGGATCCGATCGGCCCCGGCGCGTGCATGGTGTCCCGGACGGTCTGGCAGAACCCGCCGTCCGCCTCGGACACCAGCAGGTACAAGACGCCCGAGTCCTTCCAGGCGAACAGGTTCACGCCCGCCTTGTCGCACGCCTCCGAGGTGACGCGATAGGTCGTCCCCCGGTCCATCGGGAACTGGCCCTCGTCGGGCAGCACGAACAGGCTGAGCCGGATGCCCGCGCCCGCGGGCGTGGTCGCGTCGAACCGGAAGTGCCCCGAAGAACTCGACGCCGGGACGCGGCAATCGCCAGCACCCCAGAAAGACACCTCGCCGGAATCCGCGATCGCGGGCGACACCGCCAGCCCGGCAACACCGAGCGTGCCGATGAAGTGGGCCTTCGCCCGCTCCATATCGCGGATAACCAGTTTCGCTTCCGATGCGCGGTCGCTGTTGCAGCAGCGGTTGTGCTCCTTGGCAACGAACGCCGCCATGCGGTCCCGGTTGCTCGCCTGCTCAACCGTCCAACCGGCGGGCACCGGGCCCGTCGGCAGCGACAAGCCCTGGAAGACCATCGCCCCGGCGAACAGCGCGAGCACCGCCGCCAATGCCAGCATCCCGGGCGAGCGTCGCCAGAACGACACCGAACGGGTCTGCTCGGCCATCGATTCGACCGCCGATCCCGCGGGCACGCCGCGCCCCGACTCGCCCGCAGCACCGACGTCGCCGCCCGATGCGGCGAGCGCACGGATCCTGTTCCGCAGCGCATCCGGGCAGCGTGGCTGATCGCTCATCGCCTTGCCGCACGCCTCGCGCAGGGTCTGCTCGAACCGCACACGGTCCTCGGTGCAATCCCGCTCGGCGCACAGCCGCTCGAAATCCCGGATCTGGTCCTCGGTCAGTTCGTCGTCCGCGGCCGCGCGGATCAGTGCGCCGACCGACAGATCTCCCGCCGGCTTCCCGCCCGTGCAATCGGGCCGCTCTCCGGATGTGTTCAGTTCATCGCTCATCGATGTGCTTCCGAAACTCGATTCGGCGTCCAGTCACCGAGACCCCAGGGCCGATGCCTGCGCGCTCGCCCTGGTGGGCGAACAACGCCCAAGTCCCTTTCATTCCCCGTCTTCCGACATTCTCAGCCCGAGTTCTGCCGCCGCTTCCGGATCCTCCAACAGCTTGTCGGCCAGGAGCTTCCGGGCCCGGTGCAGCCGGCTCATCACCGTGCCGATCGGAACGTCCAATATCTCGCCGATCTCGCGGTACTTCAGCCCGTCCACGCCCCACATGAGCAGCACCTCGCGGTACTCGTCTTTCAGGTCGCCCACCGCCGCTTTGAGCCGCCCGTCCACATGCTCCCAGTCCAGGTCCGCCCGCGACCAGGCGGGCGGGGCCTCGTCCGGGGCGGTCTCGGCGCCTTCCTCGCTGTAGAACTCGCCCACCGCGGTTGGCTGGCGGTTCTCCTTCTTGACCTTCGAGTAGAAGACGTTGTGTGTGATCGCGAACAACCAAGACCGCATCCCGCCCGACCCGCTCGTCGGGTCGTCGTCGGCCGACATGTCCACGAACCGTTCGATCGTCTGGGGTCGGAACGCCCGCGCGTAGACCTCCTGCACCACGTCCTCGGCCAACTCGGGCTTGCGGGCCAGATGCATCGCCATCCGGTACACCGCGTCCAGATGCTCGATCGCCAGCTTCTCGAACTTGGCCCGCTCCAAAGCGCCAACCCTTCCAGCACCCGACCGGACCCATCGAGCCCGGGCGGTTCGTGACCGTGTGCCCGCCAGTCTAGTGCCCCACACCCCGCGGGGTTCGCCCGACCCGGCATCTATCATCCGCCGATGACCCCCCACCGACCCACCCAGAGCCCCTACTACATCACCACGCCGATCTATTACGTCAACGACCGCCCCCACATCGGGCACTGCTACACGACGCTGATCGCGGATGTCGCCGCCCGGGCCCAGCGCCTGATCGGGCGGGACGTGTTCTTCCTCACGGGCACCGACGAGCACGCCGAGAAGGTGGTCACCACCGCGACCGAGAAGGGGCACACCCCGATGGAGTGGGCCACCATCAACGCCGAGCGGTTCAAGGACGCCTTCGCGTTCATGAACTTCTCCAACGACGATTTCGTGCGCACCACCGAGGACCGGCACAAAGCCAAGGCCGCCGAGTACATCCAGCGCCTCGTCGACTCGGGCGACATCGAGCTGGGCGACTACGAGGGCTGGTGGGACGGATCCCAGGAGGAATACGTCACCGAGACCGTCGCCAAGGAGCACGACCACAAGAGCCCCGTGACGGGCAAGCCCCTCGAGAAGCGCGTCGAGCAGAACTACTTCTTCAGGCTCGACAAGCACGAGAGCTGGCTCAAACAGCAGATCGAGTCGGACGCGATCCGCGTGCTGCCCGAAGCCCGCAAGAACGAGATCCTCGGACGCATCAGGCAGGGGCTCAACCGCGTGCCCGTCTCCCGCAAGATCAACGAGGGCGACCCCGACTGGGGTGTCGTCATGCCCAACGACCCCGGGCACCGCGTCTACGTCTGGATCGAAGCCCTCTGCAACTACCTGACCATCACGGACACCGAGCAGCGCCGCAAGTACTGGGACGCCCCGGTCCACCTGATGGCCAAGGACATCGTGTGGTTCCACGCCGTGATCTGGCCCGCGATGCTCCGCGCGCTCGGCGAACGCCCGCCCGCGGTCGTCTACGCCCACGCCTACTGGATCGCGGAGGGGCAGAAGATGTCCAAGAGCCTGGGCAACTTCATCGAGATCGACCATCTCCGCGCGTACGCCGACGCGTTCAGCCTCGACGCGGTCCGGTGGTTCCTGACCACCCAGGGCCCGCTGGGCGCCAACGACGCCGACTTCGCCCACGCACGGTTCATCGAGGTCTACAACGCCGACCTGGCCAACAGCATCGGCAACTCGGCCAGCCGCGTCGGCAACATGATCGCCAAGTACTTCGGCGGCGTCGTGCCCGGGGTGTGCAACGGGGAGTTCGGTTTCCCCGACGGCTCGTCGCTCCAGACCGCGCGCCTGGCCCTCGAGAACGCGGGCAAACCCGTCGCCGACCCATCGAGGACGTTCGCGTTCGAACCGCTCTGCCGCCAGGCCGTGTCCGCCGCCGTCGACGCGATCGAGCGGATCGATCTCGAAGCCGCCAACCAGCACGCGCTCTCGATCGTCCGCTACGTCGACGATTTCATCTCGTACTGCGCGCCCTTCACGCTGGCCAAGCAGCTCGACACGCTCGACGACGGCGCCCACGCGCTCCGATCGATCCTGTACTCCTGCGCCGAGGCGCTCCGCATCGCCTCACTGCTGCTGCACCCGACCATGCCCGAGAAGACCGCCGAGCTATGGCGGAACTGGAACTGCGACCATCTGACCGACCCGGACGACGCCGACTCGCCGTTCGTCGCCCCGCTGAGCGAACTCGCGGCGTGGGGCGGCGAGCACGCGATCAAGAAAGACCAATCGATCAGCAAAGGCGACGTGCTGTTCATGCGGGCCGACCCGAACGCCCAAGCCCCCCGGGGCGAGACGGTCGCCTAGGGGCCCGCGCACGATGCGTGAGCTCCGCAACTATCCCGGCCTGCCCCACGCGTGGAGCGCGGCCGCGTACCTCCGCTCACAGGGCGTGCTCGCCCGCGGATACCAACGCGAGGCGGGACGCGTCCGCCTCGCGATGCTGGGCGGGCCGACGCGCTACGAGGCATGGGTCGCGGTCGCGTTCGACGCCGACGTGCCCGCCGCCGAAGAGATCCTCGACGAGTTCGATGCGCTCCCGCTGCCCAGCGGCAGCGAGTGGGAAGCACAGACCGAGCCCGACCTCTCCCGCCTGCCCACCGATCTGGCCGTGCCGTGCGAGTGGTGCAAGTCGGATCTCCGCCCGGACATCGACGCCCGATCCAGAGAAGGCACTCCGGTGCGGTGCCGCTCGTGCAACCGCGACAACGATCCGGTCGGGCGGGTGGTCGCCCGGCACGGGCCCGAGGCGCTGCTGGACTGCTACCCCGAGCCCAGCGATCCGGACTGGATCGACGAGCCCACCCTCCGAGCGTTGCAACTGCCCTGCCAGCGATGCCTCTACCGGCTGACCGGTCTCCCGCCGATCGGGCAGTGCCCCGAGTGCGCCCAGCCGTACGACAAGCGCGCCATCATCGAGAAATCGTTCCTCGACATCCAGATATGAGCATTCCCGGGCTCGCGCCACGCACGCTCGGGTCAGAGCGGTGCCCCGCGAACGGCGGATCGTGCCGCGCGCACATGAGAATCATTCTCGCTTGCAACATACACTCTCCGGTGGAACACTGACTCCGACCGATCGGCCAGCCGTGAACGCCGGTCCGGAGCCATTGAGGTAGGAGGCTGATATGCCGCACATCATCGCCGAGCCCTGCATCGGGACCAAGGACACCAGTTGCACCGACGCCTGCCCGGTGGACTGCATCCACCCGACCAAGGACGACCCGGACTACGAGACGGCCGAGATGCTCTACATCGACCCGGACACCTGCATCGACTGCGGGCTCTGCGTCGACGAATGCCCCGTCCACGCGATCTATCAGGACGAAGACCTGCCCGACGAATGGTCCAACTACGTCCAGATCAACATCGACTACTACAAGGACAAGTGAGCCCCGACGCCTGACCAGCACTCGAGCCGACCCCCCCGGGTCGGCTTTCTTGTGCGCACACGGGTCACGCCAACCGATAGACCGGCTCGCGCACGCC
>DIYM01000129.1:0-622 GCA_002429045.1 Phycisphaerales bacterium UBA6054
CTCCGGGCGGGTCGGTCGGCACGCCCGCATTCTAGAGGATCGGGGGGGCGGCGCACCGGCTAGCATTCGGCATGGCACTCCAGCCGACCCAGCCGGTATCGGGCGACGACGAGTTCGGCATCATCGAGCCGCTGTGCGCGGTGTTCAGGCGTTCGCTCAAGGACGCCGGGCTCAAGTACACGCCCGAGCGAGCCCAGATCCTGGACACCATCATCGCGTTCGACGCGCTGTTCGAGGCCGATCAACTCCTCGATGAACTCAAGACCAAGGGCTTCCGGGTCTCCAAGGCAACCGTCTACCGCACGCTCAAGCTGCTCGAAGACGCGGGCATCATCCAGCGCGTCCTCTTCGATCGCGACCAGTCGCACTACCAGCTCGCGTACGGCAACGCGGGCAACACGCTGCTCGTCCGCGTTGATACCGGCGAGGTCGAGACGCTGGAACTCCCCGAACTCGTCGCGATCCGCGACAAGATCTGCGAGGCCCGCGGGCTCAAGCCCGAAGGGCACCGGCTCCAGATCTTCGCGACGGGCGGCTGACCCCCCGCGCAGCAACAGACCCGCTCGAGCGAGCGGGTCTGCGTGCACAAAGCGGCGTCTGGCTTACGGGCAGCCCGCGTTGA
>DIYM01000129.1:695-21445 GCA_002429045.1 Phycisphaerales bacterium UBA6054
TTACGGGCAGCCCGCGTTGAACAGGGCGATGTACTCGGCGATGTCGAAGAAGTTCAGCGCGCCGAATGGCTCGGCCACGTCGGCCGAGGCCGCCCCGCTGTTGTACGCGTCGAGGAACCCGACGACATCGAAGAAGTTCAGGGCGCCGAACGGCATGGCGACGTCGGCGACACAACTCGCCGGGATCACCAACGGCGTGTTCGGCTCGGTCTCGTAGCCCCAGCGGATCGGGATGAACTGTCTGCGAACCAAACCATCGCTCTCGCCGTAGTACGAATCGAACTCCGCGAACCCGTAGTGCTCGGCGCCGTTGAGAGCGAATCGGACGGCGACCGTGAACCTGGGCTCGATGATCATGGTCACGTTGTCGAAGGTGCCATACGAGAACACCGCCATGACGGTCGATCCGAAGTAGTTGGAGAGTCCGGGCGATGGCGTTTCGCCGCCCCAGTTCGACGAGGCATCGACGGTGCCCCCTTGCGTGAAGTCGAACGGGATCACCTGTCGGGTTTCGGAGCCCCAGTTCGGGCTTATGTACGGAACGGCATCCGGCGTCAGCACGATGGAAGTCAAGGGTTCGACATTCTGGTTCGCCACGATGACGTGGATCTCCGCGTCTGCCGAACTCGTGCCGGGCTCCGTGGCGGAAATCCCGACGGAGTGTGCGGGGTATCCCGAAGTGATCGGCTGAGCGGACGCGTCCCGGGTGAGGTCGATCATGTCCTTCGGCAGCAGGGTCGGGAAGTAGTACCCGTCGTAGTAATACCCATAATCCATCCGATCGAGGTTGGGGTTGTCGTTGTGGAACACCACAACGTCGGCCGACGACGCCGAAACAAGACCGGCGAGCAGGCAGATCGGGAGCGTGCGCATGTCGATTTCCTCCTGCAGAAACCCGTGAACGCGAGAGTCCAATGTAAAAACCGCGCGGAAGAGCATCAAGGTCGTTCTGATGAATCGGATATTAATCCGAGATCCGGAACCGCGCGGCGGCGCCCCGTTGCACCAGGGATCCTTGCAGACGCACGACCTGCCCGTACGCCACGCTGTCTTCGGCGTCGATCTGAACGACCAGCCCGGACGCCGTGCCCCGGTCCATGGAGCGGACTCTCGCGATCGCGTCGTCGAGCGATTGGTCCGGGCCCAGGCCGCGGACCCGCGTCGCGCTGCCCTCTGCGTACATCTCGACGCGAACAACGGGGCTCGGCAGGGCGAGCGCCGAGGGCACGCCCGCGGCGGGCAGTTCGGCGCGCAGGAACCACTCGGGCCCGGCGATGGTCGCCGACGCCATGAAGAAGATGAGGATCACCAGCGTCACGTCCACCATCGGGGTCATGTTCGGCACGCCCGAACCGGGGGCGCGATCGAGCACGCTCCGTCTTGTGAACGCCCTCCGGTTCATCCGCCACGCTCCGTGACCAGATCGACCTCGGTGACCCCGGCGTCGCGTGCGGCCGCCAGGACCGGACGCACGACGCCGAACGCGGCGTCGCGGTCGGCGCGGATCTCGAGCCGGGTGCCTGGCGAGCGGGCGAACCGGCCGCTCAGTTCCCCGGGCAGGCGGCCGATGTCGATGGGCTCCCCGTTGAGGAGCACCTCACCCGCGGGGCGCACGCCGATGACGACGGGGTCGCCGATGGCGTCCGGCGCGGGCGTGCCGTCGGGGGTCTCCGGGATCTCAACGCCGGACGCCCGGTTCAACGCCAGCTGTCCCACCATCAGGTAGAACACGATCAGGCACATCACCACATCGATCATCGGTGTGACGTTGACGCGCGTGCGCCCCGGCGCGTTGTCCAGCACCGACCTTCGGATCATGCCCCCGATCCCCCGTCGCCCGCGTCTGCCGGATCAACGGGCAGGCGGTCCACGAGGTCGAGCGCCTCGCTCATCGCGCGGTTGCACAGCCGATCGAGGCGGGCTCGGAAGAGGCTCGCCGCCAGCACGCACGGGATCGCCAGGACGAGGCCGAGCAGCGTATGAAACAGCGCCTTGCTGATCCCGAGCGACAGATCGGTGGGCCCGGCGCTCCCGCCCTGCTCGCCGAGCCGCACGAACGCGAGGATCATGCCCCACACGGTTCCCGCCAGCCCGATGAGCGGCCCGAGTTCGCCGATCGTCCGGAGCACGTCGACCGGGCGTGTCCACCGCCCGCACGCGTTCGAGCCGGCGATCTCCGCGGCTTCGCGCATCGCCGACCGTCCACGCCCGCGCGAGCGCCACGCCGATCGCACCGCGCTGGCGACGATGCCGTCGTCTTCGCCGAGGACGCGCTCGAGCCCGCCGGCGTTGTCCTTGTCGAGTTGCTCGCGGACCTTCTTGCCGGGGGACTCGGGCGCGACGACGCCCGGGCGTGTGTCGAGCACGAGGCGTGCGATCAGGGTCACCGCGACGAACGAACCGATGATCAGCACCACCGAGAAGACGTCGAAGCTCTCGCGGAAGAGCCACCACACCCCGCTGTCGGACTGTTGCGCGAGCACGAGCGTTGTCATGCCGACAGCCTATCGCTGCCCGCACCGGCGTGCCTCACTCCTCGTCGAGGTCGCGCTGCTCGATGGGGCGGGAGATGGTGTAGGCCCCGCTGATCCAGCCGTGCAGATCGGCCAGACGGGCCCGCTCGTCCGTGAACGGCCACGCGGGGTTGTCGCCCCGGACCGGCTTGCCGGTGGTCGGGCAGGTGGTGTCCGGGCGCGTCCCGAGACCCGGGAACCCCGCCCGGTCGGCCCAAGAAGCGGGCAGCGTCATCCGGACCGATCGGGCGTGCTCGCCGATGGCCTCGATCTCGATCCGCGGGCCGTGCCGGGGCAGCGCATCGCTGATCCGCTCGCCCCACTCGATCAGCACCACCGCCGAGCCGTCCGCGACACGATCCCATCCGAGCGCATCGAGTTCGTCCCCGGAGCCCATGCGGTAGCAGTCCAGGTGCGCGATCGCGGGCAGATCCTCGCGTGTCCGGTACAGGTTCATCAGGGTGTAGGTGGGGCTGGTGACGCTGTCGGTGTCCACGCCCATCGCCCCGGCGATCGCACGGATCAGCGTCGTCTTGCCCGCGCCCATGTCGCCATCGAGCCGCACGATGTCCCCCGCGCGCAGGACTGCCGCGAGATCGGTCGCGAGTTGCTCGGTCGCTTGCAGGGAGTGGCAAGGGCGTTCGATCCGGATCATCGTGGGGATCCTAGGAGATCGCCCGCGCGGTCAGTGGTCCCAGCCCATCGTGCCGGCATCGACCAGCCCCCCGCCCGGCTCCACGAACCACGCCCCGGCGTCGCCCGGACCGCAGGCGTGAACCCGCCCGATCGGGCCGAGCAGCCCCGGCACACGCTCCGCCAGGCACCCGGGCCCGGCGACCAAGAGCTCGTAGTCCTCGCCTTCCGACGCGCCCGTGCGCCAATCGGCGACACCGTCGTGCAGCGGGATGCGATCGGTCTCGATCTCGATCCTGACCCCCGACGCGCTCCCCACGCGCCCCGCGTCGCGACCGAGCCCGTCGGACAGATCGATCATGGCGCGGGCACCGGCCCGGGCGAGCGATCGCCCGGCTCCGACGCGTGGCTCGAACGCCAGGTGCCGACCGCTGGCAAACGAGCCGCCGAGCCGTCCGGTCAGCCAGACACGATCGCCCGCCTGCGCACCAGACCGCATCACCGGAGACACGCCCGGGTCCATCGAGCCGCCCACGGTCACGGTCAGCGTCAGCGGGTGATCGGGCGAGGCGTGGGCGGCGATGTCACCCCCGATCAGCGGGCACCCGAAGCGGATCGCCCAGTCCGCCATCGCGTCGAAGAGCTCGCTGCCGGCGCGATAGCCCTCGGGCAGCAGCCCGGTCGCCATCCCCCACGCCGGGACGCCGCCCATCGCCGCGATATCCGATACCGACCGTGCGACCGCCTTGCGCGCGATCAGCCCGAGGGCGGTCCCGGGCTCGAAGTGCCGCCCCGCCACGACCTGATCGACAGTGAGCAGCGAGACATCGCCCGTCGGCGATCGCATCACCGCGCAGTCATCGCCCGGGCCCGCGATCACAACCCATCCAGCGCCCGCGACGAGGCCACGCGACCGCCCCGCGATGTGCCCGAGCAGTTCCGACTCACGCATGCCCAACCATAGCGGGGCCTGCGGGTCGCACCAGAAGCCGCCCCCCGCGGGCGGCTTTCGCGGCGTGCGGGACGGCGTGTCGGCTCGGCCGCGCTTCCCGGACGCGTCGCGGATCTCGGTGAGCAGGACGGCGCCCTCGGGCGGCCGCCGTACCGACGGCGTCGCCCCTCATGGCAGAGTCCCTTCGCAGCAGAGCCGCCGATCCTCTGATCAATGCCCGTGCGTACTCTCCGTCCTTGGAAGATGGAAGCGTGTCGAGTCCCCGAGAGACGCGGCCGACCTTCATCGGACATCCGTATCACGATTGCGAACGCAAGGAGCCCCCATGCCGACGTACGACTACCGCTGCGATACCAACGGACGCACCGTCGAGGTGGCGCATCCGATGAGCGAATCCGTCCGGGACTGGGGCGATCTGTGCGAGCGCGCCGATATCCCCGTAGGCGAAACGCCGCCCGACGCGCCGGTCGAAAAAGTCGTCTCGCTGGTCGCGGCCCGCGCAGCGACGGCACCAGAACCGCCCGGTTCATGCGGCTCGGGCTGCGGGTGTTACCCCGCCTAGGCCTCTTCTTCTGGCACCCGGGGTGCTCCTGCTTGCAGAGCTACTTGCCGATCGGGCAGGTCTTGATGCCCACCAGCGCGTACGCGGGGCAGAACCCGACCAGCCCCGTCACGACCAGCACCGCGCCAACCACCGCGGCAATGATCCCAAAGATCGAGCCGCCCGCGGCATCCAGCACCAAGAACGCGGCGAGCAGCAGCCCGATCCCGAGCACCGCCCGCAGCCCGCGATCGATCGTTCCTTCATTCGGTTTCATGGTGGACCTCCCGGCGCGGCCCTTTCCTGCGAGAGCCCGCTCGGAGGGATAATAGGACAAACAAGTCTGGATGTCCACAAGGAGGGGGTGTTCAGCGGTTGCCGGGCGTTCGGCGGGCGCGTTCGCGTTCTCGGAGTTCGGCGCCGACATCGATGAGCTCGGCCGGCGCCTGCTGGAACACGGGCAGCGCGATCCAGTCTTTGAGCCTGTAGATGTCGTCCCGCCCCCGGCTCCAGGCGTCGAGCACGTACGCGCCGCGCCCGGGCGGTGCGGGCAGCAGGTCCCCCGCAGTGAGCTCGGCGCAGGCGACGAGCACGGCGTGGTGCTCGTGCCTGGTGCCGCGGTTGATCGCGATGCCGAAGCAGTTCCAGCCCTGGGCCCGGGTGTCGAAGACAACGCCCCGGAAGACGGCGTCCCGCCATTCGTGGCACAGCCCCATGTTGGAGCCTCCCAGCGCGTTGACGAACACGTTGCCCACCCAGCCGGTGTGCCAGGTGGCATCGTCGGCGGATCTGATCCGTTCGACGGTCCGCGCGAACGACTGGGCGATCGGCACGAGCTGGGGATCGGGGGTGTCAGCCGCGACGACGCGGCCGGGCTTGGCAGCGCAGCCGATCAACGCGATCGCGGCTGCAATCCCGATGAGCGATCGGATCACACCCGGACGCCCGACGCATCGAGCACACGCTCGGCGTAGCTGTTCATCGCGTCGCGGAGCTGCTCGAACGATTCGAGGACGTACAGCACCGGCTGGTAGTGGTCGATCTCGAACGGGGTGTTGATGACCCGGTCGAGATCGAACGCCCGGCGTTCGATCTTGCCGGACGTGTCGCTGGGTGCCAGGTCCACACCCGCCGGAGCCGCGGGGGCGTTCAGGGCGTGGTGCGACTCCCCGTGCGACGAGATCAGGCCCGAGCCGTAGATCTTCAGGCGCCCGTCCTCACGGATCAGCCCGAACTCAACGGTGAACCAGAAAAGGCGGGCCAGGGCCTCGGTGTGCTCGTCGCCCGCGTGGAGGGCGGCCTTGCCGTAGGTCTGGAGGAACTCGGCGAAGACATCGTCGGCGTGCAGCGGGACATGCCCAAAGACATCATGGAAGATGTCCGGCTCGGGCAGGTAGTCCATCTTCTCCTTGGGGCGGATCACGATGGTGGTCGGGAACTCGCGACGCGACAGGCACGAGAAGAACGCCTTGGCGGGCAGGTAGCCCGGGACCGCGCGGCTCTGCCACCCGGTCAGCGGGCGGAGGTATTCGTTGATGCCCTTGATGGTTTTCCCCGGCTTGGTCGGGTGGGTCGTCTGTCCGAACAGCAGGGGCACGCGATCCGGCTCGAGCCGGATCGCCTCGAGTCCGGCGATGAACGTGTTGGACGCCTGCTCTTCGAGCATCTCCCAGCGCCGTTCGTAGAGCGTGCTCCAGACCTCGTGGTTCTCGTCCGAGTACCGCTCGTACTGCTGCGTGACGTAGAAGCCCTCGGTGTCGATCTGCTCGGCGGGCAGCGTTGCCGCGGCGTCGGCGGCCGCTTGCGCGAGGTCGAACTCGTCGCCGTCGATGATGTTGTTGTAAGCGATGTCGTCACGCATTGGGGGAGCCTCCGTTCTCGGTGGTCATCCCATTGTACGGATCGGGCGGCGTCAGGCTCGCGCAAAGCACGACCATGCGGTCGGTTCGTCGATCGCCTGCGCGGGTGAAACCGCTTGCTCGGCGGGCATCCCGTCGCGTCGGCGGTCCACCGCCGCCCGGATCGAATCGCCCGGATCCGCCCGGACGATCGGAACGTCCGAGCCGAACACCACCCCGACCCCCGCGCCGATCCCCAGATCGAGCAACTCGCGGATCGGCAGCACGCGATCCAGCCGGCCCGGCACGGCCCGGCGCAGCGCCTCGATGTCCGTGAGCAGATGGCAGGGCTGGAGCGAGGCGACGACACCCAAATCGCCGAAGCGCGGCACATCCGTCTCATCGATCAGTTCCGCGTGCTCGATGCGGAATCCGCCCGTCTCGGGCTTCACCGACGCGATCGCGTCGAGCGTGGCCCGGACCGCGCCGTCGCCGATCGCGTGCGCCGCCAGCGGCAGCCCGAGCGCATCGACCCGACGCACCGCGTCCTCGATCCGTGCCGGCGTCATCATCGCCATCCCGGACGGGTGCTCGGGAGGGCCGTCGGCGTAGGGGTGCAGCATGTGGGCGGTGCGGGAGTTGAGCGTGCCGTCGGTGAAGATCTTCCCCCCCGCGAGCGACACGCGTTCGTTCTCCCACGAAGCCCGCGTCTCGTGCAGGGTGTCGAGGTCTTCGAGCAACGCGTAGAGCCGGACTCCGATCGCGAGTTCGCCCGCATCGTCGAGGTCCCGGAGCGCTCGCCCGAGCCAGGGCTGCGCTTTCATGTCGTGGGCTTGGGCGAAGCCGAGCGATCGGAGGTGATCGCACGCCGCCCGGAGCAGCCCGATCCGTTCGCGCGGGGCGGGCTCCGGCACGGATTGCCAGAGCGCCAACGCCGCGTGCTCGAGAAGCAGCCCGGTGGGCTCCCCCCGGTCGTCGAGCACGACCCGCCCGTTCTCGAAGCGGCTGCCGCGATGGATCGAGGCCAGGCCGAGGGCCGCCGACGAGGCGACGAGCGCGTGATAGTCGAAGCACCACGCGCACAGCGGACGCCCGCCCGCCGCCCGGTCGAGGTCGCGGATGCCGGGCCAGCCGGGCCTGTCCCACGCCTCCGGGCGGGCGCCGTGCCCGAGCACCCAATCGCCCGCGCCGACCCTTCCGGCGTGCGATGCGAGGACGTCGAGCATGTGCTGCGCCGATTCGCAGGCGCTCAGGTCGACCATCGCCAGGGAACGCCCGAGCTGGAGCAGGTGGGCGTGGCTCTCGACCAGATCGGTGGGGGAGCGGAGCGGCGTCATCACGCGGCGCCGCCGATCAGTGCGGCGACGACCTTCTCGGCCTCCGCCGGGTCGCCGCACGGCGCGGGCAGGTCCAGCCGGATGACGCCGAAGCGGCCGCGCACGTCGATCCCGTACCGATCGACGCCCACAGCGACCGGCCGCTCTGGCTCGGTGCCGGTCATGAGTCCGCACAGCTTGCGGAGCGCGTCACGATCGGCGTTGAGCGACTTGCAGAGCGCCGGCTCGGCGTCGAGCAGGGGGTTGGTCAGCCCGAGCATCGATCCCTCCACGATGTCGCCATCGCGGAGTTTGGCCGAGTCGACCGCGGCCCGCGCCAGCGCCGGCGGGCGTGCGTCCGGGTGGTAGGCGAGATGCCGATCGGTCCAGCGGTCCTCTCGGGCGTCGTGGGCGTGGACGAGCAGCGTGGCTTCGGCGTCGAAGGTGTCGTCGGGAAGGCACAGGGTGAGTTCGTCGGCATCGAGCGCGGGGCGGTCGAGACCGATCACCAGCTCGCCCGAGTCGCCGTCGACGATGTACCGGCACTCGAAGGGGGTGCCGTCGGCGCGGGCGACGCAGCGCGTGAACCGGCGAACGGTCCTGGCGGCGTGCTCGTGGGGCTTGGGTTCGGCGGGCATGCATGATTCTGGCCGATCGGGGCCCCGGGGTCAAAAAGAACACCGGGGTCGGACGATCCGACCCCGGCGCGCTTGCGATTCGGCATGTGCCGGGACGAACGACGTGCCCGGCGGCGGGGAGCACGAGCCCCCCCAGTCGGGCTGATTACTTCTTGACGGCGCGCCGGCGGGTGGCCTTTTTGCGTGTCGTCTTCTTGGCGGCCTTCTTGCGGGTGGCCTTCTTGCGGGTCGCCTTCTTCTTGGCGGTCTTCTTGGCGGCCTTCTTGCGGGTGGCTTTCTTGCGGGTCACCTTCTTCTTGGCGGTCTTCTTGGCGGCCTTCTTGCGGGTGGCCTTCTTGCGGGTCACCTTCTTGCGTGCGGTCTTCTTGGCGGCCTTCTTGCGAGTCGCCTTCTTGGCGGTCTTCTTGCGGGTGGTTTTCTTCGCGGTCCGTTTCGCGGCCTTCTTGCGGGTCGCTTTCTTGCGTGTGGCTTTCTTGGCCATCTTTGAGCTCCTCGTTCTGTCCTGTTCCAACCCTTGCGGGCCGTGCTCGCTGACACGAGCGGTTCATCGATCGCAAACGCGTGTTCGTGCGTTACCGGCATCATCGTCGAGCCGGACACACCTTCTTGAGCAAAGTGCGCGATCCGTGCGCACCAACATCCGCATCAACATACACCAACGTGCGCGCGTTTGCACAAATCGGGTGATGCATTTGAGCGCGGCGCACTCTCGAAGCGTGAGGATCGAGCGCTCGAACCCTTGGCGACTCGAACACGGATCGGTCGAAGACGGCACCCGTGCGCGCCGGATTCGACCCGCCGAGTGGTGACCGACAGTGCGCGTTTGTGCGCGCTGTGATCGAGCCGAGCATTCTGGGACACCCCGCAGACCGTGCAGAGGAATCATGCCGGCATGCTTCGCCTGATGGATCGGTGCAGGATCGCGACATCGGGACAGGTTCCCGGCAAGATCGACGCAGATCGCTGCAGGATCGCTGCGCATTCACGCGCGTCCTGTATGCCAGCAATTGCGGTTTGCGTGCGTGGCATCGCTTGTCGTCTACACTCCGGCATGCCCGAGCACGCCCGATCGGTTTCCTTTTCGAACGAGCCCAGCGCCCAATCCACGCTCGCGTGCGGCATGCCGATCGCGTGCGAACGCACCGTGGGCGCGCGGTCGGTCGCGGTAACGTGGATGCTGCCGGCGGGGGCCGCGCACGAGCCCGAAGACCGGCGCGGAATTTCTTCGGTCGTCTCCGAGTTGTTGCTCCGTGGCGCGGGATCGCGGGATTCCAAGGCGCTCGCGGACGCGTTCGATAACGCGGGTGTGGTCCGCGGCATCGAGCCGGCGATCCGATCGATGGTGATCACGGCGACAACGACCGGCGACCGGCTCGAGGACATGCTGTCGCTGCTCGTCGACACGGTGCTGCGCCCGAGATTCGACGCGGATGCGATCGAGCCCAGCAAGGCGTTGGCGCTGCAAGCGCTGGCGAGTCTGGGTGATGATCCGCAGGAGCGCGCCGTCCTCGCGGCGCGCCAGCGCCATCTGCCCGCGCCGCTCAACCGCTCGACATACGGGGACGAAGCGGGCATCAAGGCGATCACCCGTGATGACGCATCGGGGTGGTGGGGCGATCGGGCGGTGCCCGCCGGATCGGTGTTCGGGGTCGCGGGGGACGCCGATCCGGCGCATGTGAGCGGGATCCTGAACAAACTGATCGGTTCGTGGTCTGGTTCTGATAGGATAGTGGCCCCGTCCGACAGGCCGCCGCGCGGGTACGCCCACGAACAAGACGACTCGAATCAGTGCCAGATCGTGGTGGTGCAGGACGGGCCGAGCGAGACCAGCCCGGACGCGGATCTCGAGCGGCTGGCGGTGTCGGTCCTGTCCGGGGGGATGTCCGGCAGGCTCTTTACCCAGGTCCGCGAGGTCCGGGCGCTCTGCTACGCGGTTCACGCCTCGTACCGGACCGACCGGGACCGCGGCGTGGTTTCGAGCTACGTCGGGACCACGCCCGAACGGGCCCAGGAGGCCCTCGATGTGCTGTTCGACGAGCTGCGCAAGATCAACTCCGGTGATGTGACCGAGGACGAACTCGCCCGGGCCAAGATCGGCATGAGGTCTCGCCTCGTGTTCTCGGGAGAAGCGACATCCGCGCGGGCGTCGGCCCTCGCGGGCGATCTCATGCGTCTTGGCACGGTGCGGACACTCGAGGAGCGGCTCGCGTCGATCGAGCGGATCGGGCTGGATGAACTCAACGGGTATCTCCGACGACGCGACCCGGGCGTCGCGACGATCCAGACGCTCGGTCCGGGCCCGGTTTCCCCGCCATCGGGGTGAGACGCGGAGGTGACGGCGGGACCGACCCCGGGGCCGACCCCGGGGCCGACCCCGGGGCCGACCGGCGGATGAAGAGCGTGCCGATGGTGCCCCCGGGCGGGGTTGCCGGATCTAGACTGGCCGCATGTCCGCACGCATGGTCCGTATCCTGACCGAGCACGCCCTGCTGATCGCCATGCTGCTGATCTTGGGCGCGTTCCTTCTGTATCCGATCGTGTTGACGGTGCGGGGGGGGTTCGCGGCCGATCCCGCGACCGGCGCCGGCTTCACGCTCGAGCACATCAGCCTCGTGTTCGAGGATCCGCGCCTGACGGGCGGGCTGATCACCGCGTTCAAGTTCGCGGTCTGCACGACGGTGCTCTGCATCGTGATCTCGCTGCCCCTGGCGGTGCTGAGCGCCAACTACACGTTCCCGTTCAAGAAAACGCTCAACGCGGCGATCCTCGTGCCCCTGATCCTCCCGCCTTTCGTGGGGGCGCTGGGGATGAAAGCGCTGCTGGGACGGGCGGGTTCGGTCAACGCGCTGCTGGGGACCGAGTTCGACCTGCTCGGTGCCAACAAGTTCTGGGGGGTGGTGATCGTGCAGGCGTTGCACCTGTATCCGATCATCTATCTCAACGCGACGGCGGCGCTGGCGAACCTGGACCCGGCGTTGAACGAGTCGGCCGAGAACCTCGGTGCCGGCCCGTGGCGACGCTTTTTCACGATCACGCTGCCGCTGATCCGCCCGGGCCTGTTCGCGGGCGGGACGATCGTGTTCATCTGGGCGTTCACCGAACTGGGCACGCCCTTGATGTTCGATTACTACCAGGTCACCCCGGTGCAGATCTTCTACGGGCTCAAGGAGGTGCAGAACAGCGCCGAGCCGTACGCGTTGACGGTGGTGATGCTGTTCGCGGCCGTGCTGATCTACGTGCTCGGCAAGGCGGTGTTCGGCCGCAAGGGGTACGCGATGTACTCCAAGGCGAGCCGGGCGGGCGACGAGATCAGGCTGTCGGGGATCGGAGGCTGGCTGGCGGCGATCGGGTTCGGATCGGTCACGCTCCTCGCGGTGCTTCCGCACATCGGCGTGGTGCTCACCTCGCTGGCCCAGCCCGGGGCGTGGTACCGCTCGGCGTTGCCCGAGGCGCTCACCGCCTCGCATTACCAGCAGGCGTTGGCGAGCCCCGAGTCGTTCAACTCGATCAAGAACTCGCTCGTGCTCTCGCTGACGGCGATGGTGCTCAACATGGGTGTGGGCGTGCTGGTCGGCTATCTGCTGGTGCGGACCAGGGTGATCGGGCGGTCGCTGCTGGATTCTCTCTGCATGCTGCCCCTGGCGGTCCCGGGGCTGGTGATGGCGTTCGGCTACGTGGCGATGACGCTCCGCTGGCCGTTCGGCAGCGGGGATCCCCTGCAGGGCACGCTCGCCGTGTTCGGGACCGACCCGAACCCGTTCCCGCTGCTGATCATCGCGTACGCGATCCGGCGGCTGCCCTACATCGTGCGTTCGACGGTCGCCGGTCTGGAGCAGACCTCGGGCGAGTTGGAAGAGGCGGCCGTGAACCTGGGCGCCAGCCGCATCACCGCGGTCCGCAAGGTCATCGTCCCGCTGATCATGGCCAACCTGATCGCGGGGGGGCTGCTGGTGTTCAGCTTCTCGATGCTCGAGGTCTCCGATTCGCTGATCCTGGCCCAGAAGTCCGAGCACTTCCCGATCACCAAGATGATCTACGAGCTGACCAATCGCCTGGGCGACGGCATCTTCGTCGCCAGCGCGATGGGCGCGTGGGGCATGGCGCTGCTGGCGGTGACCTTGGTGGGGGCGTCGGTGATGATGGGCAAGAAGCTCGGGTCGATCTTCCGTGTCTGACCGGGCGGGCGAGGTCGTCGTGCGCCTGGCCGAATCCACGGACATGGCACCGATCTGCGATCTGATGAACGAGCAGATCCTGAACGGGCGGGCCCACTTCGGCGTCACGCCCGACGTGCCCGAGACCTACGAGGCCCAGTGGCGCGAACAGGGGGAGCGGTACCCGTGGCTGATCGCGTCCGACTCGGATGCCGCGTTCCTCGGCTTCGCGAAAGCCGGGCGCTGGAAGGCCCGCGAGGCGTACGACTGGACGGTCGAGGTGTCGGTCTATCTCGTTGAAGCGGCCCGCGGGCGCGGCATCGGGCGGCTGCTGTACGACCGGCTGTTCGGGACGCTGGGCGCCCAGGGCTACGTCGTCGCGATCGCCGGCATGACCGTCCCGAACCCCGCGTCCGAACGGCTGCACGAGTCGATGGGGATGACCCGCGTCGGCGAGTTCACGCCCAACGGCTACAAGTTCGGACGCTGGATGCCGGTGCGGTACTACCAGAAGATGCTGCGCGAGTTGGGCGTCGAGGACGATCCGGGGCCTCTCCGCAATGTACTAAGCGTCTGGGAAGATTGACACTACGGTGAGTCTCTCAGAAGTCTGGCTTGCTCGTCGGAGCGTCTTGCGGCCCATTCCGGGTTCACTCTGTTGAGGATCTGTATTTCCTTGGCAAACCAGCGACGCCGAGAGTCAAGCCACGGAACCCGGTGCTTCGCTTCCCAAGCAGAAGCAATGGTGGAAGTCAGATCTGTTACTAGCCAGTAGAGCAGCTCATCCTCATTGTGTGCAACTCGCCTCTCAAACTCGTTGCCTCGCTCAGAAACAACGTAGTGGAGCCGGCCTTCGATGGTCTCGATATGCGGCGTCCCATCGCCGATGGGTGACTCGGCCAGTTCGAGCCTGACGTTGCCAGCGAGGTTGTCGGGCAGCAACTCGCAGATCAGTTCAAATCGGCGTTTGATCGCGATGAACGACCGAGCTGTCATGCGGGCACCTTCCCAATCGGAACTCGCGGTTCAACCTACCATACGCCGTGACCCGTCGCCCTCTCATCTCGATCTCGCTCGGCGATCCCGGCGGCATCGGCCCCGAGATCGTTGTCGCGGCGCTGAAGGACCGGGCGGTTGCCGCCCAGGCGCGGTACGCGATCCACGGATCATCATCAGCGTTGTTGGCGGCTGCCGAGGCGCTCAGTGTCGAGCCGGTCTGGTGGCGGGTGGACGCCCGGCGCGATGATCTCGCCGAGTCGGCCGCGGGCCACGATGTGGTCTTGTACGATTCGGACCCCGAGTTGGTCGAGCAGGGCCGCCCGACCGAGTTCGAGCATCGGGCCACCAAGCTGGGCGGCGCGTTGAGCTTCCGCTGGGTCGAGGCCGCGATCGCAGACGCGCGGCGTGACCCGGGCGACCCGCGTCGGGCCGGCGCGGTGGTGACGGCCCCGATCTCGAAGGAGGCCTGGTCGCTGGCCGGCAAAGGCAGGTGGCCCGGGCACACCGAGCTCTTTGCGCACCGGTTCAAGGCGCCTCGGTACGCGATGATGTTCGTGGGCGACAGGCTGCGGGTCGTGCTCGCGACGGTGCACGTGCCCCTGATGGACGTGCGGAACGAGCTGACGATCGGCGCGGTCCATACCGCGATCGACCTCGGGCACGATGCGTGCACCAGGCTCGGCATCAGGCACCCCCGCATCGCGGTCGCCGGGCTGAACCCGCACGCGGGCGAGGGCGGGCTGATGGGCGACGAGGAAGCGCGGATCATCGCCCCGGCGATCGAGTTGGCGGGCGAGCACGGCATCGATGTGTCGGGCCCGTACCCGGGCGACACGGTCTTCAACGCGGCCGTCGCAGGGCGGTTCGACCTCGTCGTCGCGATGTACCACGACCAGGGTCTGATCCCGGTCAAGCTGCTCGAACGCGACCTGGCGGTGAACACGACGCTGGGCCTGCCGGTGCCGCGGACGAGCCCGGACCACGGCACGGCGTTCGACATCGCCGGCACCGGTCGGGCGAACCCGGGGTCGATGGTGTCGTCGCTGAGACTCGCCGCGCGGCTGGCCGTGACCAACGCGCCCGACGGCGCCGCGACGCGGAGCGGGCGATGAAGAAACTGCTGGTGGTGCTGGTGTTGCTGCTCGGGTTGCTCGCGGTGGTCGCGACGGCGGTCATCGTGATCATGCCGCGCGTGACGAGGCTCGACCCGGTCAAGGTCGCGGGCGACGCGTTGACCGGCTACGGAGCGAACTCGGACAGGCACAAGAACGCCCAACAGCTGCCCACGCCGTGGGATCCGGTCGGAGACGCGAACCGTCGGGTCGAGGCGATCCCGGTGGAGGACCGGGCGTACCCGCTGATCGCCGAGGCGGCGGCGATGCTAGAGGCGAGCAACGCACGCGATCGGCTCGGATCGAAGCCGGGAGAAGAGTCTTGGGAAGATGATGCGGTTTGGATCAGGGGAGCGCAAGCACAGGCAATCATCGATCTGCTGCGAGGTGCGGTGAGCAAGCCGCATTCCGGGTTTCCGCTTGGCGACACCCACGGTCAGATCTGGGACGATGCGAGAGAGCGTCACGGGCTTGAACGGATTGGTGGCAAAGCGACCAAGCAGCCACCGATGATCGGCGTCTTGCTGCCTGCTATCAGCACATCGAGGATGGCGACCAGATTGCTCGTCGCGGACGCGTTGGTCGCACGTGAGAGCGGAGATTCGGAGCCGTTTATCGATCGTATCGAAACTGCGATCCAACTGACTCGGCTTGAGTATCCCCTCGATGCGTTGATCCAGCAGCTTGTGCACTGTGCCAATCTTGCGTATGTATCGTCGGTCGTCCAAGAATCGATTGTCTCATCACCCGGCCTGATGAGTGAGTCGTCTGCCCTAAGAGCGGAGTCGGCGTTGCGAGACGCCATGCAGCGTGGCGTTGGTGTTCTCGAAACATCTGGAGAGATGCTGTTTCTTGAAGATCAGTTACGCAGGTACATAAATGGAAACGGCACTTTCAACGGCACGGCTGCATCGGCTGCTGCGGAAGCGCTGGATACCGGGCAGGGTACCGGCGCCCCGAGTTCAGTCCAAACCGATGCAATCGACCCGGACTTGCTTGCGACACTCAAAGAGGCTCAACGTCTCGCAGGTGCGGGGCAGGCCGCCGCGCGAATCGTCTACAAGCCGATGGACGACTTTGAACAAGCGGTCGAATCGTGGGCTGAAGAGCCTGACTCGATTCCCGGTCGCATGGGCAGGATGACCTTCGGTTTGATGGTTCCGAGTTGGCCCCGCGCCGTCTCGGTCAACCGGCTGTTCAATCAGCAAATGACCGCCCTCCGCCTCGCGCTGGCCGCCCACCGGCACCGGCTCCGGCACGGCGACCCGCCCCAGGGGCTGGCCGACATCGACGACGATCTCATCACCTTCGACCCCGTGGACGGTTTCACGGGCGGGCCCATGCAGTTCCGCTGGCGCGACGGGGCGCCCTTCGTCTACACCTACGGGCCCGACCGGGACGACGACGGCGGCCGCCATGTGCTGGATGAAGATGGCGATCCGTGGGCGACCATCTCCGACGACCTGCTCGAGGCCTCGCCGGACGGGGACTTCGTGCTCTTCCCGACGCCGGGCGGGTAATTCGGCTTGGTTGGGGGAATCGGGTTGACTTCGAGCGGTCGCGGCTAGACTTGCAGCCGCCCGAGCGCACGGGGGTAGACGGGACCATCGATGTCGGAACAGCAGCCCAACTTGCCGGATCGGCAGGGCGACGCCCACGCGTCCGCGCCCGAGGCCGCCGCTGCGCCTGAAGATTCTGGCATGGGTTCGGTGCCGGTGGATCAGGGGCGGCCGCTGCTCGAACTGCTCAAGATCGCCGGCCCGTCGGTCGCGACCATGTCCAGCTACACGCTGATGCAGTTCGTCGACACCTTCATGGTCAAGCAGATCGGGCCCGAGCCGGAGTATGTCGCGGCCCAGGGCAACGGTGGGATCATCGCGTGGATGTTCGTCGCCCTGGCGCTGGGCACGAACACGGTCATCAACTCGTTCGTCAGCCAGAACCTCGGCGCGGGCACCCCGCAGCGCGGTTCGGCCTACGCCTGGAACGGGATGTGGCTGGCATTGGTGTACTACGTCGGGATCATCGTGCCCGCGGCGATCCTCGCGCCCTATCTGGTCCCCGACGTGCACTCGCCGAGGATGCAGGAACTGGAGATCGGCTACGCCAAAATCCTGCTGTTCGGCGCCATCCTGACGATCGCATCTCGGTCGATACACCACTACTTTTACGGGCTGCATCGCCCGGGCGTGGTGCTGCTGGCGGCTGTGGTGGGCAACCTGACGAACGTGCTGGTCAACGCGGTCCTGATCTTTGGCGAGGACGGCATGCCCATGCCCGAATCGGCAATCGGGAGAGCGATCTTCGCGCCCATCGGCGGCTTCGCCCAGTGGATCGCGGGCGGGCTTGGGATCGGGGCGATGGAACTGAACGGGGCCGCGATCGGGACCGTTGTTGGTGGCTTTGTCGAGCTTCTGATCCCGATGGCGCTCTTCCTGTCGCCGAGGTTCGCCCGGGAGTTCGGCACGCGGGCCGCGTGGCGACCGGACAAAGCGATCATGCGCGACATCTTCAAGGTCGGCTGGCCCGGCGGGATGATGATGCTCAACGAACTGATCTGCTGGGGCCTCCTGATGGCGTGGCTGGTCCCGTCCGGCGCCCAGGCGATGGCGCTCGCCGAGGGGGCGGGCCCGGATGAGGTCGAGCACGCCGGCACGATCGCGAACACGGCGGGCTGGATCGCGCTGCGATACATGCACCTGAGCTTCATGCCCACCGTCGGGATCTCGATCGGAGCGCAGGCCATGGTCGGCAAGGCGATGGGCATGGGGCGTCCGGACCTCGCCCACGCCCGCGCGATGCTCGCGCTCAAGCTGGCGCTCGGCTACATGGGCGCGTGCGCGGTGCTGTTCGTGGTGCTCCGCTCGGATCTGATCCGGGTGTTTATCAACAGCGATACGCCGCCCGCGGATATCGATGCGATCGTGCGGGTGGGCTCGCTGGTCATGATCGCCGCCGCGGTGTTCCAGCTGTTCGATGCGATCGCGATCATCCTGTCGGGCGCGCTCCGCGGCGCGGGCGACACCGTCTGGCCCGGAGTGGCGACGATCATCCTGAGCTGGACCTGCATCGTCGGTGTCGGGCTGCTCCTGATCGATCTCGCGCCAGGGCTCGGCTCGATGGGCCCGTGGATCGGCGCGGCCGGCTACATCGTCGCGCTCGGGATCGTGCTGGGGGTCCGGTACCGTCTGGGCGCATGGCGGAGAATGAGCCTGGTTCACCCGGAGCCCGCGCAAGGTTCGTAACTGGTTTCTTGGCAGTGGCATAGGGGGTCTTGAGAGACTTTGGCCCCGGGGTCGCCTATCCTTCTCTTCTGACACAGGTTTTCGCGCCCAGAGCAAGCCGCCCGGGTCGGGCGTGCCGGGAGTGGGCGTCAGCCGGAGGTTCGCATGAGCGACAGCATGGACATGGTCATCGGTGCGCAGGGTGTGCAGGCGGATGCGCAGGCGGCCCGGGACGCGTTGGCAGAGGCGGCCCAGGCGGATCAGGAGGGGGACCGGGAGGGCGTCATCGGCGCGTTGCGTCGGGCGGTCGCCGCGGACCCGAACAGCCAGGACGCGCTGTTCAAGCTGGCGTACAACCTCGACCTGGCCGGCGACGAGGACGAAGCGATCGCTCTGTACGAGCGCGTGTGCGATCATGTCCCACCGCCCATCAACGCGCTGCTGAACCTGGCGGTCTTGCTCGAAGACCGGGGTGAATACGCCCGCGCCGAGCGCAGCCTCCGTCAGATTCTGGACACCAACCCGAACCACCCCCGCGCCAGGCTGTTCATGAAGGACGTCCAGGCGTCGCGAGGCATGGTCATCGAAGAGGAGAACGAGCGCGACGTGCTCAAGCGCAAGGCGCTGCTCGACACGCCGGTCACGGACTTCGAGCTCTCCGTCCGCGCCCGCACCTGCCTGAAGAAGATGAACATCCGCACCCTCGGCGACCTGATCCGCATCAACGAGGCCGAGCTGATGAGCTACAAGAACTTCGGCGAGTCGTCGCTCGAAGAGATCAAGCGGATGCTCGTCCAGAAGAACCTCAAGCTCGGGCAGGGGCGCGAGGACGCGCACCGCGCCGCCCGACGCCAGATCCTCGAGAAGCTCAAGGGCTCCGGGCGCGAGCAGGCCCTCAACAAGCCGGTCTCCGAACTCCAGCTCTCGGTGCGTGCCCGCAAGGCGCTCCAACTGCTGAACATCCAGACGATCGGCGACCTGTGCAGCCACACCGAGGCCGAGCTGATGGGTATCAAAAACTTCGGCGCGACCTCGCTGGTCGAGGTCCGCGAGAAGCTCGGGGAGATGGGGCTCTCGCTCCGCCACCTCGAGGACGGCGAAGTCGCCTGACGTCGCGCCCCGGACGATCCAGCAAGCCCCGCCCCGGCGGGGCTTTTTAGTCGGGCCCGCTCTCCTCCTGTTGTTCCGGGGTGATGACACGGTCTCCGCTCTTGTGGAAGCCGGTGCGTGCCCGGGCGTACGCCTCGGGCGAGGACCTGAGGTCTGGTGTCTGCCCGCGCGTGTGCTGCTCGTGGAGGTGCTCGAGGAACGGCACACACCAGCCGCACCCGGTCCCGGCGCCCAGGCACTCCGAGATCAGGCTGGCGACCTTGGGGTTCTCCCGCTGGCAATAGGTGCGGATCTTGCGGAGGCTCACCCGGAAGCACAGGCAGACTTGATCGTCGGGATCCATGCGGGATGGTACGGGCGGATTGTGCTTGCGTGATGGGCGGCGCCGGGCTACCCTGCGGGCTGATGACCGCGATTGTCCTCTGATCCCGACCGTGTGACCCGCAGCCAAAGCTCTGCTGCGTGCCAGCCGCGCGCTGGCAGACCCGGGTCGATCCTGATGCAGGATGCCACGCATCCGGCGCGTCCTGCGCCGTGCGTTCAGAGGACACCACTTGAAACACCAAGACCGACACGCCCGCGATTCGGGCGGATTCTCCTGCGTGCACTGCGGCCGGTTCGTGACACACCGGTCCTACGGCACGCGCCAACGCAATCACTGCCCGCACTGCCTCTGGTCGCGCCATGTCGACGACAAGGTCGGCGACCGCCGGAGCGCGTGCAACCAGCCCATGGAACCCATCGCGGTGGCGAGCCGAGGCGGGGGTGAGTGGGCGCTCGTCCACCGCTGCCAGGGCTGCGGGCATCTCCGCACCAACCGCATTGCCGGCGACGACGACGAGCTCGCGCTGCTCGCCTTGGCGTTGCGTCCGATCAGTCATCCGGCGTTCCCGATCGACTGTCTGCCGGGCCGGGGGCCCTAGCGGGCGGCACGCCCCGACCAGTGCGCGGCTTCGGCGGACGACTGCACGAGCGTGTAGAGGGAGGTCGTTGAAAGAAGCAGCACAGATCTCGCAACGCCGTCGTCCAGCAGGCACACGCCGCCCGCAACCAGGATCATGCCCGCATAGATCGGGTGCGCGATCAAACCGTACAAGCCCGCTGTGACCCGCTCGACGCGGGTGTCTTCGGGGTCCTGCCCGATCCGCCAGTGCGGTCCCATGCCCACTACCGAGCAAACAATCAGCAGCGTTCCGAGGATGGAGAGCAACCAGCCCGCGAGGGGCTCGCTCGGCGCTGCAGGGGGTGAGACCAACAACCAGCATGTATAGCCGATCAGCGTGCCCGCGTAGATCACCTCGATCCACCCGTACCGATCGGCGGGCGGGATGCGCACGACGAATGGCGATCGTCTGTGGCGTGCCACGAACAACACCGGGACGACCACGAATGAAACAGCCAGATAGCCCAGCCATGCGTGCCGGGCGTCGGTCAGCATGCCGCGGCTCCCAGCATCCCGATGAGTTCGAGCGTGCCGGCGGCCAACGGCTCGCCCGCCACCGCGTCGGCGTGCTCCTTCAACTCGTCGAGCGCGTTGCGGGGGCACCCGAACCACGCCACCTGCTCGCGGATCGCGAGGTCTCCCATCGTGTCGCCGATGCCCGCCAGGCGGGCCCGGTCGAGCCCCAGTTCCTCGATCGTCCGCGCGATCGCGCGGGATTTGGAAACGCCGGGCAGCCTCAGATTGACGCACGTCCAGGTCGTCGCGATCTCGAAGCCC
>DIYM01000097.1 GCA_002429045.1 Phycisphaerales bacterium UBA6054
TTCAGCACGAAGGACGCGCTGTCTTTGGGGCAGGCGCTGGAGGTTCTTGGCGGGGGCGTGGGCTGGGTTGTTGTGGGCGGGTGGATCGCGGGGTCTTCGGGGGTGGTGCGTGGGGCCGGGGTGGGCGCGGGCGCGGTCGCGATGGTGCATGCGCAGTTGGATGTCGCCGGGATGTGGGCGGTCTCGGCGCCGGCGTGGGGCGTGCTGGTTGGGTGCGGGATCGGGTGCTGGCGTGGGTCGGCGATCGGTGGGCGTGGGCGGGACTCGTTGGTTGCGGGCGGTGCGATGGCCGCGTTGCTGGTGTTGATGGGGTGGAGAGGGTTGTCGATCGCGCGGTGGGAGTCGTCGTTGCACGGGGCGGCGGCGTGGGCGTCGCGGGTGAACATGGCGCGGGCGGAGCTTGGCGTCGCGCGGGGGCCGATCGATCTGGGGGGGCTTGCCGAGCGGGCTGGCGGCTGGCTGGGTGCGCGTGTCCCGGCGGAGGAGCGTGCGGTGTCGGATGCCTTGGACGGTGTGGTTTGGGCGACCCAGGAGGAAGCGGCGGCCGGGCTGCGGGCGGCGTTGGTGGCGCGGCCCTCTCACTTCGGGACGCGGCGTGCGTTGGGGCGGGTGCTGGTGACGATCTCGGCCCGGGATGGAGCGCGGTCGCCCGAGTCAGCCGTGCGGGCGCTGGACGAGGCGGTCGCGCTGGCGGAGGGCGGGCTCGTGGCGTCGGGGGGGGATCCGGCGGCGTGGGTGTGGCTGGGCAGGGCGTTGGAGCGGCGTGGTTCGTTGGCGGAGACGATGGGGGAGGATGGGTCGGGGTGGTTGCGGCGGGCGGTGGAGGTTTGGGAGGAGGGCGACGCGTTGACACCGCATGATCCGGGTTCGGCGGCGCGGATCGCCGAGATGCTCAGCCGGATGGGCCTGTCGGGCGAAGCCCGGCGATGGGGCGAGCGGGCGATCGAGCGTGATGACCGGATGGTGCTGGACCCGAGGCGGGGGCTGGGTCGTGATCGGCGGGCGGCGATGGAGCGGCTGTCCGAGGGGTGAACCGCGGGTGCGGGATCGGGCTGAAACGGTTTGATAACCGCCTTGATGTGGCTGGATTTACGGCGCTACTATTGCAGCCCGGCGTGGCGATCCCCCGAGGGTGGGTTGTGGTTTTCGGGCCGGTGGTCTGCGGCTTGGGGTTGGACCGGCTTCGGTTGGTCTGGCTTAGAGTTGGTTTGGCTTTTAGGTTGGTCTGGGAGCGAAGTCTTGGAAGAGGTCGGCGAACAAGACCCGGAAGACAGAGAGCGCCCGGCCTGTCTCTGAGGGGGCGGTGCCGGGCCGCACCCCGCGGGCGAGGCGATCGGGGCCCGTCCTGCCCCCCGTGTGTCGGGGCGGCGAAGATCGATGCATGAACCGAACACGGCTCGGTCTCTGACCGGGCGACACCGTTCCCGGTTGTGAATCCGGGGCGGACGGAGTAACTCCCCCGCCGTGTGGCGGGGGCAGACCGGGACGAAGCCCGGATTGGCAGAGCCGGCGGCGGGCAGACCCGTGCCGGCGTGTGAAGCGAGAGGAATCGGCGATGGCCACGGACTTGTCAAACATCCGCAACATCGGAATCTGCGCCCACATCGACGCGGGCAAGACGACCGTGACCGAGCGGATCCTGTTCTATACCGGGAAGAACTACAAGCTCGGTGAGGTGCACGAGGGCACCGCGACGATGGACTTCCTGCAGGAAGAGCAGGAGCGTGGCATCACGATCCAGTCGGCGGCGACGACGTGCCCCTGGACGCACAAGGGCACAGACTACAAGATCAACCTGATCGACACGCCCGGCCACGTTGACTTCACGATCGAGGTGGAGCGTTCGCTGCGTGTGCTGGACGGCGCGGTCGCGGTGTTCGACGGCAAGGAGGGCGTGGAGGCGCAGTCCGAGACGGTGTGGCGTCAGGCCGAGCGGTACAACGTGCCCCGCATGTGCTTCATCAACAAGATGGACAAGATGGGCGCGGACTTCGATTACTCGTTCAACTCGATCAAGAAGCGGCTTGGGGCCAACGCGATCCCCGTGGAGATCCCGTGGGGCGCCGGCGATGACCTCAAGGGCATCATCGATCTGCTGGGCATGAAGGCGTACCACTTCGATCCGGACAGCCAGGGCGCGGTGGTGACCGAGATGGACATCCCCGAGGAAGAGATGGAGCGTGCCCAGAAGTGGCGTCACGAGCTGATCGAGTCGGCGGTGTCCCTCGACGAGGATCTGATGGAGGCGTATCTCGAGGACGAGGAGAACGTCTCGGTCGATGCGATCCGCAAGGCGATCCGGAAGGGCACGATCGCGTTGGAGTGCTTCCCGGTGTTCTCCGGCTCGGCTCTGAAGAACGTCGGCGTGCAGCGTCTGCTGAACGGTGTCATCGAGTTCCTGCCCAACCCGCAGGAGGTGCCGGCGATGACCGGCACGGACCCGCGCGACGCGGATGTGAAGCTGGTGCGCAACCACGATGACAGCGAACCGTTCTCGGCGTTGGTGTTCAAGGTGGTCAACGACACGCACGGCGACCTGACCTACATGCGCATCTACTCGGGCAAGCTGGTCAAGGGCACCCGGACGCTGAACCCGGGCAACAACAAGCGTGAGATCGCGTCGCGTATCTTCGAGATGCACGCCAAGGACCGCCAGGCGCTCGACGAGGTGGGCGCGGGCAACATCGTGGCCGTGGTGGGCATCAAGGACTCGATCACGGGTGACACGCTGTGCTCGCCCGATGACCCGATTATCCTGGAGCGGATGACGTTCCCCGAGCCTGTGATCTCGATGTCGATCGAGCCGCAGACCGCCGACGACAAGCGGAAGCTGTCCGAGGCGTTGGTGACCATCCGCCGCGAGGACCCGTCGTTCCGTTCGGAGTACAACGAAGAGACCGGGCAGACGATCATCGCGGGCATGGGCGAGCTGCACCTCGAGATCATCAAGAACAAGCTGGTGCGTGACATGAAGATCGGCGTGGACGTCGGGCGTCCTCGCGTGTCGTACCGCGAGGCGATCAACGGCTCGGCCCAGAACATCCGGGGCAAGTTTGTCAAGCAGACGGGCGGTCGCGGTCAGTTCGGCGACTGCACGATCAACATCATGCCGTACACGAAGGCGGAGGCCGAGGAGGCCGGCGTCAAGTTCGACGACAACATCGCGTTCGAGAACCAGATCGTCGGCGGCGCGGTGCCCAAGGAGTTCATCCCCTCGATCGAGTACGGGATCCGCCAGACCGCGGTCGGCGGTGTGACGGCGGGGTACCCGCTGATCAACGTCAAGGTCGAGCTGGTTGATGGTTCGTACCACCAGGTGGACTCGTCGCAGGTTGCGTTCGAGCAGGCTGGGCGTCTGGCGTTGCGTGAGGCGGTCGCGAAGGCGGGCAGCGTGCTGCTCGAGCCGATCATGAAGGTGGTGATCACCACGCCCGAGGAGTACATGGGCAACGTGACGGGCGATCTTTCGAGCCGTCGCGGGATGATCCTGCACCAGGAGGACAAGGGCATGATCAAGGAGATCACGGCCGAGGTCCCGCTGAGCGAGCTGTTCGGGTACACGACGGTGCTGCGTGGTCTCTCGCAGGGCCGCGCGGCGAACTCGATGGAGTTCCAGGAGTATCGCGCGATGCCGCGGAACCTTCAGGAAGAGGTCATCGCGACCGGAGGCTGAGGGCGTCTGGAGAGATTGAATCGGGGGCGTGGTCCGGCTGGGCCACGCCCTTTTTTCGTGGCGTGGGCGGCGAGATTCAGGAAACGTGAAGGTTCGGGCGGGTCGTGCCGACCTATGGTGCGGGCCGGTTGTTCGGACCCGTGGCGGACGCGAGGGCGTGTCGGCGGGGACGGGCGGGCGGCTGATCTCGGGAGCCAGATCGATGGGCCACAAGTATTCGGCGGTGTTGCTCTTCGGGGCGCCGGGGGCGGGCAAGGGGACGCAGGGCGAGTTGCTCGGGCGGGTGCCGGGCTACTTCCACCTGTCCACGGGGGACATGTTCCGGACGATGGACCGCGAGAGTGAGTTGGGGAAGGTGTTCTACGAGTACTCGTCGAAGGGCGAGCTGGTTCCCGACGAGATCACGGTGGACCTGTGGAGCAAGTACACGCACGCGTTGACGGTGCTCAACCGGTACGCCCCGACGCGGGAGTTGATGATCCTCGACGGGCTGCCTCGGACGGTGGCGCAGGTCGACCTGGTCCGCGATCACGTGGACGTGAAGTGCATCGTGCATCTGGTCGCCAGCGATCGGGAGGAGATGGTCGCCCGGCTGCGGGGGCGGGCGATGAAGCAGAAACGGCCCGACGACGCGAAGGAGGACGTCGTGAGGAACCGGCTCGCGGTGTACGACCGTGAGACGCGTCCGGTGCTGGACCGGTTCGACGGCGGGTTGATCAAGGAGGTCGATGCGTTGGGGTCGCCGGGCGAGGTGCTGCGGGGCGTACTCGGGGTGGTCTCGCCGGTGCAGGAGTCTTTGTTCGGCAACGCGTTGAAGGCTTGAGCGGGCTGGCGGGGTTGGTCGGTGTGGGGTGGGGTGCCCGGGTTCACGGCGACCGGCGTTGCCGGCCGCCCCGGTTGGGGACCCGGTTGACCTCGAAGTTGACGGCCTGGCTGCCGTAGTCGGGCAGATCGGCGTCCGAGCGGATGCCGAACAGGGCGGGCAGGTGGTAGGAGCGGAAGTTGGCGGGCGGGTGGAAGTAATAGGCGACCGGGGGGACGGTCTGGAGTTCGTCGGTGGTGCCGAAGTGCTTCCAGGGCTGCTGCCAGTTGCGGGTGGATCGGCCGTCGGATTCGAGTTCCCAGACATCGACGGGGATCCAGAGCGGTCGTCCGAGGTCGGGGGGGACGATGGCGAACTCGACCCAGCTCTTGACCTGGTCGTCGCCGTTCTCTTCGTCGTCGACGCCGATGACGGTGCGGGCGGGGAGCCCGGCGCGGCGGAACACGGCTGTGAGCAGGTTGGAGAGGTCGTGCTCGGAGCCCTGGCGGGTGCGTGCGGTGACGGACGCGTTCTGGACGTTGAATCCGCCGATGTTGTTGCGTGGCGTGTAGGCGACGTAGCCGCGCACTCTGGCGGCGGGGTCGTCGACCTCCGCGAGGGGGATGACGAACCCCCCGGCGCCGAGCGGTGATTGGCGGTTCGAGCCGGTGGTTCGTGTGCGTTCGAGAACGCATGCGGTGAGGTACTTGGCGAGTTGGACGGGCGGGATCTGCTTGGGGTCGTTGCCTCCGGTCCATTCGTCGATGAGGAGTTGGACCTGGTCGGGGGCGTCGTCGGCGACGGTGTCGAAGACGGGGTCGAGGGCGAGCCAGGCCTGGAGGCCGGGCTCGTCGGCCCAGGGGACGTCCCACGCGGCTTTCTCGTCGAACTCGGTCTCGACGCAGGTGACGCGGGACTCGATGAAAGCGCCGGCGGTGCTGAAGACGACGACGCCGGGCGTGGAGAGCCATGCATAGGGTGCGCCGGTGCCCGGGACGGTCCGGGTGGGGATCTGGCCGGTGTTGGCGGGCTCCCAGTTGAGCCCGAGCGAGGCGATGACGCGGGGCTCGTCGCTCTTGGTTTCCCATGACACCGAGGACGTCGGGGCGTAGGGCATGACGAGGGCGAAGTCGGAGTAGGTCCAGCCCGGGAAGGTGTTGTAGCTGGTGGTGCGGCTGTCGGGGAAGACGTGGGCACGCATGGAGACGATCCACTCCCTCGGATCGGAGTAGGTCATGTACCTGTTGTCCTGAAGGGCGGTCTCGGGTGCTCGGGCGGGCGTGCGTTGGGCCGGGCCGGTCGGCTGGAGCGCGGAGAGCAGGCCGGCGAGTGCGAGGGCTTGGATCACGGGGGGCTCCAGTTCGGTGGTCGTTTCCGGCGGGTGAAAGGGGGAGCGGCTTGGCTGCGGGCGTGCCGGAGGGACGCGCGGGCGGGCTTCCGATACGGGCGTTTCGGCGTGGGGTTGCCGACCGGCGTGTTGCTAGAATCGTACTCGATCACCGGGCACTCGACAGAAAGGCATGGCGTGGCGACAGCGACCGACTCGCAGGGGCGGACACGGATTGAGAAGGACTCGATGGGCGAGATGCCCGTCCCGTCGGACGTGCTGTACGGCGCGTCGACGCAGCGGGCGGTGCTGAACTTCCCGATCTCGGGGCGTGCGGTGCCCGAGGAGGTCGTGCGGGCGTATGCGCTGCTGAAGCGGGCGGCAGCCCGGGCGAACGAGTCGCTGGGCAAGCTCCCGGCCGCGAAGGCGGACGCGATCGATCGGGCGTGCGGGGAGATCCTGGGGGGCCTTGGCGGGCGAGGCGGGATCGGGCGGCACTTCCCGGTGGACATCTTCCAGACCGGGTCGGGCACGAGCACGAACATGAACGCGAACGAGGTGATCGCGAACCTGGTGTGCCTGGCGAACGGGGCGGAGATCGGCTCGAGCAAGAACGCCGAGTACCTGAGGGGCGAGGCGGCGGTGCATCCCAACGATCACGTGAATATGGGGCAGTCGAGCAACGACACCTTCCCCACGGCGATGCACGTGGCGGCGGCGGTGGCGATCCGCGAGAGGCTGCTGCCGGCGGTGCGGTCGCTCGCGTCGGCGCTCGAAGAGAAGGCCCGCGCGTGGGACGGCGTGATGAAGATCGGGCGGACGCACCTGGCGGACGCGACGCCGATCCGTCTCGGCCAGGAGTTTTCGGGGTACGCCAGCCAGATGCGGCACGCCGAGGGAAGGCTGGAGCGTGCGATCGAGACGCTGCGTGAGTTGGCGATCGGCGGGACGGCGGTCGGGACCGGGATCAACACGCACCCGGAGTTTTCGGCGCTCGTGTGCGCGCAGCTGGGCGATGCGACCGGCATCGCGTTCCGCGAGGCGGAGAATCACTTCGAGGCTCAGCACGCGAAGGACGCGTGCGTGGAGGCTTCGGGGCATCTCCGCACGGTCGCGGTGAGCCTGAGCAAGATCGCGAACGACGTCCGGTGGCTGGGCTCGGGGCCCCGGTGCGGGATCGGCGAGTTGCGGCTGCCCGCGGTGCAGCCCGGGTCGTCGATCATGCCGGGGAAGGTGAACCCGGTGATCTGCGAGGCGGTGATGATGGTGTCGTGCCAGGTGATCGGGAACGACGCCGCGGTGGCGTCGGGGGGGCTGGGGGGCATCGGTTCGCTGCTGGATCTGAACGTGGCGATGCCGATGATGGCGGCCAATTTGATCGACTCGGTGAACCTCCTGAGCGGGGCGTGCGAGACGTTCGAGAGCAGGCTGCTCGACGGGCTCGAGCCGGATCGCGCGCGGTGCGATGCGTTGATCGAGGGCTCGCTGGCGATGTGCACCAGCCTGGTGCCCGAGATCGGGTATGACGCGTCGGCGAGGCTCGCCTACGACGCCTATGAGCAGGGCAAGACGGTGCGTCAGGTCGCGTTGGAGCAGGGCCTGGTGGGCGAGGATCGGCTTGCGGAGTTGCTGGATCCGAGGTCGATGACCGAGCCGTCGGCGGACTGACGGCGGGCGGGCTGGTGTGCTGCCCGGACGTGGCGTCGGGTGCTTGATGGTGGTCGTTTGCGTGAAGTCTGCGCGATGATTCTGGAAAGCGGAACCTCGCGGGTGGTCGGGCGTAAAGATGTACAGCACCCGGTGCCGGCTTTGCCGGCGCGGCGGGGTCGTCGGGAGGCCCATGCCGGGCTCGGAGACGCTATCATGGGCGGTTGGTGATTCGCTGCCCGATAGGCCTAACATCGGCAGAACCCATTTAGGAATCAGGAGACCCAGGAATGAACATGCTCGCTACGCGGATGCCGCGTTCTTCGGCGGTGATCGGTGCGGCTTTGGCGGTGGCGTTGTGCTCGGGTGCCGCAGCCGCGGGCCCGGTCTCTGTGACGCCCGGGATCGAGGGGGGCTCGTCGGGCGGGCAGGCGACGGGCGAGCGTGCGGAGCGGCTGGTCGTGCGGTTCAACGGCGACAAGTCGGTGGCGTTGCGGGTGACGAGCCCGGATCGGTTTACGAGCGAGGCGTGGCGTGACAGCGTGCCCGCGAACAAGCGTTCTGTGGTCAGGCCGATGCTGCTTCACGCGCGGGTCATGTTCGGTTCGGAGTCGATGGAAGCGGCGCGTGCGGCGGTCGGCGGTCTGGCCGGCGATCGGTTCGCGTACCTGAGCCCCGCGGGCGTGTACGGCTCGTCGCTGGACGGGGTGTACGTGATCGAGCTTCGGAGCGTGCGGGACGCCGGCGCGTTCGCCGATCTGCTGGCGGCTTCCGGCGCTGTTTCGTTTGCCGAGGTGGATATCTCGCAGCCCAACAAGCGGCACGGCGGGACGGACCCGAACCTTGCGCTCCAGTGGCACATCGACAACGCCGCGCTTCCCTCGCAGGACCACCGGATCCTGGAAGCCAACGCGAGCGGGGCGACCGGCGAGGGTGTGGTGGTTGGCGTGCTCGAGGCGTTCAGCGGCAACTTCGATTCCGATCTGACGATCACCAACACGGACCTGCTTCCGAACTACCGGAGCGATCTCTCGCAGGTCACGAACCCGCTGCAGGTCGACATCCTGCACGAGACGGCGGTCGCCGGGCTGATCGGGGCCGCGGGCGGGAACGGGCTGTTCGGTCGGGGCGTGGCGTTCGAGTCCCAGCTTGTGGCTCTGCGGAACGGGAGTTCGCTGGACCAGGGCGAGGCGTGGTCGCACGAGATCGGCTCGATCGACATTATCAATAACTCGTGGGGCCCTGGGACCATCGATTTCGCCGCGGACGACAACCAGACGGGCCTGACGCTCGTCTCTGGGCTCGATGACTTCGAGGTGATCCCGCCGTCGGTTGCGGCGGTCTCGCTGCTCACGAACACGCAGTCGATCGGGCTCGATCGGGCGCTGACCTTGGGTCGGGACCGGAAGGGACGCATCCTGGTGTTCTCGGCGGGGAACGATTCGCACTTCCAGGGGTTCGACCGCTTTGCGCTGGGCAACGCGATCAGCCTGCCGCAGTTCGGGTTCTTGGACGTTGTCGATGAGTTCGATGACGGGGATCCGCTGACCGACTTCCTGATCGACGGCAGCGACGGCGCCGCCTGGCGGTACTCGGGCATGCTTGGCGATCGGGCCGAGTACTGGCAGGTCAACGGGCGTTGGGATACGTTCTCGATCGCGGCGATCGATGAGTTCGGCGGGCGGGCGGGCTACTCGACGACGGGGACATCGGTTTTCGTGGGCGGTTTCTCCGGCGGCTCCACCCTGAACCAGCAACCCGAGATCGCGCCGGGGCTCGGCTACGGCAGCACGGTGGTCGGGCGGAACATCACGACGACGCACCAGATGAACGTCGCCGATGCGCTCTGCCCGGTCCCCACGAACGGGCTGAACTGTTCGTTCAACGGCACGAGCGCTTCGGCACCGATCGTGAGCGGTGTGATCGCGTTGATGCTGGACGTGAACCCGAGCCTGAGCATCCGCGACATCCAGCACATCCTCCAGCAGACTTCGACGATTGTGAACTTCGACCCGACCGAGTCGTACTGGACGACGCTGATCGGGTTCGGGACGCCCGACCCGGACGACACGCCCCCGCTGAGCCCGAGCTTCTGGCAGGCGAACGACGCGGACGTGCTGCACAGCGATGAGTACGGCTTCGGCATCGTGAACGCGGAGGCTGCTGTCAACGCGGCCCGCACGTGGCCCGGTGTCGGCCAGCACGTCATCCTGGACACCGGAGATCGTCTCGAGATCGATCTCGAGATCCCGGCCGCGGAGTTCACACCGATCGGGGATATCTCGGACACGCAGTCGACCAACGTGTTGACGCCGGGCGAGCGGGTCGATTTCGAGCTGTCCTGCATCCGGCAGAACCTGATCGTCGAGTCCGTCGAGGTCACGGTTTCGATCACCGGGAACAGCCCCGGCGACCTGTTGATCTACCTCCAGAGCCCGCGTGGGTCGGTGTCGCCTCTGGCGATCCCGAGGAACGACACGGGCTCGGTGCTGGTGAACGGGGACGAGTTCGCGTACTCTGATTTCACGTTCACCACGTACAAGCACTGGGGCGAGACCGCGGGCGGCCGCTGGACGCTGTTCTTGCAGGACTTCCGCCCGGACGAAGACTCCCCCGAAGGCCAGCTGCCGGGCGACGACCCGATGGCGGATCCGGGCTCTGAGGAGATCACCTTCCTCGGGACTCTGGGGCTGCCGGGCAATCCCGACGGGCAGGACAAGACCCTGGTCACGGCGAGGCTTCGCATCCACGGCACCGACTCGGACATCCCGCCCGTGGTCGAGTGCCCGATCCTGTCGACGATCTGCCCGGGCGACCTGGACGCGAACGGCTTCGTGAACTTCCTGGACCTCGTGCTGTTCCTGAATCTCTACCAGAACGTCGATCCGCTGGCGGATCTGAACGGGGACGGCATCGTCAACTTCGACGACCTGCAGGTGTTCATCGGCCTCTGGCGGCCGGGGTTCTGCACCCAGAGCGGGCTGCCGTTCAACCGCCCCGATCCCACGGCGATCGGCGGACGCCCCGTGATCCGTCCGATCTGACCGTTCGTCTTGCACCCTGAATGACAAAGGCCCGCCGAAAGGCGGGCTTTTCTTTGGGCGGGCGGCTGTGCCCGGCCTTTGTGTGTGGGACCGACCAATGGGCGCAACAGGACTCGAACCTGTGACCTCTGCCATGTGACGGCAGCGCTCTAGCCAACTGAGCTATGCGCCCGGCGGGACACTATAGACATCATGCGACCGCATCGGCAACGCTCGGCGTTGGGGCGATCGGGGTCGGGGGGCGCGGTCCGCGAGAGAGCGTCGGCATGGCGGGCGTGCGTGCGGGGCTCCGTCACCGGGAGAGGTCGATCACGATCCGGCGGGCCAGGCCGGATTCGACCGTCACGGTGCGTTCTCGCCCGTCTATGGCGACGAGCGTCCAGCCCGGCACGACTTCGTCGCCGATGCGCCGAGGTCTGCCGTTGATGACGGCGAGGGGGTTGCGTGCGCTGGGCATGACCGCGGTGAGGCGGATGGTCTCTCGGATCTCGGGCCCCTGCTCTGGCTGGGGGGATGTCGGTTCCGGCTGGGGGCTGTACTCTCTGGCGGCCGACCCGTTCCAGAATGGCGACGCGAGATGACCGGGCCCGAGGTGGCGTGATGGGTCGGGGTTGTTGTCCGGGTCCGTGCCGATGACGGGGAGTGCGGGGGGGCGTTCATCGATCGATGCGAGCGAGTGCTGGGCGGCGCCGCCGACGAAGCGTGCGCCGGCGACGATCGCGAGCGGGATGATGAAGGCTGCCGCGGCGGCGGTTCGGCATGCGTGATCAGTGTTCATCGTCGGGCGCCTCCGCGCTGAAAGGGCCGGCGTGCTTGGGGTTCAGCCGGAAACCTTTGATCTCGATCGATCCGGTGATGTCTTGCCCCCCCACCGGCGCCAGGCGGATCGACTCGAGCGCGACGATCCCGATATCGCTCTGGATAGCCTGCACGAACCGGGATGCATCGGAGTACGAGCCCGTGAACGCGATGCCGAGACGATCCGCGAACAGCGTGAGTTGCTCTTCGCCCTCTGCCGAGAGGACGGGCACGCGATCGGTCTCGAAGGTTTCGGATCGGTTGATGCGGACCGCGTTTGCCTTGGCGAGCGTCTCGATTTGCGCCAGCAGGTCCTTCGAGCTCTTGTGATGCCGGAGATCTGATCCGAGGCGTTGGGCGATCCCACGGATCGCGTCGGCGGTCGAGGCCAGATCGCTTTGTTCGGTCGCCGAAGCCGCGTGGGTTCGTACTTGCTGGAGTTGGATGTCGAGCCTGGCCCGATCGGCGTCGAACCGGGCGTGCGCGGGCCTGACCAGGGTGGCCCATGCCACCAGCAGGAGGACGCACGCGACGCCCAGGCGCAGGAGCAGTGGCCTTGGGAGAAGATCGATCATGGCTGGTTCTCTGTGGCGTTGGCGAATCTGGCGAGCGGCTCGTAGTACGTCCTGCCCGGCTTGAGGTGTGCGGTCAGCGAGAACCTGCGTATCGCGCTTCCCGGCGTCTCCCCGGTGCTGCTCGAGACGGCGCCGATCTCGACATGTTCGATCGAGGGCTGGGATTCGATAAACCCGACCATATCCTGGAGCGACGCTGCCGCGTCCTCTTCCGAGGCGCCCTCCGCGTGCCCGGTGAGCGTGAGGGTCGCGCCCTCTCGGCCGAGTTGGAACTCGACACCGCTGAGTCGTGTGTGTTCGCCGGCGGCGTGCGAGATGACGCCCATCGCCTCCTCGATGTCGGGCTGGACAGAGCTGTTGTCTTCGATGGCGGCGGCGCAGCGGCCCACGGTCGTCGCGAGTCCCGATGCGTTGACGATCTCCTCGTTGACCCGGACGATGCTGGCGATCTCGCCCGAGATCGCTTCGAAGGCCGGGTCGAGCCCGCGATGCTGGTGCTTCACCCACGCGAACTCGCCGGCGATGGCGATCATGGCGGCGGATGCCCCGAGCAGCATCGCCCGCTTGATGTTGCTGATGCCTTGTTCGACAACGGCGGGGCTGGGTCGGAGGGCCAGGCGGCGCGTCTGGCGCACGGCGAACGCGTGCTCGGTGGACTCGGTTGTGAAGGCGTCGGGCTGATCGGCGTGCGGGTTGGGCGGGTTGGTCTTGACGTGCATGTCGACACCTTCTGCCAAGACGCTCGCGATCTCGGGGATCGCCGCGCCGCGCCCTTCGAGGGTGAGGGTGTCGGGGGGGTCGCCCTGGCTGAGCCCGTACCGGAGCGTTTGTTTGATCTCGACGCTGAGGCGCTGGACGATCGGAGCGATCCGGGGGAGGAGATCCTGGCGCACTTGATCGGGAACAGACCCTCGCTTGGTGGGAACCCCGATCGACATGAGGGCCCGCTCCGCCTCGGTGTGAGAGAGCGGTTCGCCGGGCCTGTACGCGCTTGCGTACGCGTCGGTGAGCAGGCGGTAGCCGAGTTCAAAGATCCTGGCGAGTTCGATGCCTTCTTTGTCTCCGGCAACGACAGCGGACCATTCCTGGTCGATGACACACGCCGCTTTTCGTTGGGGGGTTGCCTGCACGGCTTGGAATGCGTCCTCCAGCACGGCGGCCTGTGTGGGTTGGATGTCACGCAGGGCCCCGCCGCACCTCGCCACCCATGTGTAGATGGCGTTGGCGGTCTCTTCGCGTTCTGATACCGTGACCACGATCCAGTCGTCACGGGATTTGGCGGAGCGGGCCATCGCTTCTGCGGCGCGGATGGTGGATGACCCCTCGTTGCTCTGGTCGAAGCGGAGGAGGGCGGCGGCCTCGGCTTCGGCTTTGGTACCTCGGTTTTCGTCGATTCGGATGATCGCTGTGGGGCTGTGGTAGAGGACCGTGATCGGGGCGTTGGCGGGGAGCCTGAGCCTGGCGAGGAGTTGGCGCAGGGCGGGGTCGTAGGGTGTGAGGGCGGAGGACCAGGCCGACTGCCAGTCGCTGCTGTTGAGTTCGATCGACTCGACCCGCTTGCGTTGGCCCGATTGGAACACGCCCGCGGCGACGCGGTTGGGGAACAGCGAGACGATCAGTCTTTGGCGGCTGAGACTCAAGGCTTCTACCTCCGCCTCGGCTATCGGCCCGATCCCGGGGGGACTTGGGCGAACTCTGTCAGTCGAACTGGATGCCCAGGCGACGCTCCGCGTTGCCGCTGCGGCCGACGAGGACCGCCCCGGTGTCGCCGGCTGTCTCGAACTCGACGCTCTGGTGGGCCCACGCGGCCGAATCGCCTGATCCGGGGGCATCGAGCCCGGCTTTGGTCGATCCGATCAAGATGTGGACACCGGATTCGGCGGCGAAGAAGGCGCGTGTGGTCTGGACCCGCAACGCCGCGATTTCGGCTTCCTGTGTGGCGGGCGAGACGGAGCCCAGCACGGCGAGCCCGAGCGTGGCGACGACCACGACGATGACGACGATCGCCATCCCGCGGCGACCGGGCGGCGATCCCGTCCGGACGCTGGTGGCTCGGTGTGCGGTCATCCGGGCTCTCCGACGTTCACTCGGGGGAAGATGTAGAAGACGAAGTCCTGGCTCCCGGACGAGATCGCGACGCGGAGTCTGTGGGCGTTTGCGGGTTGGTCTGGCGGTGATTGGCCGTCGTCGTCGAGGAAGGTGATGGTCAGGCCGGAGACGTCACGCGCGAGCGGCGCGTTGCCCTGGGCCCCGGTCATCTCGATGTCCGTGCCGTTGAGCCGGAATCCGGTGCCGTCGCTGAAGACGAGGGATGTCGGGGAGGCGTTGGACACACCGAGTCTCGTCGCGGTCCCGGGCGGGGCTTCCCGGACGATGCTCGTGATGCGATCGATCGCGAAGAAGATGTTCTGGCTCTCGCTGCGGAGCGTGCGTGAGGTCGCGTAGGTGTCTGTCGCGGACAGGATGACCGGGGTGATGACCGCGCTGATGATGCCGATGATGACCATGGCCATCGTCAGTTCGATCAGCGTGAACGCGGAGTTGCGGGTGCGCGGGCTCTGGCGGGGTGCGCTCGGTCTCATCAGATGTCTCCGATCAGCATGGACACGGGCATCGCGTAGTCGGGCCCGTCGGCCGACCGATAGGTGACCGTGACGCGGACGACGCGGTATAGGTTCCGGGACTCATCGGTGTTCTCGGTTCCTGTCCGATCGACCGGCCCGCTGATGGAGATCGCGTAGTCCATCCCGATCTGTTCGTGGGCGGTCGCGATGGCCGCGTTGCGTTGGCTGAAGCCGTCCAAGTAGGATCCGGGCTGTGCGAGGGCTGCGAAGCCCAAGCCGTCGTGACGGCTTGCGGCGTCCGCGATGACCGCCTCCATGATGGACTGGGCGAAGATCGCGGCACGCTCGGTGTTCACCGCGTCCGCCCGATCCGCGGCGGCGTTGGTGATGATCTCGAGCATCGGGGGGACGGCGATGCCGAGAACGGCGACGCAGATCACCGCCTCGATCAGTGTCGAGGCCCGGCGTCGGGTGCGTGAGGGGCGGGGCTGACGCGTCACGGCCGCACCTCGATCAGGCCCGAGATCGTGTGAACGGTGATGGTTGCGCCGGAGGCGAACTCGATCCGGGGCGGGGCTGCGAGGTCGATCCAGGAACCGTCGGTCTCCGATCTGAGGTGCGGCACGCCGCGGTGATCGAACCAGAGGGCGGCGCGGTCCGGATTGGCGGGCGTGCCGGGTTGTTCCGAGAATCGGACGTCGGTGACCTCGGTGCCGTAGGCCGCGTAGAGGGCGACGGTCGGCTCGGTGATGCTCTGAAAGGAGGGCTCGGTTTCGGTGGATCCGTCGTAGGCGATGAGTGTTGCGGTGCCATCGCGTGCATCGAACCGGACTCCGTTGGGGTGGCCGGACGAGACCCCGCTGGCCCGGGCGAGTTCCAAGAGTCTCGCTGCCTCGTAGACGCCCGCGAGCGCTCGCGCGCGGTTGATCTGGGCGACGGCGGGGACGACCGTCGCGGCGGTGAGGCTCGCGACGGTGATCACGGCGAGCACTTCGATGACCGTGAACGCGCAGCGGGATTGGTTGTGGATGCTCATCGGATGCGTCTGCCGGGTGTCTACAAGTCGTTCGCGGTGATCGGGGCTCCGGACTCGTCGGACTGGGTGGTTGGTTCTTGGCTGTTGGCGTAGAAGACGGCGGCCGGCGGGACCGAGTTGTTGTCGACGAAGTAGTTCCAGCCGGCGGAGGTGCCCACGACGGTTCGCGCCGCCGCCTGGGACCTGGTGACCGCCTGGACGGCAGCGGATGCCGCGTAGGGGTTCGGTGGGATGTCGAAGCTGATGGCCGTTCCGTTCGTGAGTTCGTCGAGTGTGGGGAATGGGTCGCTGCCGGAGATGATCGCGGCGGTGCGGTGGGACGCGATGGCGGCGCGGACGCCCGCGACGGCCGATTGGGTCGCCGATGTCCTCGCCTCATCGGTGGCGCCGGCGAACTGGGGGAGCGCGACCGCCGCGAGGATGCCGATGATCAGCACGACGACCATGATCTCGATGAGGCTGAATGCGTGTTTCATGCGTTGTCTCTCTGGGGGCGCGTGCGGTGCGTCGGTGCTAGCTGTTGACGGAGACCATCTTCCACATCGGCATGAAGACCGAGAGCGCGACGAGCAGGACGATGGCTGCGATGGCGACGGTGATGAGGGGTTCGATGATCGTGTTAATGTTTTTGGCGAGGTGATCGGAGATCCGGTCGTAGTGCCTTGCGATGATGCGGCCGGCGGCGGAAAGCTCTGCGGACTCCTTGCCGGCACCGAGGAGACGGCGGGCGAAGCTGGGCAGGCGTTTGGAATCGACAAGGACGCTCTCGATGGATTCGCCGGCGCGCATGCGGTCGCACAGGGCCGTGCATTCCTTGGCGAAGACCGGGCGCCCCGTCGCCTTGCCCGCGACGGACATCGACTCGATCACATCGATCCCGGAGTCGAGACCGATGGAGAGCACGCGTGCGAACCGGGCCGCGGTGATCGCGGTGAGCATGCGGCCGACGTACGGGAGCCTGAGGGCGAGCGCCTCGATGTGGAACCGCCCCTTGTCGCTCTTCCATGCCTGCACGGAGACGATCGTCACGCTGACGACTCCGACGCCCATCGCCCACCAGTACGCCTTGGCGATCTCCCCGATCGACGTGATGATCCGCGTCGCGAGCGGCAGGGCGACGTTGTTGGATTCGAAGATCACCGCGAACCTGGGGACGACGAAGACGACGATGACGGTCAGGGCGATCGCGACGAAGGCGACCACGATCGATGGGTAGGTCAGCGCCCGTTTGAGCTGGCTGGTGGTTTCGATGTTCCTCTCGAGCATGTCCGCGAGGTGGCTGGTGACCTCGGCCAGCGTTCCTGACTTCTCGGCGGCCCGGATGGTCTCGATGTACACATCCCCGAAGACCGCCCGGTGCTTGCCGAAGGCGGTGGTGAGCTTCTCGCCGGCTTCGACCTGGTTCGCGATGTCGGTGACCATATCGCGCAGCCCGGCTTTGCGTTCATGCTCGGCGATGGATCGGAGCCCGCGTGCGATCGGGATGTTCGCCTCGACCAGGACGCTGATCTCCCTGGTCAGCGCCGCGATGTCCTGCTGGGTCACCCTGTTGGCGGCCGCGGCGATCGGCGTCCGCCGGCCCCGGGGCTTGACCGCGATGGGCGTGATCCCCTCGGCGAGCACGGCCTGGTAGGCCGAGGACTCGGAGTCCGCACTGACACTCCCGTTGCGTCTCTTGCCGCTGGCGTCGATGCCGGTGTATGTGAATGCCTGGGCGGTCATGCTCGGTCCTTATGCAGAGATCCTGATGCCCGTCTCTTGCGTTGCGTTCCCGAGATCCACCGTGGCGTGGAGTTTGTTGAGTTCTTCGACGCTGGTGAGCCCGAGCAACGCCTTGTCGGTTCCGTCATCGAGCATGGTCCGCATGCCCTGGGACTTGGCGTGCTTGGTGATTTCTGAGACGCTCGCGTCTTGCTCGATGAGCGTCCGGATGCTGGTGGTGGCGTTGAGCATCTCGTAGACGCCGAGGCGTCCCTTGTAGCCGGTGGACATGCACGCGGGGCAGCCGCGCCCGGCGGTGAAGCCGCGTGCGTCGGTCGGGATGCCCAGGGCGGCGAGCGTTGCGGGATCGGGGGTGTCCTCGGACTGGCACGATGCGCAGACCTTGCGGACGAGCCGCTGGGCGATGGTCCCGAGAAGCGAGTTGGAGATCGCGAAGGGCGGGACCCGGAACTCGCGGAGGCGTGCGATCGATCCCGGCGCGTCGTTGGTGTGGAGTGTCGAGAACACCAGGTGCCCGGTCAGCGCGGCTTGGGACGCGATCTTGGCGGTTTCCTCGTCGCGGATCTCGCCGATCAGGACGACATCGGGGTCCTGGCGGAGGATCGAGCGGAGCGCGTTGGCGAAGTCCAGGCCGATGGCGTTGTTGGCTTGGATCTGGCGTATCAGCGGGAGCCTGATCTCGACGGGGTCCTCGACCGTCATGATGTTGCGGTCCGGGGTGTTGATCGAGTTGATCGCGGTGTAGAGCGAGGTTGTCTTGCCGGACCCGGTAGGCCCGGTGACGAGCAGCATCCCGTGCGGTTTCTTGACCGCGGTGGTGAACTGCTGCGCGACATCCGGGGGCATGCCCAGGTCCGCGATCGTTCCGATGGATGCCGCGGGGCGCAGCAGGCGCATGACGGCGTTCTCGCCGTGGATTGTGGGGATGAGCGAGAGCCGGACATCGATAGGCTGGCCCTTGTGGCGGAAGCGGAACTTGCCGTCCTGGGGCCTGCGTGTCTGGGTGACGTCGAGTTGGGCCATGACCTTGAGGCGCTGCACGATGCCCTCGTGCATCGAGATCGCGGGCCCCTGCTGGGATTGGAGCACGCCGTCCACGCGGAATCGCATGTGGAGGGTCTTCTCGTCCGGGTTGATGTGGATGTCGGAGGCCGCGTGGTGGGCGGCGGAGAACAGGATCTGGTTGACCGCGGCGACGATCGGCTCGTCCTGCTGCGAACCGATGTCATCGGCGCTGCTGATGGCCGCGTCCTCGCCCGAGTCGAGGGAGTATGCGCGTGATATCAGCATCCGCAACTGCTCGGCATCGCAGACGACAGGATCGATCTGGCAGCGGAGGATCTGGCGGAGCTGATCCATGGCTTGCAGATCGAGCGGGTCGCCCATCGCAACGGTCGCGATATCCTCGAACACATAGAGCGGGAACGCGTTGAGGCTTTCGGCGAGCGACTTGGTGATCCGCCTCGAGTTGCGGATGTCCGGGTCGATCATGGTGAGATCGAGGAATGGATACTCGGAGATACCCGCTTTGGCAACCGCGATGTCTCTGGTGGAAACCGCCTTCGTGTACATCGCGGCGTCTTCGAGGCTCGCCTCGCGTTCGCTCATGAACTGGCGGAGGTGGTCGGCGGCCGCACGCTCGATGATCCCGTCGGAGATGAGCGACTTGAGGATGAACTCGCTGGTGTTCAGCATGGCGGCTCCGATCCCTCGAGGCGATCCAGGAGCGTTTCGATGGACTTCATGGTCGCTTCCGACTGATCGGTGAACGCCAGTCCGACGAGATAGGCCGGGCGTCGATCCGTCATCTGCACCCGCATGACCCGGCAGCGGGCCCGGAACGCGGGTGTGTCGGGGGCGCCGCCATCGGGCAACTCGAGTTCGATCGCGGCGCCTCGCGGGAGGAGCACCTCGGTGATGATGCCGACGCCGCTGGCGGCAAAGTCGATGAGGCTGCATCCGATCCATCCGTCCGAGTCCGTGACGCCCTTTGCGAAGCGGACCGTCATGGCGTGCTCGGGGGCGACGCGGACCCGGGCGGGCAGCACCACCTCGTGACGGATCGATCTTCTCACGATGAGTCCGCTATTCGGCATGCAACCTCCCGAGCGTGCGGCGTGGCACGCGCGATTCTGATGGACCGAGTGTCGTCGGTCCGGGTGGTACCGGACTTTGGCGGAAGTGCGCGGGCGGGGTCGGTCGGGCCGGCAAAGGGCGAGACAGCCGTCTATTTTTGGCCTTTGATAGGATCAGCCGGGGTCGGCGATCGGCTTGCCTGGACGCTGCGGGTATCTATACTTCTTGGCTCGCGTGGCCGGTTGCGTGAGCCGCCAGGCCCGGTGTTCGGGCCCCGTGATGTGCATTGAGGGTCGTCCAGCGGTCGCACCGTCCGCGGGTGGTCCTGCCACCGAAGCGCCCTTCGCGTGGCCCCCGGCCGGGCTGCGGGTGTCGCTGAACAACTCCTGAAAGGGCCGACATGGCCGCCAATCCCCTCGTCCAAGATCTCATCGAATCGGGTATCCACTTCGGGCAGCGCTCCAGCGGCTGGAACCCGAAGATGCAGCAGTACATCTACGGCAAGCGGAACGGGATCCACATCATCGACATCAAGGAGACCGTCAAGGGGCTCCTGCTGGCCAAGAAGTTGATCACGCGGACCGTCTCCCAGGGCAAGGACGTGTGCTTCGTCGGCACCAAGCGCCAGGCGAAGGGCGTCATCGAGCAGCGTGTTTCTGATGTGCAGATGCACTACGTCACCGAGCGTTGGCTCGGCGGCACGCTGACGAACTTCCGGACCATCCGCAGCCGCCTGAAACGACTCGAAGAGCTCGAGGCGATCGAAGAGAACGACAACTTCCAGAGCTACTCCAAGAAGATGGAGAGCCAGCTGCGTCGCGAGATGAAGAAGATCCGGCGCAACCTCGACGGCATCCGGCGGATGGACAAGCTGCCGGGTGTGATGGTCGTTGTGGATGTGAACCGGGAGATGAACGGGCTGCGTGAGGCGCGCAAGCTGGGCATCCCGACGATCTGCCTGATCGACACGGATGGCGACCCCGAGGTCGCGGACGTGGCGATCCCGGGCAACGATGACTCGATGCGTTCGATCGACGTGATCGTCCGCGAGCTTTGCAAGGCAATCGCGGACGGCAAGCAGATGCGTGTCGAGTCCGGGCAGGGCAAGGACGAGGGCAACGCCGATGAGGGCCCTCGTCGGAGCAAGCGGGCCCAGTTCCGGGCCGACGATGCCGGGCAGCCCGCTCCGGAGGGGGACACCCCGGCCGCCGAGCCCGCGAAGGCCGAGTCCTGACGAGTCCCCCCGGGCCCCGTGCCCGTTCGAGAACGAGACAACCATCGCCGGGCCCGGACCGGGCGCGGTGGATGACCGACCGAGAGATGACCCTGGAACTGGAGCGAGACCATGGCCGCGATTAATGCCAAGGACGTGATGAGCCTGCGGAACAAGACCGGGCTTGCGATGATGGCGTGCAAGAAGGCACTCATCGAAGCGGACGGCGACCCCGTGAAGGCGGAAGAGAACCTGCGCAAGACCCTGAAGGGCAAGATGGACACCAAGATGGACCGCGCCGCCGGCGAGGGGCGTATCGAGGTTGCCATGTCGGGCGATGGGTCGTCGGCGGCGATCGTCGAACTGCGGGCCGAGACGGACTTCACGGCCAAGAACGAGAAGTTCATCGAGGCCACCAAGCAGATCGCGCAGCTGGCGCTGGGCATGGAGCCGGGATCGACCGAGCCCACCGCCGAGATGAGTTCGATCATCGACGACCTGCGCATCAGCACGGGCGAGAACATCTCGGTCGGGCGGATCGAGAAGTTCGAGAACGCGGGCGACGCGACGGTCTACGGGCAGTACGTGCACCACGACGGCAAAACCGGGGTGCTGATCCAGGCCGAGGGCGAGGTCGGCGATGAGGTGCTGCGTCAGGTCGCGATGCACGTGACCGCGGCGCACCCGCGCCCGCTGGGTGTGACCCCGGACGACATCCCGGGCGATATGGTCGAGAAGGAGCGGAAGTTCCGGATCGAGCAGGCCGTGGAGAGCGGCAAGCCCCAGGAGATCGCCGAGAAGATGGTCGAGGGCGGCATGCGGAAGTTCTTCGCCGAGGTCGCTCTTCTCGAGCAGGCCTTCGTCATGGACCCGTCGAAGACGATCAAGGAGTTGATCGGCTCGGGGGGCAGCGTCAAGGAGTTCCGGCGCTGGGAAGTCGGCGAGGGCGCCGAGTAACACCGCCCGACAGGACCGAGACCTGAAAGCGGGCCCGGTGGGCCCGCTTTTTCGTGCGCGACTTGATACGATGCGCGTCGACGCCCCCACTCACAGGAGTTCGATCCTTATGGCGATCAAACCCAGGCCCGGCGAGATCTACACGATCCGTCGCAAGATCCTGACCATTCTCGGCGCGAAGTTCCATGTGTACGACGAGAATGCCGAGCCGATCGCGTTCTGCAAGCAGAAAGCATTCAAACTCAAGGAAGACATCCGGCTGTACACGGACGATTCCATGAGCGAGGAACTGTTCGCGTTGCGGGCGCGTCAGGTGATCGACTTCGGTGCGACCTACGACGTCACGCTCCCGGGGGGTGAATCGCTCGGTTCGTTCCGGCGGAAGGGGATGAAGTCTTCCTTCGTGCGGGACGAGTGGGAGGTGCTGGACAGCGAGGGCGGGCTTGTCGCGACGATGACCGAGACGGGCAAGTGGGCCCCGCTGGTCCGACGGTACGTGGACAACGCGGCGGCGTTCATGCCCGCGCGTTACACCATGGACCGCGTCTCGGACGGCGTGCGGATCGCGGCGTTCCGCCAGCACTTTAACCTGTTCGTGTACAGGCTCGGCATCTCGGTGACCGCCGCGGACGAACAACTCGATGATCTGATGATCCTGGCGGCCGGATCGCTGATCGCGGCGATCGAGGGACGCCAGGACTGACTCTCGGCAGGACACCGCGGCCCGCTGCGTGGGCTCAGGAGGGATATCACGATGACAGGCGGAATCAGCATGAACCGGCGAGCGGTGCTCGGATCACTCGCGGCGGTCGGGCTCGGCGCGGGCTGGGCCCGCGCCGGCGACGCGGAGGGGGCGGCCGGGCGTGACCGCGAGGACCCGATGGGGTACGACGCGGCATCGGGCGAGTACGTGCTCCCCGACCTGCCGTACGCGTACGACGCGCTCGAACCGGTGATCGATGAACAGACCATGCGGATCCACCACGGCAAGCACCACGCGGGCTACGTGCGCGGGCTGAACGGTGCCCTCAAACAACTCGCTGACATCCGGGCGGGGAGGGGCGACGCGGGGCTGACCGAGCACTGGACCAAGAAACTGAGCTTCCATGCGGGCGGGCACATCAACCACACGCTGTTCTGGAGCGGGATGGCGCCCGCGGGGCGGGGCGGCGGCGGTTCCGCGGGCGGCGCACTCGGGGATGCGATCGAGGCGTCTTTCGGCTCGTTCGACGGGTTCGCCGGCCAGTTCAAGGCGGCCGCCCGATCGGTCGAGGGGTCGGGCTGGGCCTGGCTCGTGAAGGACCCGATCTCGGGCGGGCTCCTGATCCTTCAGATGCACAACCAGCAGCACTCGGTGTTCGCCGGCGCGACGCCGCTGCTTGGCATCGACGTCTGGGAGCACGCCTACTACCTGAAGTACCAGAACCGGCGGGCGGAGTACGTGGACCGGTTCATGGACATCGTGAACTGGGCGGAAGTCGGGCGTCGGTTCGAAGCGGCATCTTCCTGACCCGGTCTCGATGTTCCAACTGTGACAAAGCGAGCCCCTCTGGCCCGCCCCCGCTCACGAATCGAGGATTCTGATCCTCGATCGCGTTGGGTAAGTGGATTTTCTTTACAAGGCGAGCAGAGCATGTCGACTGACCCGATCCGACCTGATCGGCGGGTTTTTCTACGGTAAGTTTTGAGATTCTTGATAGGACCCCGATCTCGATGGCGCATTGCTATGAGAGCCCGACCAGCACTCATGCTCGGGCAGAAAGGCCCGATATGTCAACCGTCCCGATCCTCCGTTCGATCGCGCTCACGCTGGTCGCACTCTCGACCGAGTCTCTCGCCCAACCCTTCGCCGCGGATCACCCGGTCTTCGGTGTCGATTCCGTCACCATCGATCCCTCCCAAAGCCTCGCGTTCCTCGATCTGACCGTCACAGATGAAGTGAGCTTCGCGGCCATGCCCGCCCTGCTCCAGCCCGGCGCGACCTACGACGGCTGGCGCTACGCGACCCATGACGAGATTATCGGGCTCCTCAACGCGACCGGATGGTTGCCGCCGATCACCGACCTATCCGTCCCAAACATCAGTTCCTCATCGATCGCCGGGATCATTCTCGAGAGTTTTCTCGGGGTCAACACGGACACCAGCACCCCGCCGTCCCAGGTGCAACTCTCCAGCGCCGGATACCTCGCCGATGGCAACGGCGTGTCGGTGGCGTACACCGAAACAGACTTTATCCAGTTGAGCACGACCTCGCTCTTTGACGGATCGAACCCGCCCGCCTCCGGGCACTGGCTTGTCCGCGATCTCTCCGACGACGCGCCGACCTACCAGGGCATGCTCGCCGAGCTCGACGAACCGGTCGACTCGGATGCGGACTTCCGGGTCACGCTGCTCTCGTCCGTCGGCGCCACACTCGCGACGATCGAACACACCGGGGTCACAGTTTCTCAGGGCGTCTTCTCGTTCCCGCTCTTGTTCAACCCCGTGCACTTCGAAGAGCCAGGCATATCGCTCCGAATCGACGTACGCGTCCCCTCAGGTTCAGGGGCTTTCGAGCGTGTCATGCCGGACCAGCCCGTGACGCCATCGCCGCGGGCGCTCTTCGCAGACCGATCGGGACACGCCGATCTCGCGGACCACGCGACGAGCGCCGGCAGCGCGCTCATCGCGGACAGCGCGCTCGTCGCCGACACGCTCATCGGGACAGACTCCGCCCCGATCCCGGTCGCGGACGGGCTTTTCCCGGCCGGGCAAGGCCTCCAACCCCCGGTCGCGATCAGGCAGGGCTCGATGGTCACGCTCAGCGGCTCGGTCGTCAACTCGAACTTCATCCCGGTCAGTGTCGGAGCCACGATCGCGACGCTCCCCGAAGGCTACCGCCCGAGCGCGCCGATCTATCTCAGGGTGAGCAGTATCGACTTATTGGCCGACTGGTTGGGGATGACCGTGTCCGTGCAACCCGATGGGACTATCCGGATCATCGATCAGCTCCAGGGCCAGTTCCCCTTCGTCACGATCTCGCTCGACGGCCACACGTTCCCGGCCGCCCCCTGACCCGATCGAAAACACCCGCGGGGTCAGCACACCAGACCTATGGACACGGCAATGCCGTCCCAGCCGTCATCAGCACGCGCGTCTGATCTGCGGCCGCGTGGGAAAACTAGATCGGATCACTCAGCCGACGTGCTTGGGATCGAACGCGTCCTGCAGCGCGTCGGTGAGCACGTTGAAGGCGAGGACGAGCACGAACATGAAGAACGTGGCGGCCCCGATCTGCCAGAAGAAGCCGGAGACCACCTCGGACTTGGACTGGTTGATCATGATGCCCCAGCTGGCGCCGTTCTTGAGCCCCAGCCCGAGGAAGGTGAGGACGACCTCACCCTTGATCGCGCCGATGAACAGCAGCGACATGTTGATGAACATGAGGTGAGAGGTGTTGGGGATGATGTGGCGGCTGAGAATACGCCAGCGGGTCGCCCCGAGCGCCTGGGCGGCCTGGACGTAGTCGAGCGAGCGGAGCTTGAGCGATTCGCCGCGGATGACGCGGCAGGGGCCGATCCAGTACGTCAGGCTGAACGCGACATAGAGAGGGATCAGCGTGCCTTCGAAGATCGAGCCCGTGAACATGAACGCCAGGACGACGAGCAGCACGAGGTAGGGGATCGAGGAGAATGTCGAATAGAGCCAGATCACGGTGTGGTCGATGATGCCCCCGAAGTAACCGGCGGCCGCACCGATGATCGAGCCGAACAGCACCGCGATCAGGGAGACGACCACGCCGACCTGGATGGCGACCTTGGCCGAGTACAGACCGCGGAGCATGATCGAGCGTCCCTGCTGGTCGGTCCCGAGCAGCATCCGGATGGAGTAGAGCACGGAGCGGAGCCCCTCGGGCTCGGGGTACAGGCGGTCGACGATGGGCTCGAGATCGGCGAGCGTGCCGGCGACGGCCGCGTCGATGGAGGGGCCCGCGTTCGTGGTCGCCGCCTTCAGGGAGGCGGCGAGGTCCGCGTCGTAGATCGGGTCCCGCGGCTCGAAGTCGAACGCGGCATCCATCGAATCCCGCAGCGGGTCGAGGTCCAATGCCAGGATGGGGTCGGACGCCGGCGCGAGTTCGGCGTACTCGTCGATGAGCGCGAACACCTCGTCGAGTGTCAGCGCGACTTCTTCGGCGGCGATCTCGTAGGCCTCGGTGTCCGGGTCGGTCGATTGATAGGCGTCGCGGAAGTCGGCCAGCTTCTCGAGCGCGATGGTGATCTGAGGGAGGATGTCCCTGAGCGAACGGAGTTCGGTCTGCCTGTCGAGGACGCGCATGGCCTCGGCGTGGGTGGCGCGGAGTTGGTCGGGGGGGACATCGGCGACCCGGCGTTCCGCGAGGGCCGCGGAGGCGTAGATCTCTTGGATCGGGCGGGGCTCGATGTCGGATTGGACGCCCTGGTCGATCTCCTCGAAGATCTTGCCGACGTTGCGGACGTAGAAGGTCACCTGCTCCATCCGTTTGGTCGGCTCGGACTCGAGCCCGAAGCCGGGTTCGTTCGACGCGCCGACCCGCTCGAGGGTGCGTTCGGGAAGCAGCGCCCCGAGGACGGGGCTGTCAGAGATGTCGAAAGCGCCGGACTTCTGGCCGGCCCAGTTGACCGCTTCCATCATCAGGATCCACGCGAAGAGCAGCAGATACACCGAGATGATAACCATCGCGACGATGGTGAGCCGCTTCGAGAACAGCTTGCGGAACGCGGGGGATTCGCGGAATCGTGCTGGGATCATTGGAGCCTCACCCGGGGATCAACGAGCGCGTAGAGGACGTCGGTGAGGATGTTGGACGCGATGAACAGTGCCGTGAACAGTGCCGTGAAGGTCTGTATGACGGGGAAGTCTTTGGCGTTGATCGCGTTGATGAGCGTGCGTCCCATGCCGGGGATGCCGAAGTAGACCTCGACCAGGATCGAGCCGGTGATGATGAAGGGCAGGGAGATCATGATCCGTGTGATGATCGGGATCATGGCGTTCTTGAGCATGTGGATGAACATCACGCGGGCGCGGCTGGCGCCCTTGGCCCGGGCGGTCCGTATGTAGTCCCGCTGGGACTCCTCGACCATGACCGCGCGGTAGAAGCGTGTGTCGTAGCCCAGGGCGACGACCACGTTGATCATCACCGGCAGCATGCAGTAGGAGATCCAGTTGGCGGGGCTGAAGAAGAAGAACGCGCTCTCGCCCGCGGACGCGTCGACGGTGACCTGGAACGGCCAGCCGTCGATGTTCTGGCTCGGGCGGAAGGCGCCGAAGTACTGGCCGATGATGATGTAGACGAGCACGCTGATGCTCATGCCGATGACGGCGACGAACATCAGCGATCGGTCGAGCCCTCGCCCGCGGTTGGCGGCCGAGACCAGGCCCACGCAGATCGAGATCAGCGCGGTCATGGCGAGCGTGGGGATGGTGACGGCCATCGAGGGAGGGATCGCCTTGGCGATCATCTCGGACACGGGCAGGCCCTGGTCCCAACTCCGCGCGTCGTAGTTCCAGATGGTCGCCAGGCCCTTGAGGAAATCCCAGTACTGGACGACGAAGGGGTCATCGAGCCCGTATTCCTGGGTCAGGAGGTCGACCTGCTCTTGGCTGGCGTTCTTGCCGAGTTGGGCGGAGACAGGGTCGTTGACACGCAGGGCGGCCATGACCACGAAGATGATGGCCAGGAACACCGGGATGTTGTACAGCGTGCGCCGGACGATGTAGTTCCACACGGGGCGGGCTCCGGGGGCAGACGCGGCGACCGGGCGGAAGGCCCGGTCGCGGTTTGGTCAGGGCAGGAAGCTCAGCGCTTGCTGTCGTCGACGTCGAGGTACTTGAACCAGCCGTAGTAGCGTTCGGTGGGCTTGCAGTTGAGCAGCCAGGGCTGGATGAGGTAGAAGCGTTCGCGGGCCATGCCGCCGACGTAGACGCAGTCGTGGAGGACCATGTCGCGCATCTTCTCGTAGATCGCGGTGCGTTCGGAGCTGGGGGGCATGGTGAGGATCTGCTCGTAGAGGGCGTCGTACTCGGGGTTCTTGTAGTTGTAGTGGTTCGAGCCGGGGGATTCGTTGGGGCCGTAGAACAGCGCGAGGTTGTTCTCGCCGTCTGGGTAATCGCTGGACCACGCGAAGCCGAACATGGGGCTCTTCTTCTTGTTGACGGTCTCGATCAGGGTCGAGAAGTCGAGGAAGATCGGCTCGAACTTGATGTTCACCTCTTCGAGCTGACGCTTGACCATCTCGGAGACGGCGTTGTTGATCGTGTTCTGGGCGGTATAGAACCTGATGGGGGGCAGACCCTCCCCGTCGGGGTACCCGGCGGCGACGAGCATCTCGCGGGCCTTGGCGATGTTGCGTCCCCGGGCGGCGGCTTCGGCGCGCCCGCCTTCGGGGTGCCCGTCGAGACCGGGCGGGATGGGCCCGTCGTAGACGAATCGGCGTCCGTTGTAGAACGTCTCGTTGATCTCATCGAGATCGATCGCGTACGAGATGGCCCGCCGCAGGGCACGCTTCTCCTCGGTGTACCCGCCCAGGAGTTCGTCTTCCATGTTGAACCCGCGGAAGGTGAAGTCCAGGAGCTGGTTGGCGTGGGCGCGGATGTCCTGGCGGAGATACTCTTCTTTGAGCTCGCGCGAGGACCGGTCGAAGGCTTCGGTGAAGTAGTCTTCGGGGACTTCGGTGTAGCCGAGGTTGCCCTTGTTGAACTCGAGCCAGAGCGGCTGATCCTCGGCGAACATCGTGAACTCGATGCGGTCCACGAACGGGACCTGCTTGCCGGCGGCGCGGTGCAGGCGTGCCCGGCGGTCCTCGCGGGACCATTCATCTCGGGCGGGGTAGAACACCTCGTGGTAGTTGGGGTTCGCGTCCGCCGTGAGCGACTGTTTGGGCACCCAGGTATCGAGGATGAACGGGCCGGTGCCGACGGGGTTGCGGGAGAAGTCCTCGCCGTAGAACTCGACGGCTTCTCTGGGCACGACCGAGGTCTGGAACATGCCCAGGATGTAAAGGAAGCGGTACACGGGCTTGGTGAGTTCGATCTCGAACTCGGTGCTGCTGAGGGTTCGGAAGCCGGGGACCGGGGCGTCGTAGTCGAACTCGTCGGCGGTGTTCTGTGCCTCGACGTACTCGTCGAATCCGAGGATGGTGCCCGAGAGCAGCCACCAGTTTTCCAGCTTGTACTCGTCGTCGCCGATGCGTTTGAGCGAGTAGAACACGTCATCGGGCGTGACGACGCGTCCCTTCCCGCCCGGGAAGCACTGGTTGTCATGGAACCGGACGCCTTCCTTGAGGCGGAACCTCCATGTCTTTCCGCCGTCTTCCGAGACCGGCATCTCGGCGAGGAGGAGGGGCTCCATCTCCATCGGGCTCGCGTACTTGTTGGTCAGCAGCGTCTCGTAGAACTGGACGCACGCCATGTTGTCGTAGGTGGTCGATCCCTCGACCGGATCGAGGCTCTTGGGCCCGTCGGTCCGGATCGGGAGTTGAACAACCTTGTCGGCGGCCCGAGCGGTCTCTGCCGCGCCTCCGGCGGCCGCCGGGGCGACCATAAGGGCGGCTGCGGTCATCGCCGAGGCGACCGTTCCGACGAGTTTGCTTGCACGCATTGGATCCTCCTGAGACCCCCGCTTCGGGTGTGTGCAGCGGAACTGCGGGGGGGCGTGATGGTAGCGGAAATCCGGTGAACACGCCACCGGATCGGGCCTGTTCCGGGCCCGGACCGCCGAGACTGACGCGGCATCCCGGCCCGCTGGGTCGGGGTCGGGCTACCGTGACGGGGACCGCCGCTCGCGGCGGTCGCTGACACCCAACACGAGGGAACGTGGTGATGACCGCCCCACCGCTTCAGGCAAGCAGCGCAACAACCGCACGCATCGACGGGCGGGAGATGGTGGTCTTCGGGGGGTGCGACTACCTCGGGCTCGCCCATCATCCGGCGGTGCTCGGCGCGGCCCGGGGAGCGATCGGACGATTCGGGCTGAGCGCTTCGGCCAGCCGCGAGACCACGGGCAACGCATCGGTGCATGCCGAGCTCGAGAGCCGGATGGCGTCATTCTGCGGTTTGGAAGCCGGGCTGCTGGTTCCGGACGGCTACATCGCGAATCTCGCGGCGGCGCAGGGCTTGTTTGCGAGGGGCTTCCGGCACGCGGTGATCGATGCGCGGGCCCACGCGAGCCTCGCGGACGCCGCCCGGTTGTCGGGGCTGCGTGCCACGGTGTACCCGCACCTCGACGCGGCTCGGGCGGGCGAGGCGCTCGCGCGGTGCGACGGGCCGGCGGCGGTGCTGACCGACTCGGTGTTCGCGGCCGACGGGGCGCGAGCGCCGCTGGAAGCGTTGCGCGGATGTCTCCGAGATGACGATGCGCTGCTGATTGACGATTGCCACGGCTTGTGCGTGCTGGGCGATCGCGGGCGGGGCGCTGCTTCGGCGGGGGGGCTCGCCGATCACAGGCTCGTGGTCACGACGACGCTGGCGAAGGGTTTCGGGTGCGGGGGCGGCATGGTGATGGGAAGCGTTGATGTGGTGTCATCGCTGCGGCAGGCCTCGACGGCGTACATCTGCACGACGCCGGTCTCGCCGGTGCTGGCCGCCGCGGGGCTCGCCGTGCTGGGAGTACTCGGGCAGGAAGCGGGGCTGCTGGACAGCCTGCGTCGCAACGCGGGGCATATGGCCGGGCTGCTTCGGCGGGCCGGGCTGGGCGAGCACGACGGCGTGATCCCGATCTTCGCGTTCACGGGGTCGGACGACAGGCATATGCGGGCGCTGTTCGATTCCGCCTGGTCGCGCGGGATCTGGATGCCCCTGGTGTCGTACCCCGGCGGGCCGGGCGCGCGGTACTTCCGGTTGTCGGTGAATGCGGCCCACTCGCCCGACCAGATCGATGCGCTCGGTGAGGTCCTCGGGTCGCACGCCCGAGGGCCGGAGAGGATGACACGATGACCCAACCCGTACTCTCCGATCGGCTGTCCTTTGCGATCGAGACCGCGCGTGGCGCGGGGCGGGTCGCGATGGAGTGGTTCCAGTCCGAGGCGTTGGTCGCGGACGGGAAGGCGGACGGATCGCCCGTGACACAGGCGGACAGGGCGGCGGAGCGATGTGTCCGGGACGCGATCGCGGCGGCGTACCCCGAGGACGGGATCCTCGGCGAGGAGTACGACGCGGTCGAGACCTCGAGCGGCAGGACGTGGGTCATCGATCCGATCGACGGAACCAAGTCGTTCGTGCACGGCGTGCCGTTGTTCGGCACCCTGCTCGCGTGCATGGAGAACGGGAGCCCGACGATCGGGGTCATCGTGATGCCGGCGCTGGACGAGTGCGTCGCCGCGGAGGTCGGGCGGGGCTGCTGGTGGTGGCGTGCCGGGCACCCCGCCGAGCGGTCGCGCGTGTCCGAACACCCCTCGCTTGACGGGGCGATGCTGGTTTCAACCTCGCTCGAGTATTACGACACGGACGCGCGGAAGCGGGCCTGGATTCGGACGAACTCGCTGGGTGCCCACACCCGCGGGTGGTCGGACTGCTACGCGTTTGTTCTTCTGGCGACCGGGCGGGCGGACGCGGTGGTTGAGCCCGGGATGATGAACCTGTGGGATGTCGCGTGCGTGCCGGTGATCGTGGGCGAGGCCGGGGGGGCCTGGTCTGATATCGAGGGGCGGCGAACGCTGGAGTCGGGCTCGATGGTGGCCAGCAACGGCAGGATCCACGCGGAGGTCCTTTCGGCGATGGGCGGGGGATGATTCCTTTGCCTGCCGGGCCGTCAGAACCTCGATACGCCCGAGCACGGGCGTGCGGGGGAAGGATCCGACGTTCGGACCGCTGTTCGGGCCGGGCTCGAACACGAAGACCTGCGTGCCCGGGATCGGCGGGTCTGAGTTGGCGAGGCCCGGATCGGCGGCGATCGCGGAGCCGGGCGGGGTTGCCGGGTTGAACGGACCCCGGCTCGCCGGGCCGGTGTACGACGCCAGATCTCCCACGAAGCCGACGCCGAGCGTGCCGGCACGGGCGGTGCCCGCTGCTCCGAAGAGCATCGAGCGGAGCGTTGCGGGGTGCTGCCCCGTTCAGGCAAAGGAATGGACTAAATTGCGACTGAGCCTCAATCGCATGAAGCTCCGGGTCTCCGTATCATCACATGGGTGGCGAATACGACAGCCCCGAACATGTCTCGCGATGGGGCGAGTGCCGCCGCCGATCTGGTTCACGCTCCCACAAACAGTCTCGTGAATCACGAGAGGAGACCCCTTGACCTTCCTGCTCACCCTGATGATCTCGGCTTTCCTGGCTGTCTCTGAGACCCACACCGAAGCCGATAGCGCCGGCGAGGGCGTGGTCAACGTCTACACGGCCCGGCACTACGACACCGACGACGCGCTCTACGAGCGATTCACGGCCGAAACGGGCATCCGCGTCAACGTCGTCGAGGGCAAATCCGACGAACTGATCGCCCGGCTCCAGCGGGAGGGTTCACTGAGCCCGGCGGACGTCTTCATCACCGTTGACGCCGGACGCCTGTGGCGGGCCGAGCAGGCCGACCTGTTCGCTCCGATCCGTTCCGAGGTCCTGGAGGTCCGCGTGCCCGAGTCGCTCCGTCATCCCGAGGGCCTGTGGTTCGGCATCACGAAGCGGGCCCGCGTCCTGGTGGTGTCCGAGCGCGTCGCAGAATCGGACACACCGACGTCATACGCCGAACTGACCGGGGGCGAATGGCAAGGACGCGTCCTGATCCGCAGTTCGTCGAACATCTACAACCAGTCCCTGCTCGCGTCGATGATCGAAGCGTCCGGGGTTGAGTCCACCCAGCGGTGGGCCGAGGGCATCGTCGCCAACATGGCGCGTCGCCCGCAGGGCGGGGACACCGACCAGATCCGCGCCGTCGCCGCGGGCGAGGGCGACGTCGCGGTCGTCAACCACTACTACCTCGCCCGCCTGATGAACGGCAGCGACGCCGACCGTGCGGTCGCCGGCTCTGTTCGCGCGGTGTTCCCGAACCAAGAGCAGGGCGGCACGCACGTGAACATCTCGGGCGCGGGCGTGCTCGCCGACGCCCCGAACCGGGAGAACGCCGTCCGCTTCGTCGAGTTCCTCGTCAGCGACGAAGCGCAGCGGGTCCTCGCGATCGACAACAACGAGTTCCCCGTCGTGCCGGGCATCGCGTTGAGTGAGACCCTCTCGTCGTTCGGCGACTTCCGCCAGGCGGTCACCAACATGGAAGCGCTCGGGCGGAACAACCCCGAAGCGGTCCGCGTGATGGACCGGGCCGGCTGGCGCTGATCGGCGATGCCCTCCTCCGTCTCGGGACGCTTCAGACGCTCGTTCCCACCCCTGCCGTGGACGATCGCCTGCGTGCTGGCATCCTCGGCCGTGGTTGCGCCGCTGGCTGTCGTTTTGGGTTCGATCTTCGATGGCTCGGGCGGTGCGTGGCCGCACGTCCGTGAGCACACCCTCGGCGAGTACGCGGCCAACACCGCGGCACTCGTCGCGGTCGTCGGGCTGGGCACGCTCGCGGTAGGCTGCACGACCGCGTGGGTCGTGACGGCGTATCGATTCCCCGGTCGCGGCGTGCTGTCATGGATGTTGCTGCTCCCGATCGCGGTGCCGGGCTACATCGGCGCGTACATGCTGACCGATCTGCTCCAGTTCAGCGGGCCGGTCCAGACCACCATCCGCGGGTGGTTCGGCTGGCAGGCGGGCGACTACTGGTTCCCGCCGATCCGATCGCTGGG
>DIYM01000026.1:0-11532 GCA_002429045.1 Phycisphaerales bacterium UBA6054
GATGCTCGGGGGGGGGGTGACGCCTTACAGGATCGTCGGGCATACGCACGAGCGTGAGGCGACGCGGCATCTGGGGCGTCCGGTGGCGTTTTCTCCGAGCGTGGGGCCGTTTTTCAGGGGGATCACGGCGGTGGTGCGGGCGCGGGCCGCGGAGCCGGTGACGGAGGAGGGGTTGCTTGCGCGGCTCGCGGGTGCATATGCGGGTTGTGGGTTGATTGAAGTGGTGGGAGAGACGCCGCGTGTGCAGGACGTTGTGGGGACGCCGATGGCCCGGGTGGGCGGGGTGGCGGTGTCGGAGGACGGGCTGGGCTTCGGGCTGGTGTGCGTGATCGACAACCTGCTCAAGGGGGCCGCGTCGCAGGCGGTGCAGAACCTGAATCTGGCGTTCGGGTTCGGGCGTGATCTGTCGTTGGGTGTCCGGGAGGCGGCGGTATGAGCGGGTATCTTTGGGAGAAGACTGGGACCGCGACCGACGAGGGCGCGATGCGGTTCATGGCCGGGGAAGACGTGGTGCTCGATCGCGAGTTGTTCGTGTTCGATCTCCGCGCGACGGCGGCGCATGCGCGTGGGTTGGGACGGCGGGGTTTCCTGTCGGCGTCGGATGTCGGGCGGATTGTCTCGGCGCTCGACGAGCTGTCGGGGTTGTGGGCGGGCGGGGGGTTCGTGCTCGATGGGCGGTACGAGGACGGGCATTCGGCGATCGAGTCGTTCCTGACCGAGCGTCTGGGCGACGCGGGGAAGCGTGTGCATCTGGGGCGCAGCCGGAACGACCAGGTGTTGGCGGCGACGCGCCTGTACGCTGTCGATGCGTTGGGTCGGCTTGTGTTGTTGCTCCGGGAGAGTGCCGGGGCGGCGTTGGAGCGTGCGCGTGATCACGCGATGGATCCGATGCCGGGGTACACGCATCTTCAGAGGGCGGTTCCGTCGAGCGTTGGGTTGTGGATGGCGTCGTTCGCCGAGTCGTTCTGCGAGTCCGCGGAGTTGTGCTCGTTGACCCGCGGCTGGCTCAACGCGAGCCCGCTGGGGACCGCGGCGGGGTACGGGGTGAATCTGGATCTGGACCGGGGTGGGGTGCGCGATGAGTTGGGGTTCGGTCGGTTGACGATCAACCCGATGGCGGCGCAGGCCGGGCGGGGCAAGCACGAGGTGCAGGTGGTCGGCGCGATGTGGCAGGCGATGCAGGACGTGCGTCGGCTCGCGTGGGACCTGAGCCTGTTCAGCACGGACGAGTTCGGTTTCGTGCGGATGGCCGACACGGCCACGACGGGATCGTCGATCATGCCCAACAAGCGGAACCCGGACCTGGCGGAGTTGCTCCGCGGGGCGTGCGCGACGGTCGGCGGTTGCCTGGCGGAGTTGCAGCAGGCGGTGAGCCTGCCGAGCGGGTATCACCGGGATTTGCAGGTGACCAAGCCGGCGTTGGTCCGGGCGGTGCGGACGACGCTGGACGCGGTCGGGCTGGTGCCGGGGGTGATCGGGGGGACCGAACTGCGTCTGGGGCGCATGCGTGCGGCGATCGATGCGTCGATGATGGCGACGGACCGGGCCGTGGAGTTGGCGGCGGGGGGGATGGCGTTCCGGGACGCGTACCGGGAGGTCGGCGAGTCGCTGGGCTCGCTGGGCGGGATCGATCCGGCAGAGAGTCTGAGGGCTCGGGTGTCGGCGGGTGCGTGCGGGGACCTGATGCTGGATGAGATCGGGGCGCGGGTCGCGGCGTTGTGCTGATCGGCGCATGAAAACGCCCGGCATCGGTCGGTGCCGGGCGTGGGGACCTGTTGGGGGCTGCGTTTACTTGTCGGCTTCGTCGATGCCGATGCCGGTCCGGACCGGCTCGGCGGGTCGGTTGGCCGGGCGGTATGGGTCGCGTTCGATCTCGGCGAGGAGGTGCTGGACGCCCGCATCGAGTTGGGGGTCGCGTCCGTCGGTCATCTGGGAGGGGTCGGCGATGACCTGGATGTCGGGATCGACGCCGTGCCCTTCGATGCCCCAGGTGCCGTCGAGTTCGTAGAAGCCGAAGTTGGGTACGGCGGTGTATCCGCCGTCGATGAGCCCGGGGACGGTGGAGATGCCGACGAGCCCACCCCAGGTGCGTGTGCCGATGAGCTTTCCGATGCCGTGGTGCTTGAAGAGCCAGGGGAACATGTCGCCGCCTGAGCCTGCGTTGCCGTTGATGAGCATGGCCTTGGGTCCCTGGTGCGAGTCGTAGGGCCATGGCCAGTCTTTGCCGTCGCGGCGGTACCAGTAGTTGGTGCGGGGGCGGTTGAGGAGTTCGATGAATCGGTTGGGGATCTGGCCGCCTCCGTTCCATCGTTCGTCGATGAGGAGTGCCTCCTTGCCGATCTGGCCGTAGAACTGTCGGAAGAGCTCGTTCTGGCCCTGGATGCCGGTGTTCGGGACGTAGATGTAGCCGATCTTCCCGTCGGATGCTTCCTCGACGTAGCGGCGGTTGGCTTCGATCCAGGCGCGGTAGCGGAGGTTTGTCTCCGAGCCCATCGGTTTGATGGTGACGGTGCGGGTGTGTTCGGTGGATCCGTCTTCTTCGGGAGTGTCTTCGGCTTCTGCGTCGGCGTGTTCTTCTTCGGAGGGCGGTGAGACGAGGGTGAGCGTGGTCTCGTCGCCCGCGGTGCCGATGAACATGGCCCAGGGGTCCTTGGAGGTATCGACGGGTCTGCTGTTGACGTGGGTGATGAGGTCGCCCTCGTTGATGTCGAGGCCGTGGGCGTTGAGGGGGTTGCGTGCGTCGGTGTCCCAGGGGGCGCCTTCGTAGATGGTTTCGATGATGAAGCCGGTGTGGGTGTTGCCTTCGGGGTCGGTGATGGATCCGACGGCGTAGTCGACGCCGAGCATGCCGACGTTTGTGGAGGGCTGGCCCTCGGTGTCGCCGCCCCAGTAGTAGGCGTGGCCGACGTTGAGTTCGCCGATCATCTCGCCGATGATGTAGGAGACGTCTTCTCGGGAGACGGCGTCATCGACGAGGGGGAGGTATTGGTCGAGGACGGCGTCCCAGTCCACGCCGTGCATGTTCTCGACGTAGAAGAAGTCGCGGTGGCGTCGCCAGGCGTCGGTGACGATCTGCTTCCACTCTTCGCGGAGTTCGACGGTTTTGGTGAGTTCGAGTTCGAGGGGCGAGCCGGACTGGCCCGCCTTGGCGTCGACCATGACCCATCCTGCGGGCGTGGCGGCGCCGAGCTTCTTCCCGTCGCCCGAGAGGGCGTAGCCGAGCGCGATGCCGAGGACGGTCTTCTCGCTGGGTTCGTCGGCCTCGATGTCGTAGATCTTGAGCGAGGGCGCGTTCCCGTTGGTGCGGAGGTAGAGGAGGTGGCCCTTGTCGTTGGTGGCGAGTTGGGCGAAGTTGCCCGACGCGACATCGAGCTCGAAGCCGCGGGCCTCGAAGTGTTCGAGGTCGATTTCCAGTGGCTTGTCTTCGTCGTCCTCGTCGGCTTCACCGGCGGCGTCGAGGAGGTCGTCGGGGACTTCGGTGGAGGTGCGGGTGGCCGACCAGGTGCCGCCGATGCCGAGCTCGACGATTTCCCATGTTCCGGTGAGCGAGTCGCCGCTGAGGGTGCCCTTCTGGATGACGGTCACGCCCTGCTCGTTGGACTCGGAGTAGTACTCATTGGTGTCGCGGTTGAAGGTGACGTCGCCGTCGATCTCGTCGGATTCGCCCATGGACTCGGAGCGTCCGGAGATGTTGCCCTCGTTGTCGACGACGATGGTGAGGGTGAACGGGACCTCGTCCTGCGGCATGCCGAGGGCGGCGAAGCCGCTGGCCGAGCCTTCCCAGACGCCCCAGAGGGGGTGGTCTCGGTCGAAGTTGTCTTCGGTCTCGTCTCCGTCTTCTGATGCGTCTTCCGCTTCGTCCGCGTCGTCGCTGTCGGTTTCGTCCGATGCTTCGGGGTCGTCGGCGGATTCGTCTTCGGTGGCTTGGTCTTCTGTGTCCTCTTCCTCTTCTTCCCAGGTTTCTTCGTCGGTCTCGAGGAGCCTGGTGTTCTCGACGTCGGCGTTGAGTGGGACGGCGATCAGCTTGCCGGTGTCCGCGTACACGAAGGTCGACCCGACGTCTTCGTAGTCGGGGCTGGTGAAGTCCCGGTTGGACTGGTAGTAGAGGTATTCGCCGTCGCGTGAGAACGTCGGCGAGGAGTCGTTGAAGAAGCCGGAGGTGACCTGGTGGAGCTCGTCGTTCTCGATGTCGTAGACGTAGATGGAGCTGGTCAGGCCGCGCTCGGGCTGGCGGGAGTATGTCAGCCATTTGGAGTCGTGCGACCACGAGACGTTGGGCTGGTTGGCCCAGGGCTCGGTGTCGAAGTGCTTCATGTCGCCGGTCTCGACATCGACGAGGTACATCTTGCCGGCCTTGTCGGTGAGGCAGATGGTCTCGGAGTCGGGGGACCAGACGCAGTCCATCCAGTAGGTTTTGTTGCCGTCCGTGAGCTGGCGGGTCTCTCCCTTGCCGTCGGACTGTGTGATGTAGAGTTCGTACTCGCCGTCCTGGTCGGAGAAGTAGGCGATCCACTTGCCCGAGGGGCTCCAGGCGGGGAGGCGTTCGGCGGCTCCGGAGGTGTCGGTGATCTGGCGGGGCGGGCCGTTCTCGGCGGGGATGGTGTAGATGTCGCCGCGTGCTTCGACGACGGCGCGTTTGCCGGTGGACGAGATGCCGGCGGAGGCGATGTTGCCCGCGGCGTTGATGCGTTTGTCGCGGAGCGTTGCCCGGGCGCCAGGCACGGTGATATCGACCGGCGATGTGTTCTCGTTGGCGAGGTCGAGCAGGTAGATCTGCGATCCGAGTTGGAAGACGATCTCGCCGCGTCCGTTGGCGCCGGGGCCGATGGACGGGAACTTGACGTCCTTGTTCCCGAAGCGGGTGATCTGGCGTCGTTCGTCGGTGCGCGGGTTGAAGGACCAGATGTTCAGGCGTGCTTCGTCGCCCTGGTCGGAGAGGTAGTAGAGGACCCCGTCGTGCCACATGGGGCTGGTGTCGGTGCCTTCCCAGTCGGTGGCCTGGCGGGCGGAGTTGTCGGAGAGGTTGTAGAGCCAGATGTCGGTGGCGAGCCCGCCGCGGTATCGCTTCCAGGTGCGGAAGTCGCGGGAGTTGGGCGTGTATGCGAGCCAGGCGCCGTCCGCGGAGATGGAGCCTGCGGCGCCGTAGGGGATGGGGAGTGTTTCGGGCATGCCGCCTTCGGAGGAGACGGTGAAGAGTTGCTGCTGGGCGGGGTTGCCGGAGAGCGCGTTGTGGGAGAAGACGAGCCCGTTGGAGGCGGACCAGTCGTGGAGGCGTTCGTTGGCGGGGTGGTGCGTGACCCGCTGGGGGATGCCCCCGTTGACGGAGACGGTGTAGAGGTCGCGGTCTCCTTCGTAGTTTCCGATGAAGGCGACCTCGGTGCCGTCGGCGTTGAACTTGGGGAAGGTTTCCTGCCCGGGGGGGCTGGCGAGGGGGCGTGCGGTGCCTCCGTTACGGGAGACGACCCAGAGGTCGTTGGCGTAGGCGAAGACGATCTCGCTGGCGGAGACGTCTGGGTAGCGGAACATGCCGGGGTTCGCGTCTTGTGCCAAGGCGGGGGCGGCGTGTGCGGCGGTGAGGCCGCCGACAACGGCGAGCAGTTGGGGGATCTTCATGGTGGTTCCAGTGGGAAGGAATACGGATAGAGAGACAGATGCTGCGGGAGGATTCTCCCGGCATTGTTTACTGGAAGTTGGCGTCGGGGGTTTCAGATCCCGGGGGTGTTCTGAACGGGCGGCCCGGGCGGGTCAGCACTCGGCGAGCCCCACGGTGACGTTCAGCTTGACCGCGAGCCCGCCCAGGGAGGTCTCTTTGTAGCGTTCGTTCATCTCGACGGCGGTCTCCCACATGGCGGCGATGACCTCGTCGAGGGAGACGCGTGCTTGCGTGGGGTCGGACTGCTCGGCGATGGTGCAGGCGGCGATGGCTTTGACGGCGCCCATGGCGTTCCGCTCGATGCATGGGATCTGGACCAGGCCCGCGACGGGGTCGCAGGTCATGCCGAGGTGGTGCTCCATGGCGATCTCGGCGGCCATCAGGACCTGGGCGGGGGTGGCGCCGCGGAGTTCGGCGAGCCCGGCGGCGGCCATGGCGCTGGAGACGCCGATCTCGGCCTGGCAGCCCCCCATGGCGGCGGAGATGGTGGCGTTCTGCTTGAAGAGCGCGCCGATCTGGCCCGCGGTGAGCAGGAAGCGCTCGATCTCCTCGTCGCTGATCGGGTCGGGCGCGAAGCACGCGCGGTACATGAGCACCGCGGGGATGACGCCCGCGGCGCCGTTGGTCGGCGCGGTGACCACTCGGCCCATCGCGGCGTTCTCTTCGTTGACGGCGATCGCGAAGCAGCTGACGCAGCGGAGGAGGTCCTCGAACGCGGGCTCGGCCCGGCGGACGGTGTGGACGAGCCGGTCGATGTCTTCGCGTTCGATGTCGGGGACGATGTCTCGGAGGAGGGCTGGGGCGCGGCGGTGGACCTCGAGCCCCCCGGGGAGGATGCCGTCGTTGCGGCAGCCGCGTCGCACGGATTGGCGCATGACGTCCCAGAGCCGGAGCGATTCGCGGCGGATGGTCTCGGCGTCGCGCCAGCAGAGTTCGTTCTGGCGGACGATCTGGCTGATCGGCTCGTTGGTCCGGACGTGGGCGTTGAGGAGATCCTGGGCGTGGTGGATGGGGTGTGTGGGGAGGGGGCGGTCTTGGGGCTGGTCCTGGGTGCCTTCGTCCTCGCGGGCGATGAAGCCGCCGCCGAGTGAGAAGTAGGTCTGTGTGGCATCGCCGGCGGCGGTGCGTGCGGTGCACCGGATGGCGTTGGCGTGGGCGGGGTGGCGTTCGTTCTTGCAGAACACGATGTCGGTCGCGGGGTCGAAGGGGACGCGGGCCGATCCGATGTGGACGGACCTGGAGGCGTTGAGGGCGTGGAGGAGGTCGTCAACGATGGCGGGCTCGATGGTCTCGGGATCTTCGGAGAGCATGGCGAGGCAGAGCGCCTTGTCGGTCGCGTGCCCGTTGCCGGTCAGGGCGAGGCTGCCGAGCAGTTCGTAGCGGAAGCCTTTGATGCTGTGCGCGGGGTGGCGTTCGAGCGTCTCGCGGAGGAATCGCTGGGCGATGCGCCACGGCCCGAGGGTGTGGGAGCTCGACGGCCCGATCCCCACCTTGAACATGTCGAAGACGCTGATGGTCGGCATGGGGCGATGGTATTCGTTGGCGCGCCGCGTCCGTGCGCGTGGGCGTTCGCGCGGATCGTGAATGCTCTTTCGTGGCGTGCGTGCGGGGTCAGGCGAACCGGAACGCCGCGATGGTGAGGTCGTCGTCGAAGGCCTCGGTCTGCCCGAAGCGGGCGAGTTCTTCGACGAGGCGGTCGACGAGTCGTGCGGGCTCGTGTGTGTCGCGGACGATGGGCTCGACGCGTTCGAACCCGAACTGCTCGCCGGACGGGGAGGCCTGCTCGGCGAGCCCGTCCGAGAAGAGGAGCAGCGAGGCGCCGGGCTCGACGGTGCGGGTCTCTGTGGTGAGGTTCTGATCGGTGTCGATGCCGATGGGGAACGAGCCCGCGCCGATCCCGAGGGTGAGCCGGGCGGATTCTCTGAGATAGGAGTACCCGTGCCCGCAGTCGGTGGAGGTGAGCCGGCGTGTGGTGGGGTCGTACTCGCCGATCCAGAGGCTGATGAACTGCCCGGCTTCGATGCGTGGGGCGAGGAGTCGGTTGAGGCGCATGGCGGCCCGTTCGATGGGGGCGCCGGCGGCGAGCGATGCGTGGAGGGACGACTGCGCGATGCCCATGAGCATGGCGGCGCCGACGCCCTTGCCGGTGACGTCGCCGAGGTAGAAGCAGGCCTTGCCGTCGGGTCGTTGCTCGACACCGATGAGGTCTCCGGCGACGAATCGCCCCGGGCGGTTGAGCATGGCGAACTCGACGCCGTGGGTGGTGCCGCGTGATTCGGGCATCATGATGCGTTGCGCGACGCGTGCGGCGCGGAGGTCGGACTCGATCTGGACGCGGCTGATCTCGAGGGAGGCGCGGCGGATGTTGGACATCGCGAGCCCGCAGATGCGGGCCATCGCGTGGACGAAGGGCGCGGCGTCTTCGCCCGCATCGGCGCCGGCGTGCGGGTCCTCGGCGCGTGCGTCGAGGTAGAGCACGGCCTGGACGGAGTCTCCGACGGTGATGGGGGCGCAGCACGCCGACCGGATGCCGAGTTGGGCGATGGAGACGCCGTAGTTGTGGGTCTGGGTGTCGGCTTCGAGGACGACGGTCTGGCCTTTGGCGGCTTCGGTCAGAAGGGAGCGTGAGAGCTCGAAGTCGCCGGTGTTGCCGGCGGAGGCGAGCACGTCGGCGGGCTCGCCCCGGTCGTCCACGGCGACCACCGCGACCTGCGCGTGCGTGACACCCTCGGCGACGGATTCGGCGATGGCGTGGGCTGCTTCGGATTCGGTGCTGGCGTTCCCGAGCGATCCGGCGGAGTTGAGGACGACCTCGAGGCGTCTTTTGATGAGCGTGCCGATCTCGTCGGGCGACACCCGGCGGACGCGGTCGTGCTGGGTGGAGTCGGGGGAGACGGTGACGGCGCTGGTCATGCCCCCGGTGAGTTGGACGCAGAAGACCCAGGCGCCCACCTGGATCTCGTTGAGGTGGCCGAGCGTGACCTGTTCTCCGGGGCGGACGAGTCGGCCGGCGACGACGCACCCGTGCCTGGAGCCGAGGTCCTGGAGGGCCCAGGCGACGCCGTCGAAGCTGATCTCGGCGTGCGTGCGGGAGACCGATGCGTCGGGGAGGCGGACGTCGGCGTCCTGCCCGCGGCCGATGATCAGGGGTCGCTCGGTGCGTGTTCGCCAGGCGCGGTCCATGCCCCCCAGTTCGGGGCCTTCGATGAGTTGGAGCACGAGGCTGATCGGCGTGTCGTCCATGAGATCCCCGAGGCTCGGGTGGGTGGTTCTCCCGGGCCGCGTCTTGGTAGAATAGGGGGATGATCTCGGAAGACGCACAGGACAGGACGCTGGATGCGGCCCAGGAGGGCGATATCGAGGCGTTGGTGGGGCTGCTGGAGTCGATCGCGCCGTCGATCCGCGGGATCATCGAGCCGAAGATCGGGCGCAAGCACCGGTCGATGCTCAGCGTCGACGATGTGATGCAGGTGACGTATATGGAGGCGATCTCTCGGTTTACCAGTTTCACCGGGGGCGGGGCGCGGGGCTTCCGGGCTTGGGTGACTCGGATCGCCGAGAACAATCTGATCGACGCGGTGCGGGGTCTCGAGGCCGCCAAGCGTCCGAACCCGTCGAAGCGGATCGAGAACCGTTCGCACGAGGATTCGATGGTGGCGATGGTCGAGGCGATCGGGGTGACGGTGTCGACGCCCTCGCTGGTGGCCCACAAGGGCGAGGTGATCTCGGTGATCCAGCAGGCGGTCTCGCGTTTGCCGGAGGACTACGCGAGGGTGATCTCGATGTACGACCTGCAGGGGCGTTCGATCGAAGAGGTCGTGGAGGAACTCGGGCGGAGCAAGGGGGCGGTGTACATGCTGCGGGCCCGCGCCCACGAGCACCTGAAGGAGGTTCTCGGATCCGAGAGCCGTTACTTCACCAAGGTCGAGTAAGAAAGGTCGAGCAGGATCTGATCGGCTGGTGATCATCCCTGCACACGGGTCACCGGAACCGGTGGTGGCTTGAAGAAAGTTGCGGAACGGGCGTGATCGGTGCGACCCCGGCCCGCTCAAAGGAGTGATATGCGACGCGCCCCCGGTCCATCATCCGGCCAACCGAGTCGCCCCGCCGGGTCCTCGGGCGGGGCGGGCAACTCGACGCGGGTCGGCGGCGCCGGCGGGTCCCGGGAGCGGGACCTGATCCTCGCGGCGCTGAATCAGGTGGACCGCGCTTCGACCTGGACGTCTCAGAAGGGGTCGTCGGTGGCTGGCGGGAGTGAGTTTGTTTCGCCCGACGCCCCGACGGCGGCCGAGGCGTCTCACCCGTCGGCGCCGCGTGCGGAGGCGTTGCCGGGCAAGGACACGTTCCCGGGGTACGAGATCCGGCGCGAGATCCACCGCGGGGGCCAGGGCGTGGTGTACCTGGCGAACCAGCTGGCGACGAAGCGCCGGGTGGCGATCAAGGTCATGCACGGGGGGGCGACGCTGGGCACGACCGGCAAGGCCCGGTTCGATCGCGAGGTGCAGTTGCTCGGTCAGCTGAGCCACCCCAACGTGGTCGGGCTGCACGACTCGGGCGTGACGAGCGACGGCAGCCTGTTCTGCGTGATGGACTACATCTCGGGCAAGGCGCTCGATGAGATCCTCCGCGAGCAGCGTCGCGAGCGCAAGCAGCACGAGGCGGCGGGGCGTTCGCGGTCCCGTTCCCGGATCTCGGAGATCAGCGAGGTCGAGTCGACGCTGCGGTTCTTCGCCAAGGTCTGCGACGGCGTGAACGCGGCGCACCTCAAGGGCGTGGTGCACCGGGATATCAAGCCCGCGAACGTGCGGGTGGATCAGGCGGGCGAGCCGGTCCTGGTGGACTTCGGGCTGGCGAAGGTGACCGCGGGCGTCGAGTCCGACATGGATCCGTCCAATCCGATGACGATGACGGGGCAGTTCATCGGGTCGCTGCCGTGGGCGTCGCCGGAGCAGGCGACGGGTTCGGGGGACGCGATCGATCTGCGGACGGACGTGTACTCGCTGGGGGTGATGCTGTACCAGATGCTGACGGGTGGGAAGTTCCCGTACTCGGTGATCGGGAACATGCGGGACGTGCTGGACAACATCCAGCGTGTTGAGCCTGCCAGGCCCAGCACGATCCGCAAGCAGATCAACGACGAGGTCGAGACGATCGTGCTCAAGGCGTTGTCGAAGGACCGCGAGCGGAGGTACCAGTCCGCGGGCGAGCTGGCGCGGGACATCCGGCATTACCTGGCGGGCGAGCCGATCCAGGCCAAGCGTGACTCGGGCTGGTACGTGATGAAGAAGACGATGGCGCGGCACAAGGCGGTCGCGGGGTTCGCGTTGGCCGCGAGCATCATCATCACCGGTTCGGCGATCGGGATGACGGCGATGTGGAACCAGGCCGAGGGCGCCCGGGCGGTCGCGGTGGTTGAGAAAGACAAGGCGGAGGACAACCTCGACGCGGCACGCGATCTGGCCCGGACGATGCTGTACGAGTTTGGCGACTCGATCAAGAACCTGCGCGGCGCGACCGAGGCGCGGGGGATCGTGCTGGAGAAGGCGCTGGAGTACCTGGCGTTGCTGGGCGAGCAGCCCGACCCGTCGGACGATCTGCTGATGGAGTTGGCGGACGCGCACGAGCGGGTGGGCGATCTGGCGGGCAACAGGTCGGACGCGAACACTGGGACGACGGTGGACGCGATGTTGCACTACGAGTCTTCCCGGGACATCCGGGCCGCCCTGCTCGAGAAGGCGCCTGATGATCAGGGGTTGCGTGCGAAGCTCTCGGTGAGCTGGCACAACATCGGCGAGGCGTTGTTCAAGCAGAACCGGATCGGTGACGCGATCGCGGCGTTGGAGACGGGGGCGAAAGCTGCGACCGAGGCGGGCGCGAGC